>NZ_JAOECR010000001.1:0-376669 GCF_029836955.1 Stenotrophomonas sp. GD04054 | reverse complement strand
ATTTCGCGGCGAGCCTCAGGCCGGTTTCACCTGCTCGGGCTCTGCAACGTCTGGCAGCGGCGGCAGGCTCGGGTCCACCGTGACCGGCACATCGCTCTTCAACAGCGCCGCAGCTTCCCTGTCGCTGCCGACGGCCGGCGGTGAACCACGCAACGGCAGGCCGGCGGTTTCCTTCACGAACAGCATCGTGATCAGGCCGACCACCGCCGCGCCCATCAGGTAGTAGGCCGGCACCAGCGGGTCGCCGGTACGTTCCACCAGCCATGCAGTAACCAGCGGCGTGGTGCCACCGAACAGCGATACCGAGACGTTGAAGGCGATCGACAGCGCGCTGTAGCGCACTGGGGTATAGAACAGGGCCGGCAGCGTGGACGGCATCGAGCTGGTGAAGCACACCAGCGCCAGGCCCAGCAGCATCAGGCCAAGGAAGATCATCCAGTCGTTGCCGCTGCCGACCAGCAGCAGGCACGGAATCGCCAGCACCAGCAGCGCGATGCAGGCGCCGATGATCATCGGGCGGCGGCCCAGCTTGTCACTGAACAACCCGCCGACAATGTTCAACGGCATCATCACCAGCATCACGATGATGATCAGCAGCAGGCCCTTGCTCTCGGCGTAGCCCATGGTGACGCTGAGGTAGCTGGGCATGTAGGTCAACAGCATGTAGTCGGTGACGTTGAACACCAGCACCAGGCCCATGCACACCAGCAGCTGGCGGCCGTGCACCTGGAACAGCGCGCCAAGCCCGGGCCGATCATGTTCGCGCTTCTCGGCTTCCTCGGCGAAGGCGCGGAATGCCGGGGTCTCTTCCAGCTTCATGCGCATGTACAGGCCGAGCAGGCCCAGCGGGCCGGCCACCAGGAATGGAATGCGCCAGCCCCAGTCCAGCATCTGCTCGCTGCTCAACAGCATGTGCAGTGCGGTTACGGTACCGGCACCGGCTATATAGCCGCCCAGCGTACCGAACTCCAGCCAGCTGCCCATCAGGCCGCGGTTGCGGTCGGTGGAATACTCGGCGATGAAGGTGGCCGCACCGCCATACTCGCCGCCGGTGGAAAAGCCCTGCACCACACGCGCCAGCAGCAACAGCACCGGTGCCCAGATGCCGATCCGCTCGTAGGAAGGAATCAGGCCGATCGCAAAGGTACCCAGCGCCATCAGGATCATGGTGAACGCCAGCACCTTCTGGCGCCCATAGCGGTCGCCGAGCGGGCCGAACACCAGGCCGCCGAGTGGACGCACCAGGAATGCCACGGTGAAGGTGGCGAAGGCCGCGATCACCTGTGCGGTGGGATTGCTCGACGGGAAGAACACCTGGCCGATGGTGACGGCCAGATAGCCGTAGACACCGAAGTCGAACCACTCCATGGCATTGCCGAGTGCAGCGGCACCGACGGCGCGCTTGAGCATGGGCTTGTCGACGACGGTGATCTCATCGACCTTCAGGTGGCGGCGGCGTTTGAACCAGCCGAAGTGGGCATGGGAATCGGGCGTGTCCTGCATAGGGGCTCCCTTGTAGGTATGAAGTAGGGGAATGGGTGCTGTGGTGTGTCCCGGAAATCGGAAACGGCGATGCAGGCGCAAGTGGCGCAGGGGCATCGGAAGGCGGCGTGGGGGCCGGGGAATGTGTGCAGGCGCAACGCCACGCGCACGGCAAAGCACCGCCGCAAGGGCGGAAACGCGGCAACGGGATCACAACGGCCGCGCAGTTGGCAGCCGCGTGTCACATCAGCGTGTGGGGATGGCAGGCCGTGGGCCTGCGGGCGTCATCCGCCGGGATCCAGCGCGAGGCGATGGAAATGCAGGGCGGGAGCAATCGTGGCAAGCGAAGCGCCGGTCGGCAGTGCTTCCCACGTAACAGGTGCGCCCGTCACGTAGTGGGTCGTGTCGATCATCCGTTCATCATAACGGCACCGGCGTGAGCGTGCAGCGAAGCGGGCTGATCTGCACGCTGTGTTCCACGTCGCCTGTTCAGAAGGCTCAGGCTGACTTCGCCAGCAAACCGAACACCGTGCAGGCCATCGCCAAGGCGCCCGGCAGTGCCAGTTTCCGCGTGACCAGTGCGGCGCCGATCATCGTGAGCACCGAGAGCATGATGGCCAGGGCGAAGAACGGTTGGCCCTGCAGGAACTGGTGGATGCAGCCAGCGCAGCCGGCAATTGCCAGGCTGGTGGCGAAGCAGACGTGGAACAGTGAGCCAGCGTGCACAGAGGTTCCTCGCGATGATGGAGGCCATAGCGGCAGGCCTCCCGGTAAATTTAGGGCGGATTCCAGATTGCGATGACGGAATCACATCCTGTACGCGCTCTGGTGACATAGGCGTGCATAAGGTGGAGCGCACACCCACTTTTCAAATTGATGGAGGATGCAATGGCGCGGACGATTCCCGAAGGAACGCTGATCGTGGTAGCCGACGGTGGTTCGGCACGGGTGTTTACCAACGTGGGCAGCAACCATCAGTTGACCCTGAAACAGGAGGGCGAGCTGCGCCTGCAGGACATCAGTGAGCAGGGCGTGTCCGGGCAGGGGCCTGCGGGTGCCGTGCCGAAGGACATGTCGGTCTCGCAGCTCAACGAGGCGACGTTCGCCAAGCAGGTGGCCGAACAGCTCAATGAGGATGCCTTGAAGAACCGCTATGCGCACCTGGTGTTGATCGCCGACCCGACCACGCTGGGTCGCATCCGTCCGCTGCTGCATAAAGAGGTCCAGGCGCGATTGCTCGGGGATATTGCCAAGGATCTGACCAACGCGCCGCTGGAAGACATCCAGAAGGCACTGGCGGCGTAGCGCTCATGCCGTTCATGCGTGATCACCTTCCGAACGAGCCCACCTCTGCGGGGGTGGCGGCGCAGGCTGGGTGGCAGGTGCTGGAGTTCGGTGCGCCCTGGTGCGGTCATTGCCAGGCCGCGCAGCCCGCGTTGCAGGCCTTCGTCGAAGCGAACGATCTGCCGCATTGGAAGATCGAGGATGGCAAGGGAAGGCCATTGGGGCGAGCGTTCAAGGTGAAGCTGTGGCCGACAGTGGTGCTGCTGCGCGATGGAGAAGAGGTCGCGCGGGTGGTGAGGCCGCTGCACAGCGCGGACCTCATGTCGTTGCAGAACGCGCTTCCCGGTTGACGATTGAACCCGGCGTGGGACACCGGGCAGTCGCACTGCAGCATGCGGCGTGACAGGCCCGGTGCTAGCATCCGGCTACCACCTGAATCGATCCAAACGCCGATGCCCACGCTGGACCGTCGTCTCCTGATCGCTGTCGCCGCCACGGCAATGCTCGCTTCCGGCCTGGCGTCGGCCGCTCCCGCCAAAACCGCCGCCGACAAGGCCTACGCCTCGGTCGACCCGTTCATTGGTACTGGAGGTGAAGGCCACACCTACCCGGGTGCCACGGTGCCGTTCGGTATGGTCCAGCTCAGCCCGGACACACGCATCCAGCCACGCGAAAAGGCCTATGGCTGGGCAGCCGGCTATCGCTACGACGACAGCAGCATCGTCGGCTTCTCGCACACGCATTTTTCCGGCACCGGTCATTCGGACCTCGGCGACATCCTGCTGATGCCGTTCACCGGCACTCCCGGCCTGGAGCGCGGTGATCCGGAGAAGCCGCGCAGCGGCTATGCATCGCGCTTCCGCCACGCGGACGAGAAGGCCGAGCCGGGCTACTACGCAGTCACCCTGGATGACTACAAGGTGCGCGCGGAGCTGACCACCAGTGCGCGCGTGGGCGTGCACCGCTATGCCTTCCCCAAGGGCACCGATGCCAAGGTGCTGCTGGACATGCGCACCAGCATGTACGACTACCCGGGCAAGGTGCTGTGGTCGCGGGTGCGGGTGCGCGCCGATGGCACGGTGACCGGCTTCCGCGAAACCCGTGGTTGGGCGCCGGGCCGCCAGCTGTATTTCGCGATGCGTTTCTCGCGGCCGCTTTCCGGGCATGAGCTGCACAACACCGAGCAGGACATTGTCTACAAGGGCTTCCCGCCGCCGGGCGAGAAGGATCCGGCGCAGCGCGCACAGATCGAGGGGCGCCAGCTGGTCGGCACCTTCGCCTTCGGCAAGCTGGACGCACCGCTGGTGGTCAAGGTGGCGATCTCGCCTGTCAGCGAAGCCGGTGCCATCGCAAACCTCGACGCGGAAGTGGCCGGCTTCGATTTCGACCGCGTTCGCGCTCAGGCAAAGCAGGAATGGACGCAGGCGCTGTCGGTGCTCGATATCGATGCGCCGGAACATGCGCGACGCAGCGCCTATACCGCGCTGTACCACACGATGCTGGGGCCGACGTTGTTCATGGATGCCGATGGCCAGTACCGCGGTTCGGATAACGCGGTGCACCAGGCCAAGGGCTACACCAACTACTCCACGTTCTCGCTGTGGGATACCTACCGTGCGCTGCATCCGCTGCTGACGCTGGTGCAGCCGGAGAAGCGCAACAGCGACTTCGTCAATTCGATGCTGGCCCACCATGAGCACAGCCCGTACGGCATGCTGCCGGTGTGGTCATTCCATGGCCTGGAAGACTGGTGCATGATCGGCTACCACGCCGTGCCGGTGATCGCCGACGCCTACGTAAAGGGCATCCGCGGCTTCGACGCCGACAAGGCACTGAAGGCGATGGTCGAGACCGCCAACTACGGGCCCTACGACGGCATCGCGCAGTACCGCGAGCTGGGCTATGTGCCGATCGACGAGGAAGGCGAAGCGGCCAGCAAGACACTGGAGTACGCCTTCGACGACTGGACCATCGCGCGCATGGCACAGGCGATGGGCAAGACCGATGTTGCGGCCACCTTCGACAAGCGCGCCGGCAACTGGCGCAACGCCTTCGACAAAGACACCGGCTTCATGCGCGCACGCAAGCGCGATGGCAGCTTCCGCACGCCATTCGACCCCAGCGCCAGTGGATACGGCACCGACTACACCGAGGGCAATGCCTGGCAGTACTCCTGGTACGTGCCGCAGGATGTGGCCGGTCTGGCGGCAGCGCACGGTGGCAGTGACAAGCTGCTCGCGCGCCTGGACGAGGTGTTCAACGCCAAGGTCGACCCGTCCATCTTCGAGCACATGGAAGACATCACCGGGCTGATCGGCTGGTATGCGCACGGCAACGAGCCCAGCCACCACGTCGCCTACCTGTATTCGTATGCCGGCCAGCCGTGGCGCACGCAGGCGCGCCTGAAGCAGATCATGGATACCCAGTACGCCGACCGCCCCGATGGCCTGGCCGGCAACGATGACGTCGGCCAGATGTCGGCGTGGTATGTGTTCACCGCGCTGGGCTTCTACCCGGTGGCGCCGGGCTCGGGGGAGTACATCCTGGGTCGCCCGTTCCTGCCGAAGACCGCGATGCGACTGCCGAACGGCAAGACCTTCACCATCGTGGCCGATGGGCTGGATGACAGGCACACCTATGTGGGCAGCGTGATCCTCAACGGCAAGCCGCTACAGCGCACCTTCCTGCGCCACGACGAGATCCTGGCCGGTGGCGAGCTGCGCTTCAGCATGCAGGCCGAGCCGAACAGGGACTGGCCGGGGCAGGGCGCGCAGGCGCCTTATTCGATGAGCCGATGATGATGGGTAGGTGCCAACCAAGGTTGGCATCTACCGGGGTCCGCCGGCTGGGGTGCTTTTGGTAGGTGCCAACCTTGGTTGGCATGCAGGACGTCAACAGCGCCCACCAAGGTGGGCATCTACCGGGATCCGCCGGCTGGGTGCTTTTGGTAGGTGCCAACCTTGGTTGGCACACGGGACGTCAACAGCGCCAACCAAGGTTGGCATCTACCGGGATCCGCCGGCCGAGGTGCCTTTGGTAGGTGCCAACCTCGGTTGGCACGCGGGAGGTCAACGGCGCCCACCAAGGTGGGCATCTACCGGGATCCGCCGGCTGGGGTGCTTTTGGTAGGTGCCAACCTTGGTTGGCATGCAGGACATCAACGGCGCCAACCAAGGTTGGCATCTACCGGGGCCCGCCGGCTGGGGTGCTTTTGGTAGGTGCCAACCTTGGTTGGCATGCAGAACATCAACGGCGCCAACCAAGGTTGGCTTCTACCGGGATCCGCCGGCCGAGGTGCCTTTGGTAGGTGCCAACCTTGGTTGGCACGCAGGACGTCAGCGGGATCGAAACCGCATCCCCACCCGCGCGCCACCGATCGGGGCGGTATCGATCACCAGCGCCGCATCATGCCGCTGCGCGATCTCGGCCACGATCGCCAGTCCCAGCCCACAGCCATCGCCTTCACTGCTGGCCCGGTAGAAGCGTTCCGTGACGCGCGCGCGCTCGGCCTCGGCAATGCCGGTGCCGTCATCGTCCACCCACACCTGCACGCCCTCGGCATCCTGCTGTAGTCCCAGGGTGATCACGCCTGGCACGGCACCGTAGCGCAGCGCGTTGTCCAGCAGGTTGCCTAACGCCTCGCGCAGCAGCTGCGGATCGCCCTGTACCTGCACGCCGTCGTCGGGCCCGTCATAACCCAGGTCCACGCCTGCAGCCAATGCGCGGTCCGCATAGCGCTCCACCACGCTACGCGCCAACGCGGCCAGGTCCACTGGCTGCAGCGGCAGTGCGCTGCCATGTGGATCTTCGGAGCGGCTGAGCATCAGCAGCTGGTTGACCAGATGCTGCAAGCGGGCCAACCCGGCCAGCGTGCCGGACAACGCCAGCTGCTGGCCCTGCGGATCATGCTGGCGCAATGAGCTCTCCAGCTCCACCTGCATGGCCGCCAACGGTGTGCGCAGTTGATGTGCGGCGTTGCTGACGAAGCGCCGCTGCGCATCCTGCATCGCGTCCAGGCGCTGCAGCAGCGCGTTGTACGCCTCCACCGCCGGCCACAGTTCGCGCGGGGCTTCCTGCGCCGGATCCAGCGGTGCCAATGGATCCGGCCGCGGGCTGGCCAGCTTCCGCGCGACCAGGTTGGCATGGCGGGCGGCGGCGCCGGTGCCGGACCAGGCCAGCCACGCCGCCAGTGCCAGGATCGCGGCCTGGAACGGAACGCTGGTCAGCAGCAGCTTGCGTTCCAACCGGTGACGCTTGCGCAGCGTCTCGGCCACGCGCAGCCGGATGCCATGGCCCGGCCCGGCGCTGACCACCACTTCGACCATGCGCACCGGCTGACCACGCAGGCGCGCATCGTAGTAGACCGCATCGTCATTCGCGGCGGCGCTCGCCGGACGCGGCAATGCCTCGGGCAGATCGCCATACAGGCGCCCTCCTGCGGCGTCGACCACCTCGCCATGCACTTCGTCGGCGGTGTCCCAGGTGAACATGCGTGATACCGCCGGGGTGATCTCGATGGATGCGCGGCCGTCCTGCACCGTCACCAGCTCGGACAACGACATCGCCGAATCCAGCAGCCAGCGGTCGTAGACCTGGCCGGCATAGAAGCGCGCCAACGCGAATGAACCCACCGCACTGCACAGCAGCAGCACCAGCAGCGGCAGCCACAGGCGCCGCAGCAGCAGGCCGCGCAGGCTGTGCACGCGCTCAGTCACCCACGGCCTCCAGCCGGTAGCCGAGGCCGCGCAGCATGCGGATGCCGACGCCGGCGCGGGCCTGCTCCAGCTTGCGGCGCAGGCGGCTGACATGCACCTCGATCACCGACAGGTTGGCCTCGTGGTCCCAGCTGTACAACGCATCGAACAACCGCTGCTTGGTCACGGTGCGGCCAGGGTGCTGCATCAACGCTTCGACCAGCGACAGCTCGCGTGCGGTCAGCTCGATGCGCTGGCCTTCCACCTGCACTTCGTTGCGGATGCTGTCGAAGCACAGCCGGCCCAATCGCTTTTGTGCCGGTGCGTCACTGCGGCGGCGCGACAACGCACGCAGGCGCGCTTCCAGCTCGCCCAGCGCGAATGGTTTTGCCAGGTAGTCATCACCACCGCGGTCGAGACCGAGGATGCGGTCCTCCACGCCATCGCGTGCAGTGAGAATCAGCACCGGCAGGGTGGCGCCATCGTTGCGCAGGCGCGAGAGCAGGTCGAGGCCATCCACGTCCGGCAAGGAAAGGTCCAGCACCATCACGTCATAGGGTGCACTGGCCAGCGCCGCAGGTGCGTGCAGTCCGCGCGAGAGGTGGTCGCACAGATGGCCGGCACCCTGCAGGGCGCGGATCAGTCCATCGGCCAGGGCGGCATCGTCTTCGATCAGCAGGATTCGCATTGCAAGCTTCGTGCAAGGTTGGGGCAAGTTTGGCGCAAGTGCATCACCTTACCTTGACGCACATGAATTTCTCCTCTCGTCTTGCGGCCGTGCTTGCCGCCCTATTGTGCGCGCCTGCGGCTTCGGCGCTGTCCCTTGCAGAGGCGCAGCGTGCAATGGAAGCGCACAACCCGGACCTGCGCGCGGCGGCACTGCAGCTGCGAGGGGTGCAGGGTGATGCGCAGACAGCGGCGCTGCGGCCGGCAACCGAACTGTCGATCGGTACCAGCAAGATCAGCGCCAAGCATGGCATCGGCCCTGGGCGCTGGCAGGACAAGCGAGTGGACAGCACCGTGGGCCTGGGCTGGACCTGGGAGCGCGGCGGCAAGCGTGCATTGCGCATCCGCCAGGCCGACGCGCTGCTGGAAGTGGCTGGGCTGGAGATGCTCGATACCCGTCGTCGACAACAGGTGGCACTGCATGAAGCCTATTTCGGCCTGAAGGGCGCACAAGAGCGGGTGCAGATTGCCGACGCCAACCGGCAGAGTTCGGCCGAGCAGATGGCGGCGGCGGATAAGCAGGTTGCGACAGGGGCGATGGCACCGGTGGATCGCGCGCGCCTGGCGGTGGACGACCTGGCTGTGGCGGATGCGGCGCGCGAGGCAGCACTGGATCTGCGTGACGCGCGGCATGCGCTGGGCCTGCTGCTTGGACGCGACGACAGCCAGGACCTCAGCGCCGATGATCCGTGGCCGGCTGCCAGCAGCGTGCCCAGCGTGCGTGTCTCCGACGCGCAGCAGCGCGTGGATCTTCGCGCTGCACGCTCGCGCCTGGCGGCCGCCGATGCCGGCGTGGCCCTGGCGCGCAGCGAGCGCCATCGCGATATCCAGCTGGGCGTGGAGGCCGAACGAGAGCCGACCGACATCAGCGGTGTTACCTGGGGCGTGTCGTTGACCATTCCGCTGGGGGGGCCGTCGCGCGCGCGCGGCGCGATCCGGCGTGCCGAGGCCGACCGTGACAGCGCCGCGCTGGAGCTGCAGGTGCTGCAGCGCGAAGCACGCGCCGAGCTGGACCAGCTGCAGGCCAGCGCGCAGTCCGCCGCACAGCGCCGCAGCGACTATGAGGGACTGCAGTCCGACGCCGCACGCAAGGCGGTGCAGGGCATTGAACTGGCGTACCGGCGCGGTGCCGCCAATCTGACCGATCTGCTGGATGCACGCCGCAGCTGGCGCGACTTCGAGGCCGCACTGATCGAGGCGCGCACCGACCATGCCATTGCACTGGCGCGCTGGGAAGCCGCCACATCCTTTGCCGAAGGAGAATCCCGATGAAGTCCACCGTCGCCTATCGCCCGCAGGCGCGATACGCCGTGCTGCCCGTCTTGCTGGCGCTGATCCTGCTGGGCGGCTGTGGTCGAGAGCCAGCTTCCTATCTTGAGGACGCACCTCGGGTCAGTGCCGGCCAGATTCAGTTTCCTTCCGACAGCCGCCAGCTGGACGTGCTGCGCAGCGAGACAGTGAGTGCCGGCGCCAGCGCCAGCCTACAGCTGCCGGGCCGGGTGGTCTGGGATGATACGCGCTCCACCGCACTGCACACGCCGCTGTCGGGGCAGGTAGCGCGCATCGAGGCACAGCCGGGGCAGAAGGTGAAAGCCGGCCAGGTCATCGCCTGGATCACCTCGCCTGAGTTCGGCCAGGCTCAGGCTGAAGGTGCCCGTGGTCGCGCCGAGCTGAAGCAGGCACGCAAGGAACTGGACCGTACCCGCGAACTGCATGCGGCGGGAGTGGCCTCGGGCCGTGAGCTGGATGAAGCCGAGGCGAACTTCGCTGGTAGCCAGGCTGATCATGCACGCGCGGCCGCCTTCGCCAAGGCCTATGGCAACGGCCAGCGCGTCGACCAGCGCCTGCCGCTGCGCGCGCCCATCGATGGCGTGCTGGTGGAGCGGCGGATGAGCCCGGGCATGTCGGTCAGCCCGGACAGTGAACAGCCGTTGGCAGTGATCGGCGATCCGGACCGCCTGTGGCTGTTGCTGGACATCCCCGAAAGCCTCGCCGGACGCTTGAAGGCGGGCATGCAGGTGAGCGTGCCCGGCGCCGATGGACAGTCACTGCAGGCGACCCTGCAGCACGTGGATGACTTCGTCGACAGCGAACGCCGCGTGGTGCAGGCGCGCGCCGAGCTGGACAATCGCGCACGCGGCTTCAAGGCGGGACAGTATGTGCGCGCCCAGGTGGCGTTGCCGGCCGAGGGCGGTGTCTCGTTGCCCGATGCGGCGGTGCTGCTGATCGACGGCACGCAGGTGGTGTTCGTGGAAGAGGGCAAAGGCCGCTACGTGCGCCACGCCGTGCACGCCGAGGAGCTGGGTGACGGTCGACTGTGGGTGCGTGACGGTCTAGCGGCTGGCAGCAGGGTGGTGGTCGAAGGGGGCCTGCTGCTGCAGCAGCTGGTCGACAGCGCGCCAGCGGCCGCCAGCACCGGCGCGGGGCATGCCGCCCCATGATCGATCGCCTGATTGCCTATTGCCTGCGCCAGCCGCTGATGGTGATGCTGGCACTGCTGATGTTCATCGGCGGCGGTATCGCCGCGTTCCGCGTGCTGCCGGTGGAGGCCTTCCCGGATGTATCCGACACCCAGGTGACGGTGGTGTCGCTGCACCCGGGCCGCGCCGCCGAAGAGGTGGAGCGCGAAGTGACGATGCCGCTGGAAGTGGCCTTGTCCGGCATTCCGCATTCGGTGCGGGTGTTCTCGCATACCCAGTTCGGCTTGTCGATGATCATCCTGACCTTCGACGACAAGGCCGACGACTATTTCGCGCGGCAGCAGGTGCTTGAACGCCTGCAGGGCGTAGAGCTGCCGGAAGGGGTGACCCCGGAGCTGGAGGCGATGAGTTCGGCGGTGGGCGAGATCTACCGTTACGTGCTCAAGGGCCCGCACATGACGCCGACCCAGCTGCGCACCGTGCAGGAATGGACGATGGAGCGCAGCCTGCGCACCGTGCCGGGCGTGGCCGATGTGATCAGCTTCGGCGGATTCGCGCGCACCTTCCAGGTCAAACCGGACCTGGACAAGCTGCGTGATCGCGGCATCAGCCTCGGTGAATTCGCCGAGGCGCTGGAGAAGGGCAGCTCCAATGCCGGCGGCGGCTACGTGGAGCGTGGCCAGCAGCAGTTCCTGATCCGCGGCGTGGGCCTGATGCGTTCGCCGGGTGACATCGGCAACGTGGTGGTGGCGCAGCGCGGCGGTACGCCGATCCTGGTGCGCGACCTGGCCGGCATCGCCGATACCGGCCTGCCACGGCAGGGCCTGGTCGGCCAGGACGACAATGACGATGCGGTGTTCGGCATGGTGCTGATGCGCAAGGGCGAGAATCCGTCCGACGTGCTCGACGCCCTGCATGCGCGCATCGCCGAGATCGAAGCGAACCAGCTGCCGGCCGGCGTCAGCATCGAGCCGTTCTACGACCGCTCCTGGCTGGTGTCGACCACCTTGAAGACCGTCTTCCGCAACCTGCTGGAAGGTGCGGTGCTGGTGTTCCTGGTGCTGTGGCTGTTCCTGTACAACGCCCGCGCCGCGCTGATCGTGGCGGCGATGATGCCGCTGGCGCTGTTGTCGACCTTCCTTGGCCTGCACCTGTGGGGCGTGCCGGCCAATCTGCTGTCCTTGGGTGCGATGGACTTCGGCATCATCATCGATGGCGCAGTGATCGTCACCGAGCACATCGTCTCGCGATTGTCGAAGCTGCCACCTACGGCCGACCGGAAGACGCGGTTCTCGACCATTCTTTCGGCTGCTTCGGAAGTGGGTCGCCCGACCTTTTTCTCGATGCTGATCATCATCGCCGCGCACATTCCGATCTTCACCCTGCAGCGCCAGGAAGGCCGCATGTTCGCGCCGATGGCGTACTCGGTGACCTCGGCCCTGATCGGTGCGTTGATCCTGGCGCTGACCGTAGTACCGCTGTTCTGCTACTGGTGGCTGCGGCGCGACCGCATGCGCGACGGCAACCCGCTGATGGACCGCCTGACCGGCTGGTACCGGCCGATCCTGGAGCGCGCACTGGCCCGGCCACGTGCGGTGGTGCTGACCGCAGTGGCGTTGCTGGTGGGTACGTTGGCACTGGGCACCCGCCTGGGCTCGGAGTTCCTGCCCGAGCTGGACGAAGGATCGATCTGGCTGACCGCCACACTCGACCCCAGCACCAGCCTGGCCGAAGCACAGCAGCAGTCGCGGCGCATCCGTGAGCTGGTCGGCACCTTCCCGCAGGTGTCGACGGTGGTGGCCAAGCTGGGGCGCCCGGAAGACGGCTCCGATGCCAAGGGCGCCAACCAGATCGAGGCGCTGGTGGCGTTGAAGCCGGAGAAGGAATGGCCGAAGGGCGTGGACAAGCGGCAGCTGGTGAGCGACCTGCAGCGCACGCTGGAGCAACGCATTCCGGGGCCGGAGTTCTCGATCTCGCAGCCCGTGCGCGACAACATCCTGGAGAGCATTTCGCAGATCAAAGGCCAGGTGGTGATCAAGGTCAGTGGCTCGGATCTGGACGTACTGAACCGGCAGGCGCAGGCGATCCTGGGCCAGGTGCGTGGGGTGGAGGGCGTGGAGAGTGCCTTCATCGACCGCGATGGCTCCCTGCCGCAGCTGCAGATCGATATCGATCGCGACCGCGCAGCACGCTATGGCCTGAACGTGCGCGACATCGACGAAGTGATCGAGACCGCACTGGGCGGGCGCCAGGTCGGCGAGCTGTGGGAGGGCGACCGCAGGTTCCCGATCACGTTGCGCCTGGACGATGCCGATCGTGACCTGCAGCGGCTGCGTACGGTGCCGGTGGGCATCGGCGATGGCCACACGGTGACGTTGTCCGACGTGGCCGACTTCCGCATGGCCAGCGGCGCGATCAATATCTCGCGCGAGAACGCACAGCGGGTCAAGGCGGTCAGCATCTTCATCGCTGGTCGTGACATGGGCAGCGTGGTGGCCGACATGCGCAAACGCGTGGATGCCAGCCTGCAGCTGCCGGAAGGCTACCGGCTGGAGTGGTCCGGCGAGTTCGAGAACCAGCAGCGTGCGATGAAGCGGCTGGGCTGGGTGATTCCGCTGTCGGTGCTGCTCATCTTCGTACTGCTGTTCGATGCCTTCAAGGACATCAGCAGCGCGGCGCTGATCCTGGCCAACGTACCGCTGGCGATGATCGGCGGTATCCTGGCGTTGTGGTTGACCGGCATTCCACTGTCAGTGTCGGCGGCGATCGGCTTCATTGCGTTGTTCGGACAAGCGGTGCTGAACGGGGTAGTGATGCTCAGTCGCTTCGCTCAGCTGCGCGAGCAGGGCATGGACCTGCTGCAGTCGGTGGTGCAGGGCTCGCTGCAGCGCCTGCGCACGGTGCTGATGACCGCACTGCTGGCGATGTTCGGCCTGCTGCCGATGGCGACCTCGCATGCGATCGGTGCCGAGACCCAGAAGCCGCTGGCTGTGGTGGTGATCGGTGGCCTGCTGTCGGCGATGCTGCTGACCCTGCTGGTACTGCCGACGCTCTACTACTGGGTGCACCGACGCCGCGAGGCGCGGACGGGCTGATCGGCACCGTAGATCCACGCCATGCGTGGATGCGACCCGGCCGCCAGGCATGGCCCGGTAGGTGCCCACCTTGGTGGGCACGCGGCGACGCGCCCACCAAGGTGGGCGACTACCTACACCATCCCGCCATTGGCGCGCAGCACCTGGCCGTTGATCCACCCGCCATCGGCACCGGCCAGGAAGGCCACCGCACCGGCGATGTCCTCCGGCGTACCGAGCCGCTCCAGGGGATTCATCTTCGCCAACCGCTCGATCAGTTCCGGTGACTTGCCCTCCAGAAACAGGTCGGTGGCGGTCGGGCCGGGGGCCACCGTGTTCACCGTGATGTTGCGCCCACGCAGCTCCTTGCTGAGGATCGCTGCCATCGTTTCCACCGCCGCCTTGCTGGCCGCGTACACGCTGTAGTTCTCCAGCCTGATGCCGACCACGCTGGTGGACAGGCTGATCAGGCGGCCGCCGTCGCGCACCCGTCGTGCACTTTCGCGCAGCACGTTGAACGCGCCCTTGAGGTTGATGCCGATCACCCGCTCGAACAACGCGTCATCGCTGTCGGCCAGCGGTGCCAACTGCAGCACGCCGGCACTGTTGACCACCACGTCGATACCGCCGAAGCGCGCCTCGATGGCGTCGAACAGCTGGCGCACCGCCTGCGGGTCGGCCACATCGGCCTGCAGCGCGATGGCCTGCGCACCAGTGGCCATGAGTTCGGCGGCCAGTGCCTCGGCATCATCGCGGCGGCCGGCATAGTTGATCGCCACGGCATGGCCATCGGCGGCGAGCCGCCGGGAAATGGCGGCACCGATGCCGCGGGAACCACCGGTGACCAGGGCGATGCGGCGGGCGGAGGAGGTGGGCATGGTTGGTTCCAGCAGGGCGCGCCGGACTGGCGCAGTGCCATCTTCGCCATCTCATCAGTTCGGATAATCATGCATAATCCGCCAACATAATCCGGATTGCCGAACAATGGACCGATTCACGGCCATGCGTGCCTTCGTCCGTATCGTCGAGCGCCGCAGCTTCACCCGTGCCTCCGAGGACCTCGGCCTGCCGCGGGCCACGGTGACCGATGCGATCAAGGCGCTGGAGAATCGGCTGGGCGTGCGCCTGCTGCACCGGACCACGCGGCTGGTGGTGCCCACCCTGGAAGGCGAGGCGTTCTATGGGCGTTGCCTGCGCCTGATCGCCGACATGGACGATGCCGAAGCCGCGTTCCGTGACGTGCCGCCGCGTGGCCCGCTGCGCATTGAAGTGCATGGCACACTGGGCCGGCATCTGTTGTTTCCGCATCTGCCGGACTTCCTGCAGCATTACCCCGAGATCGAACTGGAGGTCAGCGAAGGCGACCGCTATGTCGACCTGCTGCGCGAAGGCGTGGATGCGGCGTTGCGGGTGGGGACGCTGGCCGACAGCGATCTGGCGGCGCGGCGGTTGACCATGCTGCGGGAAGTTACGGTGGCCGCACCGGGTTATGTGCAGGCGCACGGTGTGCCCGAGACCATCGAATCATTGGAGCAAGGCCACTAGATGGTCGGCTATCGCTCCAGCGCCACCGGCCAGCTGATTCCGCTTGAGTTCCAGCAGGGTGGGCAGGTGCGCTACGTGCCGCTGCCGGCGCGGGTGCGTGTGTCCGGCGCGGACGCGTTCCTTGGTGCCGCGCTGGCGGGCCTCGGTATCATCCAGGCGCCGCGTTACCGGATGGACCCGTACATCGCGCGCGGGCAGTTGGTGGAGCTGTTGCCCGAGACGCCGCCGACGCCGAGTCCACTGAGCCTGGTCTACCCGCGCAACCGCACGCCATCGCCGCGGCTGCGGGTGTTCATCGATTGGGTGGCCGGCACTACCGTGCGGCCACGCTCGGCAGCACCAGCTCGAACAGGGTGCCGGTGTCATCCGACACAACACTCACGCTGCCGCCGTGCGCCTGTGCAATCGCGCGGGTGATCGCCAGGCCCAGTCCGGCACCTTCGTGGCGGCCACGTTCGCCGCGGTAGAAGCGATCGAACAGGCGTGGCAGCGCTTCGGCGGCGATCGGCGTGCCAAGGTTGTGCACGCTGACCCTGCACACGCCATCGGCCTCGACCAGCCGCACCCGCACTTCGCTGCCCACGGCTGCGTACTTCAACGCGTTGGACAGCAGGTTGGCAATCGCCCGGTGCAGCATCAAGCGGTTGCCTTCCATGCTCGCCACCCCTTCGCGGCACAGGGTCAACTGCCGGTCCTCGGCCAGCAGGTCGTAGAACTCCAGCAGAGAATCCACCACCGCATCCAGCGCCACCGGCTCGCGCGAGGGCAGCGCGCCCGGTGCCTCGGCCTGCGCCAGATACAGCAGGTCACCCACGGTCTGCGCCAACTGCTGCAGCTCCTCGGCACACGACGCCAGCGTCTCGCGGTAGGCTTCGTTGCTGCGCGGGTGGGCCAGCACCACCTGTACCTGGGTCAGCATGTTGGTGATCGGCGTGCGCAGCTCATGGGCCAGATCACCAGAGAACTCGGTCAGGCGCGCGAAGTCCTGCTGCAGGCGCGCCAGCATGCCGTTGAGTGTCTGTGCCAGCTGTTCCAGTTCGGCCGGTGCCGTGCGCGCGCTCAGACGGCGCTGCAATCGACCGGCGGTGATCTGCCGGGCTTCATCGGCCAACGTGCGCAGCGGTCGCAGCGTGCGTCGCACTACGTAGCCGCCGAGCAGGCTGCTGGCCACGGCGGCGCCGATGATGGCGATCGCCAGAAGATGGCGGAAGCGCTGCAGGAAATCGGCATGTCGGTCGTCATCGATGGCCAGCAGGGTGACCAGCTGGCTGCCGTCGGCCAGGGTCTGCCGCAGGTGCAGGGCATGCATGCAGCGACCATCATCGAGAATCCAGTCGTGCCGACGCGGGGTGGTATCGATGGGCTGGCTGCGTGCGTGCTCGCGCAGCAGTGCAGGTGCGGTCGAGAACAGCACGGCTCCGTGGCCATTGACGATGTGGAAGGCGATATCGGGATGATGGCTGAGCGCCTCTGCCAACCGCGGGCCGCCTGCGGCGGCGGGCCCATTGCCAGCAATATCGCGGATCAACGCAACCTTGTTCTCCAGTTCGATGAAGTCCTGGGCAACAAGGTCATGGCGGGCGCTGACATAGATGGCCACGCCCAATGCGGCCAGCACCAGCGTGGCCACGATGGCGAACAGCAGCGTCAGCCGCACCGCGATGGAACGGCGCAGGCTCATCCGTTGCTTACAGCGCCGTCGTCTGGAGCTTCGAGCACGTAGCCCATGCCGCGCACAGTGACGATCAGCTTGGCGTCGAAATCATCGTCGATCTTGGCGCGCAGGCGGCGGATCGCCACATCGATGACATTGGTGTCGCTGTCGAAGTTCATGTCCCACACCTGCGAGGCGATCAACGAGCGCGGCAGTACTTCACCGCGCCGCCGCGCCAGAAGTTCCAGCAGGGTGTACTCCTTCTGGCTGAGCGCGATGCGCTGGCCGCCACGCTCCACCCGGCGGCGCTGGGTATCCACCACCAGGTCGGCGATGACGATGCGTTCGGCCTGCGGCAGCGCCTGGCCACGGCGCAGCAGCGTGCGCACGCGTGCCAGCAGCTCGGCGAAGGCGAACGGCTTGCCCAGGTAATCATCGGCCCCAAGCTCCAGGCCCTGCACGCGGTCGGCGATGCTGCTGCGCGCGGTCAGGAACAGTACCGGCACCTGCCAGCCGGCCTCGCGCAGCCGCGACAGCACATTCCAGCCATCCAGACCGGGCAGCATCACATCGAGAATGACCAGCTGGTACTCGCCGCTACCGGCCAGGTGCAGCCCGTCGACGCCGTTGCAGGCGAGATCGACCACGTAGCCGGCCTCGATCAGGCCCTGGCGCAGGTAGTTGCCGGTCTTGGGTTCGTCTTCGACGATCAGCAGTTTCATGGTGCGCCCATCATCGCAGCTTGGGCGTGGGCTGGCTGCGCAGTCTCATGCCAGCGGATCCAGCGTGCCGAGAATCGCGACACAGGCCAGCACCAGCAGCGCCAGTACCGATTCGCAGGCCAGGCTGTGGCGCAGTGAACGCAGCGGCCTGGGCTGCCAGCCACCCCGGATGGAGACCGCCAGCGCCGGCACCAGCCGCCAGCGATGCAGCGCGGCCAGGCCCAGCATGCCACCCACCAGTGCCAGCTTGAGCAGCAGCCAGCGTCCATGCGCGGCGCCGGTCAGGGTCTGTATGGAACCGCCGAGATCGACATAGGTATAGGTGCCGGTCATCGCCAGCAGGGCGACGATGATCGTGCCGGGCAGGGCGAAGCCGTGCGCGGCCTGCCATAGTTCGTGGGTGCGCTCGCGCAGGCTCGGCCCTTGCCGCCGCAGTGCCAACTGTACGATGGCGGCGATCGCACCGATCCAGGCACCGGCCGCCAGCAGGTGCACGATGCCGGCAGCAAGACGCAGCCGGCCAGCGACCCCATCGCCAGCAGCGGCGTGGCCGTTCCAGGCGAGGCTGGCCAGGGTCACCGTCGAGAGTGCCAGCAGTGCGGGGCGGCGCAGGCCCTGTACCGGGCGATTGACTGCCAGCAGCGGCAGCATTGCCAGCAGGGCCAGGATGCGCAGCAGTCCCGCCTCGCCCACCGGCGTACCGGTAAGAAACCAGCGCGCTGTCTCGCCATCGATGTCGACCGGTGATATGCCAAGCACGCCGGACAATCGGGTGACCACATCGATGCCGACCAGCACCAGTGCCACCAGAACGAGGGCCAGCGAGACGCTACGCGGCAGTCCGGGGCGGACGAACAGCATCCGCCCGAACAGCAGCATCAGGGCCAGATACAGCGCCAGCCGCAGCGCGTATGGCGAAAGCTCGGCCACAGCGATGGCCTTACTTCACGGTGAAGCGGTAGGTGCCGGTGATCGGATGGCTGTCCTGGCCGACCGCGCGCCACTGCAGCGCGTAACTGCCGGCGGGCAGCGGCTTGGCAAAGCGCGCGCGCAGGGTGTGGCCGTCCTCGGAGATCTCCTGCGCCGTGGTTGGCATCGCCATCTTCATGCGGCCGTGGTCCATGCTCAGTTCGATGCGGGTGGCACGCGGCATCACCTTCTCACTGAACTGCAGCTCGATCTGGCTGGCCGGGGCCACGGTGGCATCGGCCGCTGGCGTCGAACGCACCAGGCTGGGATGGGCCAGCGCCAGCGGCGCGGCCGAAAGGCCGGACAGCAGCAGGGCGAGCGGGGCGACGCGGAACAGGGAGCGGGTCATATGCGGATCACCGATGAGGAAGTGGCCTGCAGGGTGACGTCCACCGCCTTTCGAGGCCCTGACCTGGACATTACCAGTTCGTAATGTTGGCGGCCGGCACTACCGGGCCCGTGACTGCGCGATCCATGCTGACGGCGAACAACCGACCACACGCCGGAAGGCCGCGCTGAACTTGCTGGGATTGGCGTAGCCACTGGCCAGCGCAACCTCGGTGACGCTGCATCCCTGGGCCAGTGCCCCGCGTGCCCATCGCATGCGGCGTCGGGTCAGGAACGCATAGGGCGGCAGGCCGGTGGCGGCGCGCAGCGCTCGACCGAACGTGGAC
Source organism: Stenotrophomonas sp. GD04054 (assembly GCF_029836955.1). NCBI lineage: Bacteria > Pseudomonadati > Pseudomonadota > Gammaproteobacteria > Lysobacterales > Lysobacteraceae > Stenotrophomonas > Stenotrophomonas sp. GD04054. The sequence goes on along the minus strand of NZ_JAOECR010000001.1, from coordinate 357,425 downwards.
GGTTCCATCTGCACCGCAGCGGCCAACTGTGCGACCTCAAGAGGCTGGCCGTGCTGTGCATCGATGTAGGCCTCTAGCTGCTGCAGCCGCCGCGTGGACAGTGCCGTGTCCCTGCCGCGTTCCGTGCAGGCAAGCCCGGCAAGCTGACCCAGGCGGTGCAGCAGCACCTGCGCGCCATGCTCGAGGAAGCCGGGCAGGCAAACATCAGCCTGCGCGCTGCACCACAGCGCCTGCAGCACCGAAGTAATCACCGGGTCGTGGTGCAGCCGCGCCGCCAGCGGCTGCAGCTGTTGCAACTGCTGCGGATCCTGCGGATGCAGGTGGGTATCGATGGCGATGCCGAGCAGATCGACCGCGGGGCTGGCATAGGTGCCGGTGTCTCCCGGCAGCACCAGATTGAACTGGCCGGGCCGCCACGGCGCCTGCAGAAGACCGCTGAGGGTGCGCTGCTGCAGCCGACCGCCGCCGCCCACGGCCAGGCCCAGGCGCAGTTGCTGCGGATGTCCCATCTCACCTTCGCTGGCATCGAAGCGATGACGCAGCAGCACCACCGCACCATCGTCGCTGGCGTAGGCCGCAGGGGCCTGCGACCGGGTTTCCTGCAGCAGCTGGTCGGCGAGGGCGGGCATCACGGATCCGGGAATGGAGCGGCGCTGCCGGAAATGGAGTGGCGGCAGGATGCGAATGTTACAGGATAACATTCTTGTCCTGCGCTGCCGCCGCCCGCGCGTCCGTCACTCCATCCGTCGAGGTTCCCGCTTTGAAGTCGTCCACGCCTGCTGCCGCGCTCATCGCAGCATCCCTGCTCGTTCCTGCCTTGCCCGCCCTTGCCCAGCAGGCTGACCCGGCCACGCTCGACGGTGTCCGCGTCACCGGTTCCAAGCGCGATACCCCTTACCTGAAGAGCGATCTGTCGGTGACGGTGCTCGACAGGCAGGCCCTGAAAGAAGCCGGCGTCACCGAGTTCCGTGACCTCGACAAGCTCGCGCCGAACGTCAAGTTCAATGCGATGGGCCAGCTCAGCAACATGTTCATCTCGATCCGCGGCATCGAGTCCAATCCATTCCTGGTCAATCGTGCCTCGGTCTACATCGATGGCATTCCGTTCCGCGAGCTGAGCAATGCCGTGCTCAACCAGGTCGAGTCGGTGGAGGTGCTGCGTGGCCCGCAGGGCACGCTGTACGGCGCCAACAGCGAATCCGGCCTGGTACTGGTGCGCACACGCGGCCCGGCTGATGCACGCGAGGGCGAGATCAATGTGCGCAGCACCTGGTTCGGCAACGGCAATGGCACCGCTCTCGATGGCTTCCTGGCAGGGCCGCTGAACAAGACGGGCAGCCTGTCCGGCTCGGTGGCATTCATGGGCTCCGACGAGGATGCATACCTGAAGAACCTCACACCTTCCGGTGCGCGCGGCAAGGTCGGCGAAGGCTACCTGCAGGGCAAGCTGCGCTGGCAGCCGAGCGATTACGTTTCGGTGAACGCGCTGGCCTACCACCTGCGCACCCGCGCGCCGGGCATGTTCGAGTATGAATACCTGCCGCTGGATACCGGCCTCTACAACCGCACCTACGGCACATCGCTCAATGGCGGCCGCCGTGCCGGTGACTTCACCTACATCAACGATGCCCCCAAGCGCACCGAAAAGGACGAAACGGTGGCCGGCCTCAGTGCGCAATGGCAGCTGCAGGCCGGCACGCTGGACGTGGCCGCTTCCTGGCGGGACGAGGAGGTGACCTCGGCCGGCTACGACTTCGACATGACCAACAGCCCGGCATTGGCCGGCCGCATCTACGACAGGAAGAAGGAATGGACGGCCGAGGCGCGCTTCAGCTCGCCCAGCGACCAGGCGTTGACCTGGATGGCCGGTGTGTCGACCTACCGCAACAGCAAGGATTCGATCCTCGGCACCTTCGTCGGCCCGGCGCTGCACGGGCTGGACAGCTACAACCTGGCACCGCGGCAGACCTCCAAGGGCGAGGACTACAGCGTCTTCGCCACCGCCAGCTATACCTTCCCGGCGGTGCCGAAGCTGACGGCCAGCGCCGGCCTGCGCCATGAGCAGGCACGGCGCTCCACCGAACAGCGTGCCGGTGCGCTGGATCTGGGCGCCGGTGGCCGCGTGCTGTACCGCGATGCCGCGCTGGCGCATACCTTCTCGGCCACGCTGCCGCGGCTGTCGCTGCGCTACGACGCCACTGACGACCTGTCCTTCTACGCGGCCTCGGCCAAGGGCTACATTCCGGGTGGCTTCAATCTGGCTGCGGCGCAGAGCGATGTGGTCAACGACAAGGTGCTGCGCTACGAGTCCGAGCGCATGTGGAGCCATGAGCTGGGCTTCAAGATGAACCTGGCCGGCGGTCGTGGCCACATCGGCGGCGCGCTGTTCCACATCACCTCGGACAACTGGCAGGAGATCCAGGTTGCCACCGATGGCAACGGCCGCCCGATCTCGTCGGACTACGTAGGTTCGGATGCCTCGATCCGTTCGCGTGGTGCCGAGCTGGAGGGCGTGTTTGAAGTGCTGCCGGGTTTCACCCTGATGGCGAATGTGGGCTACGTCGATGCGAAGTACACCAAGCTGTGGGTCAGCGTGGACCAGAACCTGGATGGCAAGCGGGTCAAGCTGACCCCTCACTACACTGGCTATCTGGCGGCGCGCTATCAGTTCGACTCCGGCATCCATGCACGGCTGGAATCGCAGTTCACCGGCTCCAGTGCACTGGATGAACGCAACCGCGCGTTCCAGCCCGCAGTGGCCGTGCTCGGTGCGCAGCTGGGCTACGAGACCGGGCCGTGGAGCGCGCGGGTGTTCGTGCAGAACCTGACCAACAAGCGCCGCATCAATGGCCTGATCTTCGACAACCTGGCCTTCGGCCGCGACGGCAACTACTACGGACCGGTGGACAGCCCGCGGATCTTCGGCGCGGAAGTGGGGTACCGCTTCTGACGAATCCACGGTAGATCTACGCCAAGCGTGGATGGCGGCACCCCGCCGGGCATGGCCCGGCGCTACCGTGGGCCGTGCAATGCCCGCCGGTTGCCGATGTGCGCGCATGCCAGCAGCACGCCACCGCAGGCGGTGGCCACACCATGCCAGAGCAGCGATTCCTTCAACGGCAGGTACAGCGACGCCGACACCAGCAGGACCGTGCCAACCACGGCCAGCCGCACCGGCAGCCAGCGCCCATGCCGGTACAGCCCGGCCGTGGTACTGGCCAGCGCCAGCGTCGAGGCCATCAATGCGAACAACCATTCCCAGCGCGACATCATCAACAGCAGCGTCATCACGCCGTGGCCGGGGTGCTGGAACGAGCGCAGCGCCATCATTGCCGCCGGCACGAAGGCCAGCAGCAGGGGCAGGGCGATGCAATGGGCGGCGCAGGCCAGTGACAGCCAGGCGCCGGCCAGATCGAAACGGGGATGCCAGCGTGCCGAAGTTGGCGGCTGGGCCAGAGCCCTTGCGGGGGTCGGGGGGATGTGGTCCATTATGTTACATAGTAACAATTGGAGTCTCCCCCATGAAGCTTCCTGCTGCTCTTTTCCTGCTGCTGGCCGCCAACGCGGCCCAGGCACACGATGTCCGCCAGCACGCGCCACACGTGCACGGCCAGGCCACTGTTGATCTCGCACTCGATCAGGGAACGCTGGAGTTCGCCCTGCAGGCGCCGGGCATCGGCATTCTTGATTTCGAGCGACCGCCGGCCGATGCAGCCGAGCAGGCCGCGCTGGCACGGGCTACGGCAGTGCTGAGGGGGGGCAGCTGGGTTACTTTGCCCACCGCGGCAGGCTGCCGTCTGGCCAGCGGTAAAGCCGATGCAGACGGCTTCGACGCGACGGCCGCCGCGCCGCCGCCAGGGCAGCATCGGCACGCAGGTTTCAGCGCAACGCTGCAGTACCACTGTGCCAAACCTGCCGAGCTGCGCGCCATCGTCTTACGCCTTCCCGTGCTGTTCCCCGGCCTGCACGAAGTCATCGTCAACAGCGCAACCGCAAGTGGCCAGAACCGCAGTGTGCTGACCCCGGACAATCTGCGCGTGGTGCTGGCTCCGTGAGCGCAGCACCGGTGATTGCGTTGGAAGACGTGCAGTTCGGCTACGACATGCGGCTGGTGCTGGACATTCCGAAGTTGTGGATCGAGCAGGGCAGCAGCGTGTTGCTGCGCGGAATCAGTGGCGGTGGCAAAAGCACCCTGCTGGGCCTGCTGGCGGGTGTGCTGCTGCCCGGCAAGGGCCGTGTCGAGGTGGCCGGCCAGGCGTTGCAGGGCATGGGAGGTGCGGCGCGGGATCGTTTCCGTGCCGATCACCTGGGCGTGATCTTCCAGCAGTTCAATCTGCTGCCGTTTCTCAGCGTACGCGACAACATCGCGTTGGGCCTGCGCTTTTCGCGCCTGCGCAGCGCGCGCATCAGTGGGCCGCTGGATGCCGAGATCGCCCGCCTGCTGCAGGCCCTGCAGCTCAATCCCGAGCTGATGCAGCGGCGCGCGGGTACGCTCAGTGTTGGCCAGCAACAACGCGTGGCGGCCGCACGCGCCCTGATCGGCCGCCCCGCAGTACTGCTGGCTGACGAGCCGACTTCGGCGCTGGATCGCCAAGCCGCGACCGCCTTCCTGCAGCTGATGTCCGCACAGTGCCGGGCCGCCGGTACCACGGTTCTGGTGGTCAGCCACGATGAATGCCTGCAGCCCTTGTTCGACCGCACCATCGCGTTGTCGCAGATCAATCACGCAGGTTGCACCCATGCTTGAACTTGCCTGGGCCAGCCTGCGCAGCCGCGCATTGAGCGTCAGCCTCACCGTGCTGGTGATCACCCTCAGCGTGGTGCTGCTGCTCGGTGTTGAGCGCGTGCGCACGCAGGCGCATGAAGGTTTCGCCAGCACCGTTTCAGGCACGGACCTGATCGTCGGTGCCCGCTCCGGGCCGGTGAACCTGCTGCTGTATTCGGTGTTCCACATCGGCGACCCGACCAACAACGTGTCCTGGCAGTCCTACCAGGAGCTGTCCTCGCTGCCGCAGGTGAAGTGGGCGGTGCCACTGTCGCTGGGCGATTCGTGGCGCGGCTATCGGGTGGTCGGCACCAGTGGCGGCTACTTCGAGCACTATCGTTACGGCGCGGGACATGCGCTGGCGTTTGCACATGGGCGGCCGTTCGACGACCTGTACGACGCCGTGATCGGCGCAGAGGTGGCGCACGCGCAGAAGGTCGGCATCGGCGACGAGATCGTGCTGGCCCATGGCACCGGCGCGGTCACGCTGGCCACGCATGCCGACAAGCCGTTCCGTGTGGCTGGCATCCTGCAGCGCACCGGCACGCCGGTCGATTCGTCGGTGCTGGTCTCGCTGCCGGCCATCGAGGCGATCCATGTCGACTGGCGCTCCGGCGTGCAGCTGCGCAGCCAGAGCGTCAGCGCCGAGCAGGCGCGCCACCTGGACCTGACCCCGACCAGCATCACCGCCTTCATGCTCGGGCTGAACTCGCGCATTGCCACGTTCTCGGTACAGCGCAGGATCAACGAGTATCCGGATGAGGCGATGCTGGCGATCCTGCCCGGCGTGACCCTGCAGCAGCTGTGGCAGTCACTGGGCACGGCCGAGCGGGCTCTGCAGCTGATCAGCGCGATGGTGGTGCTGCTGGGCATGGTCTCGCTGGTGGCGCTGCTGGTCTCGACCCTGCAGGAGCGCCGGCGCGAGATGGCGGTGCTGCGTGCCATCGGTGCACGCCCGGGCTATATCGCCAGCCTGCTGGTGGTGGAGGCGGTAGCGACCAGCGCGCTTGCCTGCGTGCTCGCACTGGCCGCACTGGTGGTGGCCAGCCTGGCCGGGCGTGGCTGGGCGCTGGCCAACTTCGGCCTGTCGATCACCCACATCTGGCCGGATGGCCGCGAACTGGCGTGGGTCGCGGGTGTGCTGGCGATCAGCGCGGTGGCCGGCCTGGTCCCGGCGCTGCTGGCCTATCGGCGCACGCTGGCCGATGGCCTGTCACCCGGGGGCTGAGCATGCGCTGGTTGCCGCTGTTGCCAATCCTGCTGGTGCTGACCGCCTGCGAACGCCCGGTCGATACCGGCGTGCAGGCGCTGACACCGTCGCCGGTGATCGATCGCGATGCCCCGGCAGCTGCCGAGGAACAGGAACTGGACTGGTTGCAGATGATGCCGAAGGAAGAACTGGCGGCGCTGGAGCGCGGCGAGGGCCCGGAGGTGGAGCACAACGGCAACCGGCGCATGCCGCAGTTCGGTACGTTCCGCACCGTGGACACCGTATTGCAGCGGCCGGTGCGCTTGCCGGGTTACGTGGTGCCGCTGGCCAACGCGCAGGACGGGCGGCTGACCGAATTCCTGTTCGTGCCGTACTACGGTGCCTGCATCCATGTGCCGCCGCCACCGCCGAACCAGATCGTGCACGTGGTGCTGCCGCGCCCGATCGATATGCCGGACATGTATTCGCCGTTCTTCCTGGCCGGTACCCTGCGTGCAGAACGGCTGGACGATGATCTGGCCGGCTCCGCCTATACCATGCGCGATGCGCAGCTGAGGCCGTATGAACCGTAGTGTCATGATCGGACTAGCGTGTTGCCTGGGCTTGCTGGGGTGTACGCAGGCAGGTGGGGACGCTAAGGCCCTCAGCACAGTACCAGGCGCTGCGCGGCAGGCCACGACCGAAGCGCCCATCGATCGCTGGGATGCGCTGCGGCCCGACGAAGTGACCTACCAGCGTCCGCCGCCGCAGATCGGCCTGTCACGCAACGGCATGGACGGGGTCGGCGGGCTGATCGACGACACCGGCTCGGGCACGCCACCGGGGCAGGAGATCGACCATTCCAGTCCGGATCGTGCCAAGCAGTTCGGCTCTTCGCGCGTGGTCGACGCTGTCGACGGTCGCGCGGTGGATCTGGATGGCTACGTGGTGCCGCTGGGCACCAACGACGCCGGGCTGGTGGATGAACTGCTGTTCGTGCCGTTCTACGGGGCCTGCATCCATGTGCCGCCACCGCCACCGAACCAGATCATCCATGTGACCCTGGCCACGCCGATCGCACTGGGAGACCTGTGGGACCCGTACCGGCTTGCCGGCCGCCTGCAGGTCAAGCGCTTCGATGCGGATATCGCCAGCGCGTCCTACGACGCGGCTGCGGCGACACTGACGGCGATCCACAATTGATGCGCACGCGTTGGATCATCGTTGCGGGCGTGTTGGTCACCAGCGTGGTGTTGCTGGTGTGGTGGCACCTGCGCGTCGACGTGACCGAGCCACCGGCGATCGCCTTCCCGGCACCCGCGACCGATGCCAGCCAGCGCATCGAACAACGCCTCGGCGAAGACCACGCCTTTCGCAATGATGTGCTGTTCCTGCTGGCGGCAACGTTGCGCGACCGCTGCCAGCCGGCACAGACGGGGCTGCTGGCGCGCATGGCCAATCGTGCATCGTTGCCGGTGTTGGCGGCGGTCAGTGCGGTGACCCAGCAGGATCCAACGCTGGACCGGCCGATCTACCAGTACATCCAGCATCGTGCCGACGCCACGCGCTGTGGCCAGCCGCTGCAGATGCCGTTGGCCGGCGGGCGCAGCATGCAGGTGGACATCGAACAGTACGCGCGCACCTTCCCGGACAGCTACTTCGACCCGCAGCGCAGCAGTGAGCCGCGGGATTTCGGCGGCCTGTCGTTGCAGCAACGCGCAGGGAATGCCTGCAACAGCGTGGTGTATTCGGTACTGCCGCTGGGGGGCACCGATTGGCGGTGCAGCAGCCTGCGCGCCAATGCCCGTGCGCGGGTGCGCGGGCTGTGCGAGGACGAACTGCGGCGCCAGCATGGGGCAACGGGCGGGGAACTGGACATGGCCGTGGGGCAGGGCATGCAGGGTGCGGTGGTGTCGGCGATTGCCGCGCTGCCGGAAGACTGCCGATAAGCGTTTACCAGTAGAGCCAGGCCATGCCTGGCTGGCGGTTCAGCCAAGCAGACTTGCCCCTACAGACCCTGAACTGGTGGATTCCGAAGATCATAACTATACAGGACATCCGGTATAGTTATGGCCGTACTCCATCCCACCAGGTTCTCCCATGGCTTTGTCCCAGCCCCTGGCCGGTGCTCCGGCCCTGTCGCGTGCCCGTCGCTGGGCGCTGCTGTTCACCGTCGCCGCCGGCCTGCTGCTGGTTACGCTCGACAACTCCGTGCTCTACACCGCACTGCCCACCCTCACCGAGGAACTCTCGGCCAGTGCCGGCCAGGCGCTGTGGATCATCAACGCCTATCCGCTGGTGATGGCCGGCCTGCTGCTCGGCGCGGGCACGCTGGGCGACCGCATCGGCCACCGCCGCATGTTCCTGATCGGCCTGGTGGTGTTCGGCATCGCCTCGCTGGCAGCGGCGTTCGCTGGTACAGCGGCGCAGCTGATTGCCGCGCGCGCGTTCCTGGCGATCGGCGCGGCCGCGATGATGCCGGCCACGTTGGCGTTGATCGGCCTGAGCTTCCACGAAGAGCGCGAGCGCAACATTGCCATCGCGATCTGGGGCTCGGTGGCCATCGTCGGTGCAGCGCTGGGTCCGATCATCGGCGGCTGGCTGCTGCAGCACTTCTGGTGGGGCTCGGTGTTCCTGATCAACGTGCCGGTGGTGGTGGTGGCCTTCGTCGCTACCCTGCTGCTGGCACCGGAAGGCCAGCGCGATACCTCGCGGCCGTGGGACCTGGTGTCTTCGTTGCTGGCATTGGCGGCGCTGTCCGGCCTGGTGCTGGCGATCAAGTCGCTGATCGCCACGCCGCCGTCGTATGCGCTGGGTGCCGGTGCGCTGCTGCTGGCCGTCATCAGCGGCGCGGCGTTTGCACGTCGCCAGCGGCAGTTGCCGTACCCGTTGCTGGACTTCGCGATCTTCCGCAATCCGGCGTTCCTTGCCGGCACGCTGTCGGCGGTATTCACCTTGTTCGCGATGGCTGGCCTGCAGCTGGTTACCACCCAGCGTTTCCAGCTGGTGGCGGGCTTCACGCCGCTGCAGGCAGGCCTGCTGGTATCGGTGGCGGCGCTGGGCAGCCTGCCGAGTGCACTGCTGGGCGGCAGCATCCTGCACCGCGTGGGCCTGCGTCCGCTGATCTGTGGTGGCCTGGCGGCTGGCGCCGTGGGTGTCGGTGTTGTGGCGTTCGGCTTCCCGCACGGCCTCGGCTGGGTGGTGGCGGGCATGGCGATCACCGGTTTCGGCATGGGCTCGGCCATCTCGGTGGCGTCCACTGCCATCCTCAACAACGTACCGGCGCACCGCGCGGGCATGGCCTCGTCGGTGGAAGAGGTGTCCTACGAGTTTGGTGGCCTGCTCGCGGTGGCGATGCTGGGCAGCCTGAGTGCGGCAATGTACGGTGCCTTCCTGCCGGTCTCGGCGGACATGCCCGAGCTTGCCCGAGAGGGCTTCACGCAGGCGCTGCATGCCGCACGCGAAAGCGGGCAGGGCGAGTGGTTCGCGCTGGCTGCGGCCGCATATGACCGTGGCTACCAGATCGTGCTGCTGGTGATCACGGTGGTGCTGGCAGTGGGTGCGGCGATCATCGCGCGCCTGCTGCGGGGGCGCGTCGGTGGCCGCGAGGGTGCGGCCGATCGCGTAAAATGACGCGATGAGAACCAGCAAGCGCGACCGCATCCTCGACGCCGCCGTCAACGTGATCAATCGTGACGGCGTGCGCGCGGTGACCTTCGAGTCGGTGGCGGCCGAGGCCAAGCTGACCCGCGGCGGCCTGCTGTACCACTTCCCGTCGCGCGAGTCGCTGCTGCGCGGCATCGACGAGCATCTGGTGCAGGCCTGGGAGACGTCGATGGAAACGCTGCTGGGCAAGACCGCAGGTGAGGCCACGGCGCTGGAGCGCTACCAGACCTTCGTGCGCGTCTCGGCGCAGAGCGCCACCCGCGCCGAGCTGATGTTCATGCTCGAATCGGCCGACCCGGACGCCGACGAGCGTCCGTGGGGACCGGCTGTGCGGCGCTGGGCACCGTTGCCGCCGTCGGCCGGACAGAATGACCCGGCCGCACTCGACAACTTCGTGGCGCGGCTGGCCGCCGATGGCCTGTGGATCTACGAGGCGATGTACGAAGGGCAGCTGGATGAAAGCGTGCGCGCCCAGGTGGCCGAACGCATCGCCGGGCTGCTGGCGAAGAACGATGGAACGTCCAGCTGAGCCGTCGACCGACGCGGGGACGTTGCTCTTGGTAGAGCCGACCGCTGGTCGGCTGCTCACGAAAATCCCGCGCTGCGCGCGATAGTCGACCAGCGGTCGACTCTACCCCTCTCCATTTACCCAGCCTGTGCTGCGGTCGCCGCCAACCACGCCCTGGGCGACGCCCCCAACCGCTTGCGGAACGCCTTCGACAACGACGCGGTATCGGCAAACCCCACCTCGATCGCCACCTGCTTGACCGCCACACCTGCCCGCAGCTGCGCGCAGGCCAGGCTCAGCCGCCAGTCGAGCAGATAGCTTGCCGGCGTCGCCTGCATCACATCCTTGAACACGGCTGCGAACGCGCTGCGCGACATGCCGGCGGTCGACGCCATGCGCGGCAGCGTCCATTCGTCCTGCGGCGCCTGGTGCATCGCCACCAGCGTGCGTGCCAGCCGCGCGTCGGACAGCCCGCGCATCAGCCCGTGGCTGACCCCGGCCGCATCGGGATGATCGACCACCCAGCGCAGGATCTGGATCAACGCCACCTCGAACAGCCGGTTGGTCAGCAGCCGCGAACCGCAGCGTTGGCGGTCGGCCTCGGTGAACAGCAGATGCAGGGTGTCGTCCAGTTCGCTGATCGCGGCCAGCGGCACCACCATCACCGGCGGTAGCGACTGCACGATGGGATTGCGCGCGCCGCCATCGAAGTCGAGTGTGGCGCAGGTGAAGTCCGGGCCATCCAGCGGCGCATTGAAGAACACATGATGCAGCGGCTGCGGGTACAGCAGCAGGCTCGGGGTGTCGATCTTCAACCGAGGCAGCGCGGTATCGCCATCGGGATGGCGGACCTCCATCTCACCCTGGCGCAGGATGTGCAGGAACGCACGACCGGGCTGCGGCTCGAAGACATGGCGCCCGCACAGCGGACCGCTGTGGAACAGCGCGGCCTGCACCCGGAAGCGTTCCAGCAGAGAGGAGAGGCGGTCGGGCGCGGTGGTGTCGAGGGAAATGCTCATGGACGTATGGACAAAAGATGTGGCTGATACGGCCTTATTCGTCCAATAAGTCTACCTAGGATGAGCGGGTCGTCCAATCCCGGGCGCTTTCCCAAGGAGATCCACCATGTCCCGTGTCCCCCTGATCGATGCCGCCAACACCACCGCCGACCGCCAGGCCCTGCTGGGCCAGGTCCACGCCGCCTTCGGTGCCACCCCGGCCATGTTCCGCGCGGTGGCCAATTCGCCGGCCGCCCTGCAGAGCATGTGGGGCTCGTTCGGCGCACTGGGCGGCGGTCGCCTGTCGCCGCTGCTGGGCGAGCAGATCGCCGTCGCCATCGCCAACCGCAATGCCTGCGAATACTGCCTGGCCGCGCACACGGCGCTGGGTCGCAAGGCCGGCGCCAGCAGCGAGCAGATGGCTGCCGCGCAGATCGGCCAGTCCAGCGATCCGGCCACTTCGGCGGCGCTCGACTTCGCGCTGAAGGTGGTCGAGCAACGTGCGCAGATCGCCGACAGTGATGTGCAGGCGTTGCGCGCAGCCGGCTTCGATGACGAGCAGATCGTCGAGATCCTCGCCCATGTGGCGCTCAACCTGTTCACCAACTACGTCAACGTGGCGTTCGACGTGCCGGTGGACTTCCCGAAGGTGGCGCTGCGCTGAGGTACGGTCTAGCCCGGGTGGCAATGGGCCGCCCGGGCCGGTCGAAAGGGAGCAGACGGGGTGGTCGGCGCTACCTGTCGTCCGCCTGCAGCCGCTCGGGGTGCGTATACACATTGAACCCGCTCTCCCGCGCGAATCCGACCAGGCACAGTCCGGCACTGCGGGCCAGGTCGATCGCCAGCGCGGTCGGCGCAGACACCGCTGCCAGCACGCTGGCACCCGCACGTATCGCCTTGCTGACCATCTCATAGCTGGCGCGGCTGGAAATCACCAGCAACCCACCGTCGATGGCGTGCTCGTTGTGATGCAGGGCGCCGATCAGTTTGTCCAACGCATTGTGACGGCCCACATCCTCGCGCACCCAGCCAATCCGCCCGCTGGCATCGGCCCAGGCCGCGGCGTGCGTCGATCCACTCACCGCATTCATCGGCTGATGCTGCGCCAGCGTGGCCAGCGCCCGCTGCAACGCGGCATGAGGATAGGTGCGGCGCTCGCGGATCTGCGGCAGCGGGCGCAGCACATCCTCCAGCTGGCGCGTGCCGCACAGGCCGCAGCCACCGCGACCGGGCAGCAGGCGGCCATTGGCCGGATCCAGATCGGCACCGGGTGCGTCTTCGGAAACGGTCATCTGCAGTTCGATGCCCTCCAGCTGCGGGCGGACCTCAATCGACAGCAGCTGCGAGGGCGTAGTGATCAGCCCCTCGCTGAGCGAGAATCCCAGCGCGAAGTCTTCCAGGTCGCAGGGCGTGGCCATCATCACTGCGAAGGCGGCGCCGTTGTAGCGCAGTGCAACCGGCACTTCCTCGGCCACCACGTCGACCTGCTGCTGGTGCCCCTCGCTGCGCCAGCGCTGCAACGGGCGCTGGGCCGTGCCGGCAGGCGGGGTGTGCGGCGGGGTCGAGTCAGGCATGCAGCGCGTCCGGGCAAGGGAAATACGCAGGTGGTGGACCACCCACGGCTTCGAGAATAGCGCAGTGGCCGGGCGCTGACGCGGGTGTAACCGTTGCCATGGCAGGCTGCGCTGAAAACAGCGTTTGCCTCTGGCGAAGCGGCCTTGTCCGTGCTTGACTGCGGGGCTGGCCGCGCTCCAGACGCCGTATCCGGCCCATCCCGCGCCGTTGATTGTTGTGCTCCTCCCGCCAGGTTCCCGAACATGTCCGAGCAGAAGCCGCCGCGTTACAAGCCCTACAACCAGCCGGCCGGTGGCTGGGGTGCCGCCGGCGCCACGGCCAAGGTGCTGTTGCAGCAGAGTGTGATCGGCAAGGGCTCGAAGGCGCTGCTGGCGATGAACCAGCCCGGTGGCTTCAAGTGCCCCAGCTGTGCGTTCCCCGATGCCGACGAGCGCAAGAAACTGGAATTCTGCGAGAACGGTGCCAAGGCGCTGGCCTGGGAAGCCACCCAGTTCCGTGCTGGCCGCGAGCTGTTCGCCCAGCACACGGTCACCGAGCTGATGGCGCAGACCGACTACTGGCTGGAGATGCAGGGCCGGCTGACCGAGCCGATGCGCTACGACGCGTCCACCGATCATTACGTTCCGTGCAGCTGGGACGAGGCGTTTGCCTTGATTGGCCGTCATCTGCAGGCGCTGGACAGCCCGCACCAGGCTGAGTTCTACACCTCCGGCCGCACGCCCAACGAAGCCGCGTTCCTGTATTCGATCTTCGTGCGCGAGTTCGGCACCAACAATTTCCCGGACTGCTCGAACATGTGCCACGAGCCGACCAGTCGCGGCCTGCCGCCGGCCATCGGCGTGGGCAAGGGCACCATCGTGCTGCAGGATTTCGAGCACGCTGAGGCGATCTTCGTGATCGGCCAGAACACCGGCACCAACTCGCCGCGGATGATGAGCAACCTGGTCGAGGCGCGCAAACGCGGCATCCCGATCGTGGCGGTCAACCCGATGCCCGAGCGTGCGCTGATCCGTTTCGCCGAACCGCAGGACATGGTGCAGATGGCCACGTTCGGTTCGACCGAGATCACCAGTGAGTTCGTGCACATCCGCATCGGCGGCGACCTGGCCCTGATCAAGGGCATGATGAAGGTGATGTTCGAGCGCGAAGCGCAGGGCGAGCGCGTGCTTGACCATGAGTTCCTGTCAGAACACACGGTGGGCCTGGAGGCGCTACGCGAAGACGTGCTGGCGCAGGACTGGGACGAGATCGTGGAGGTCTCCGGCATCACCCAGGCGCAGATCCGCCGCTGCGCCGAGATCTACATCCGCTCCAAGGCCACGGTGATCTGCTATGGCATGGGCCTGACCCAGCATCAGTATGGTTCGACCCTGCTGCAGCAGGTGGCCAACCTGCTGTTGCTGCGTGGCAACTTCGGCAAGCCCGGTGCCGGCATCGGGCCGATCCGTGGCCATTCCAACGTGCAGGGCGACCGTACCGTCGGCATCGACGAGAAACCCAAGCCGGCCTATCTGGACCGCGTGCAGCAGGTATTCGGCTTCGATCCGCCGCGCGAGCACGGTCATCACGTGGTCGAATCCATCGAGGCGATGCTGGACGGCAGCGCCAAGGTGTTCATCGGTATGGGCGGCAACTTCATCCACGCCGTGCCCGATACGCCGCGCGCGTACGAAGCCATGCGCGGCCTGGAGCTGACGGTGGGCATCGCCACCAAGCTCAATCGCGGTCACCTGGTGCACGGCCGCGATGCCTTGATCCTGCCGGTAGTCGCGCGTTCGGAGCGCATCGTCACGCCTGCCGGCGAGCAGTTCGTCACCATCGAGGACGCGATGTCGAACGTGACCGCTTCGCGCGGCGTGCTCGAGCCGGTCAGCACGGACGTGCTCCCGGAGGTCGAGATCGTCTGTCGCATGGCGCTGGCAACATTGCCGCACAGCAAGGTCGACTGGGCGGGGTGCATGCATGACTACGCACCCATCCGCGAGCTGATTGCGGCGGTGTATCCGGAGATCTACACCGGCTTCAACGAGCGGATCCAGCAGCCGCACGGCTTCCACCTGGACATTCCGCCGCGCCGCCGGGTGTGGCCCACGCCCAACGGCAAGGCCAACATCCTGGTGATGCCAGGCCTGGACGTGGACGCGCCGGTGGACGATCCCGGGATGCTGCGGTTGGCCACGGTGCGCTCGCACGACCAGTACAACACCACCATCTACAGCTACAACGACCGCTACCGCGGCGTGTACAACGACCGCATGGTGCTGTTCATGAACATCGAGGACCGGCTGGCGCGCGGGCTGGAGAAGGAGGCGTTGGTCTGCCTGGAGACGATCAGTGGCGACGGAGTGCAGCGGCGCATCGAGGGCCTGACCGTGCTGGACTACCCGATGCCGCGCGGCGCGCTGGCCGGTTACTACCCGGAACTGAACCCGTTGTTGCCGCTGGACTACTACGACCGGGTCAGCGGTACCCCAGCGGCCAAGTCGATCCCGGTGCGGATGAGCGCAATGGTGGCGGCGATTGCGTGACCGGCGCATCGGCTATCATTGTCGGGTGAACCTGCCTGGCCTGCTGCTGCGATGGATGCTTCTCCTTGCCCTGGTGCTGAATGCACCGGCGCTTGCGGTTGCCTCATCCTCGTACGCGGCGCAGTCCAACGCGGAGCATTGCGCCGCACCGCATTCCGCTGCCATGGCCGGATGCTGCGACGAGGCAGCATCTACGGTCTGCCAGAGCAATGAGTGCGAATGCCCGCCGGCCAGCGTCGGCATGCTGGCCACCCTGAGCGGAACGCCGGCGTCACCCTGGCGTGAGGCACCTTTACCAGCCAGCGCCCAGCAACGCGCACCGCCGCCGTTGCCGGATCCGCTACGGCCTCCCATCGTGTGATTCCCTGCAGGCCTCAAGCGCCTGCCGTAGCTGCTCGACTCATTCTCGACTCTGCCTGTGCCTTCGATGCGCAGGCTGCGGGCCGCGTTGCCCGCATCTGCAAAGGAATCAACACCATGAACCGTTCTCTCTCCCTCGGCCTGCTGCTGGGCACCGTGCTGGTCAGCACCGCCTGCGCACGTGCAGCTGAAGAATCGCCTGCCGCACCGGTTGCCAGCCAAGCCCCGGCGGCACCGATCAAGGCCAGCCCGTCGCAGGTGGATCCGGCACTGCCCATTGCCATCGTGCACAAGACCGCCAGCTGTGGCTGCTGCGGCATCTGGGTCGACCACCTGAAGGCCGAAGGCTTCCAGGTGGATGTTCGCGATACCGATGACATGAACCCGATCAAGGTCCGGCTGGGTGTGCCGGTCGGCAAGGCGTCCTGCCACACCGCCGAGATCGGTGGCTACGTGGTTGAAGGCCATATCCCGGCCGAAGACATCAAGCGACTGCTGGCGGAGCGGCCGGCCGCGCGCGGCCTGGTGTTGCCGGGCATGCCGGCCGGCTCGCCGGGCATGGAAATGCCGGACGGCTACGTGCAGCCGTACACCGTTGAACTGGTGCGCAACGATGGCACCACCGAGCCGTTTGCCCAGCACGGCCAGGGCGGCTGATGGTCACGGGTGCCGGTCGTATTGACCGGCACCCTTCCACGCGTCCTGTGTAGAGCCTAGCCCACGCTCGGCTTGCTCTTTGTAGAGTCGAGCCCACACTCGACTTGCTTTTTTGTAGAGTCGAGCTTGCTCGACTGCTCTGCTTCAGTCGAGCAAGCTCGACGCTACAGAATCAGCGGGCGCGGGCTGTTTCCTTGGCCAGCTGTGCGTCGAACTTCTGTTCGGCCGCATCCGCGTAGGCCTTGCAGGTCAGTGCCTTGGCGCTGGCCTTGCTGCCGGAGGCGTAGTCCCAGTTGCTGGCACCAGGATGAGGGGTCAGCAACACGTCACAGGGCAACGCCCGCACCGTCGCGAAGCTGCGTTTGTAGTCATCGACCAGGCGCGGATAGCGCGCATTGCCCTGCAGCTGGTAGCCCGGTGCACTCAGGCTGTCGGCATAGGCGATGCGCACCGGCTTGCCCTCGCGGGTATCGCTCCAGGTCCACGCGGTGCTGCCCGGGGTGTGCCCGGGCATGAAGTGCGCTGTGAATTCGATGCCGCCCACCTCGACCACCTCGCCATCCATCACGATGCGGTCTGCACTGGCAGGCGGGTAGGTGATGCCATCGCCGAAGTGCAGATCGTCGCTGCCACCGCGCGCCAGCAGCACCGCCGATTCGGCGTTGGCCGCTACTTTGGCGCCCGTACGGCGCTTCAGCTCCGCCACCGGCCCGGCATGGTCGGCGTGTGCGTGGCTAAGCAGGATCAACCGCAGGTCCTGCGGTGCCACGCCGCGTGCCTTCATGTTGTCGAGCAGGTGGCCGGCCATCTGTGGCATGCCGCCGTCGAGCAGCACCGCGCCCTCGGCGGTCTGCACCAGCAGTGCGGTCAGGTTCTCGGTGCCGATCTGCCAGGTGTGGTCGGCGATCTGTAGTGGTGCCATCGGCTGCAGCCAGGATGCATCCACGGTATAGGCGCGCAGTTGTGGCAGCGGTGCCTCGGCGGCCGCGCAGGCTTGGGCGATCGGCAGTGCAGCAGCCAGGGTGATGGCGAGCAGGGAAGAGAGCATTGTCCAAGTCCGTTTGAAGGAGGTCCAGAAACTAGCACTGAAGCTACTGCCTGCGAATCAAAAGGATCTTCTGGTATCCATTAGATATTCTTGGGTCTGCCCCGAAAGCACGGCCCTATGCCGAGAGACGGACAAACGAGGAGGCGTAAGTGTAGATGTCAAATTCACGCCGATGAAGCCTCGCGGCAAGCATCAAAAGCGCGAGATTTGGCTTTCCTGAGCGGAGACTGTTCTGGTAACTCTTTAGGAGGGTGGAGGAGATAGTTCTCTTCTCAGGTTCATCATCCAGCGATATGACCACACGGGTTTCGAGGGTCGCTGAGATTGCGTCCCAATGTGATGCGACTCTTACTCTTTGGAGAAGTGCCATGTCATCCTCAGCTTTCGATGTTTGGAGGAGGATGGTCCTTGTCCCGTCCACGATTGCTTTGAAAGAACTGGGGTGGCCGAAGCGAAGGCATGCCAAAAAGCAGTCGACGACAGGTAGTAGCTCATTCTCACGTTCCCGGGTATGAACGTATGCCGATATCATGGTCATGGCTTGTTCTTGGTCGCGCAGTGTCAATGAGAAGCACTGGGAAAATGCAGGGAATGCATCCAAGTATTCTCCTTTGAGCATTTGCCTGCCGCTGACTCGCATGGCATTGACAACAAACTCTAGGTGGTTGCTTGCTTGGACATATGGCTTCTCAGGCATGATGGGGTCAATGTCTGGAAGAATTGACTCTGATGCCAAGTTCTTCGCAAAGACTATAGGGTTCGGTGGGGCTAGGTGGAACTCATAGTCGAAGAACTTCCTAAGGTATAGCTCCCCGTCCACATGGGCGCCGTAAACGGATTTAACCGCTGCGGGAAGGTTTCCTCGATCTGTGGCGATAAGAAACGAAATTCCGGGGACATCAAAGTAGTGCTTAATTCGTTCTAGAGTTCTGATGGCATGATCGGGCCGGCATCGATCAAGTTCATCGATAATTAGTAGCATTGGAGCAGGTTTTCGGTTTCGGCCTCGACCGGTCATGAGGCACCTCGCCTCAATTAAGACATCTCTAAAGTCCTTCTCTGCCGAACTGCGATCCTTCTGCATGTCAAGGAGCCGCTCGGCAAAGGCGCCCGCAGATCGGAGTACATCGCCACTGCCGGGAGTGTGGAGATCAGCAACAATCGAAGTCGCTGGAAGCATGATCTTGGAGCCGAATTTCGCAAGCCTTGATATACAGCTGTCCACGTCACTTGCGAGATGACCTTCCTCCTTTTTGAACTTCTCAAGATGCAATGAAAGTTCGGCAATTATGGCGACGAGCGGATCAGAGCAGTCGTCTGTTTTCCATGCATCAATCCGAATGGTGGGTATGTCTTTGGCCGTCTTTATATGCAGAGCCAGTCGCCTGAGAAATACGGTTTTCCCGCTGCCCCACGGAGATTGCAGCGAGACCACCAATGGAGCGTCTGTGCTGGAAGCGATCAGTCGGGCGAGCATCTCACCTTCGGCCTCGCGGTTGAAGGGATCATCGTACCAAGGCGCCGATTCGTCGATTTTTGGCCCAGTGGCTTTCCTGAGTAGCGTCATCCTTGATCCTTCGAGTTACTGGTGTAATGGGTGATAGTACAAGCCTTAATCTTGGCTGTTCCAGCGCCTAGGTAGGCGCTGGAACACGTTGCCTCAGTACCGGTACTGCCACCCCAGCGTCACCACCCGGCCACGGCCCGAGAAATAGCTCGGGTTCGACGGTGTGGTCTGCGAGTAGTAGCTGATGTACTGCTTGTTCGCCAGGTTCTGCACGCCCAGCGTGAAGGCGTGCTTGTCCAGCACGTAGCGGGCCACAAGGTCCACCGTGGTGTAACCCTTGAACTCCGCCACCCGCGCGCCACGCAGGTCGAAGTCGCGGTCGAAGGCGTGGCTGGCCTGCAGGCGGGTGCTCAGCTGTGGTGTCCAGCTCTGCTCCCAGAACGCGGTCAGCCGGTTCGGCGCGATGTTGACACCGGCCAGGTCGCTGTCGAGGCGGCCGTCGACGTCGGCATCGTAGCGGCCGTTGGCGCGTGCATAACCCAGGCCCAGCCGGCTGTCGCCCAGGCGCAGGCGCAGGTTGCTTTCGAAGCCCTCCACGCGGGTGGCTTGGCGCTGCACCGCATAGGCGTCGATGCCCGGATCGTAGATCAGCACCGAGCCCAGCTTGGATTCGGAGGTGTAGTAGGCGATGTCACCGCTGAAACGACCATCGTCGTACTCCAGGCCGATCTCGCGGTTGTCCGACACCACCGGTGACAGGTCGATGAGATTGTCCACGCGCTGGCCGTCGCGATTGATTGCACGCAGCACACGGCCGACGTCGGCCACGGTGTAGCCTTCCGAATACGAGGCGTAGGCGTTGAGGCGATCGTTGATGTACCAGACCGCGCCGAAGTTGGGCAGGGTCTCGCTCATGGTCGGCTTGCCGCCAGCCACCTTGCGTGCGCCGTAGCGGGGCAGGGTGGTGTAGTTGCCTACTTCCAGCTCGCCCTTTTCGTAGCGCAGGCCGCCGGACAGCATCAGGTGGTCGGTTGGCCACCAGTGCAGCTGCAGCAGCGGCGACAGGCTTTGATAGGTGGTCTGCGGTACCCAGTTCATGCCGCTGGCCAGCAGCACCTGGTGGGTGCGGTCGCGCAAGCCGTCCAGGCCCAGGGTCACGTCCAGCGTGGTGTCGGCGATGCGGGCCCAGCTCTGGGTCAGCTTGAAGCCGCGCTTGTCCGATTCGTTCTGGGTCTGGTCCCAGGCGGCGTTGGCGCCGGTGTTGCCCCACGGGTCCCACTGGCTGGCGCCATAACGGCCTTCGAAGTCCACCGCGAAGGCCTGCGCCTGGAAGCGGCCACCAAGCAGATCGGCGGCGCTGTAGTCCAGCGTCAACGAACGCGAGCGGTTCATCGGCGGCTCCAACGGGGTATCGCCGGGCACCGAAATGGTCGGGCGACCGGTGCGGTAATCACCGTTCACCGCCAGGTAGTTGTCCAGCCCGCGCAGCTCGTAGCGGTTGGCCATCAGCTGCAGGCGGTGGCCCTCGGCAATGTTCCAGCCCAGCTTGGCGAACACGTTCGACGAGGTCGAATCCATCAGTTCGCCCTGCGCGTTGGTACCGATCGAACGGCCCTCGCCGTCGTGGTAAAGGCCTTGCTTCTCATACGCCAGGCCGGCCACCAGATCGAACTGCTCGCCGCGCACGCCGACCAGTGCCGAGCCGCGCTGGCCATTGTCATCGCGGCGGCTGGGCAGGGCTGAGCTGTAGCTGACGTTGGTGTCGAGCAGGAAGGCGCCGGGCTCGCTGGGCGCGCTGCGGGTGATGATGTTGACGATGCCACCGGTACCGCCGATGCCCTGCAGCGCGTTGGCGCCGTGGATGACCTCGATGCGTTCGATCATCGCCGGATCGATGGTGTGCGAATCACGTGAGCCATCGCGCAGCGGCGTCGACTGCGGCACGCCGTCGACCATGTACAGGATGCCGCGGCCACGCATGGTTTCGCCGTAGTTGGACATCTTTTCGCGCGCCGGTGCGAATGCCGGAATCTGCGACGACAGCACACGCGAGACATCCGAACCCAGTGCCAGCTGCTGGGCAATGTCTTCGCGGGTCAGCACGGTGATGGTGTTCGGCATGGCGGTCTCGCCCTGTGGCATGCGCGCGGTCGAGGCCGATACCGTGACGCGGGCCAGCGAAGTGGTCGTGGCAGGGGACGCTGCCGATGACGCGGCCCGGGCCGGAGCGCGGGGCTTGGGGGATGCTGGTGCGGCACTCACCACGAACACCCCCGGTGAGCGCTCCTGCATCGCCAGGCCTTGCCCGGCCAGCAGGCGCTGCAGGGCGTCGTGCGGGGTGTAGCGGCCGTCGAGGGCGGGCGCGTTGCGGCCGCTCACGCTGTCGGCGGCGAACAGCAGCTGGATGCCACTCTGCCGCGCCAGCGAGTTGAGCGAAGCCTGCAGCGGGCCGGCCGGCAGGTGCAGTTCGACGGGTGCGGACGCAGCGGTCTGCGCGGTGGCGGGCAGCGCCGCACACAGGCAGGCGGCGAGCAGGGTGGGGGCCAGCCGGCGCAGTGCGGCGGGCGGAACAGGGCGGGTCATGCGGGGGTCCTTCGGAAGGGTTCAAGCACTTGCCGGATGGGACGGCGCGCAACCCACCCTCGGCGTAGCAATCAATCGCGGGCGCGCAGATGCAGGCTGCCGTCGGCGGCGGTATGCACCTGGACCGGCAGGATCTCCGGCAACAGCGCGACCGCCGTCTCGGCACGATCGGCATCGAACACGCCCGACACCTGCAGCGGACCCAGTGCCGGGTCGTCCAGCACGATCGGACGGTCGTGATAGCGCTGCAGGATGCGCAGCACCTCGCTCAGTGGCATGCGGTCGAACTGCAGCCGGCCGGTGGTCCAGTCGGCCCGGTCCGGATCCACGGCTTCCGGCGGAGACAGCGACCCCGGCTGGGCCAGCAGGCGCTGCCCCGGCTTCAGCCGCTGCTCGGTGCCGCCGCCATCCACGCTGACACCGACCTCGCCGCGCCACAGCGTGACTTCGCTGAGATCGCCCTGGCGGTCAACATCGAACACCGTGCCGTAGTTGCGTACCTGTACCGGCCCGGCATCGACCTGGAAGCGGCGCCACGCCGAATGCTGCACCTCGAAGCGCGCATGGCCCTGCGCCAGCAGCACCTGCCGCGAACGCAGATGGCGACGGACCTGCAGGTGGGTTCCCGCGTCGAGCAGCACGCGGCTGCCGTCCGGCAGCTCGATGTCGCGGCGCTCGCCGACGGCGGTCTGGTAGTCACGCACCTGCCAGGCCGGGTCGGCCAGCAGCAGCGCGGCAGCCGCCAGCAACAGCACCGGCAGTACCCGTTTCGCGCCAGATCCGCCGCGCCGCCGCTGCAACTGCTCCGGGCCTGGCAACGGGAAACGCTCCTTCAGTGCCTCCCGGTGTTGGTCGAGCATGTCCTCGGCGGACGGTTCGGCGGGCGCCGACGGCGGTGCCGGATCGGGTGATGCAGGGCTCACCGCAGCGCACCGTGCAGCCGGCAGTCGGCCATGGCCAGGCGCAGATGACGTTCCACCGCCTTCAGGCCGATGCCCATCCGCTGCGCCACCTCGGCCTGGGGCAGCTCGTGGATCTTGTGCAGGATGAACACCTGCTGCCGCCGGCAGGGCATGCGCTCGATGCTGGCGGTCAGCCGCTGCAGCGCCTGCTGGCCCTGCGCCTGGCGCTCGGGTCCGGGGCGCTCGCAGGCGCCTTCGGGAAGCTCGGCGCGGGGCTCCACCCAGTGCCGGCGCAGATCCTCGGCGCGGCAGCGGTCGACCGCCGCATCGTGGGCGATCCTGCGCAGCAGCGCGATCGGTTGGCGGGCGTCATGCACGGCCGGACGTTCCAGCAGGCGTAGACAGACATCGTGCACCACTTCGCGGGCCAGCCCGGGCGAGCGGAACCGGCGATGCAGGTAGTCCACCAGTTCCTCGTAGTGGCGCACCGGCGAGGTCACCAGCGGCAGCGCAGGTGGGCGGGGAAGTGTCGGCTGGGACATCCGGACGGGCAGCAAGGGTGAAAGGCGGGTGCCGGGAGGTCATCCCTGCGTAATGACGCAATACTAATGGGAACTGTTCTCGTTTGCCATGCCGCGATCGCCAGGGCGATTGTTCGCCGCGTCTGGAAAGTGAATCCACGATCATCGGCTGGAGCGCAGAATCGCCCACGGCTAGCCTGCCTGCAGGCTCAAGGAGGTGGACCATGCATGTGCTTCTGGTGATGGTGGGCGGCATTGTGCTGTTGGGAGTGTTCCTGTTGTTCGGACGGCTGTGGAGCGTAGGCACCTCACAGCTGCCCACGGCCCTTATCGCGTTCATTGCCACCTGGCTGTTGGTGACGGTGGCCAACCTGTGGGTGGGCGTCAGCAAGGCCGGCTACGGGATGCGCGAAGAACTGCCGATCCTGCTGCTGGTATTCGCGGTGCCGGCCCTGCTGGCCGGTCTGCTCTACTGGCGCCTGGCGCGCTGAAGGACAGCCATGAGCACACGACTGCGATTACCGGCCCTGCGCCAGCGCGACGGCCACCATGCGCGCGTGACTTACGAAGAGCTGTTCTTCGACCTGGTCTACGTGTTCGCGGTCACCCAGCTCAGCCACCACCTGCTGCACCACCTGGACCTGGCCGGCGTGCTGCAGACCCTGGTGCTGTGGTTTGCGGTGTGGCTGGGCTGGCAGTACGCCTGCTGGGTCAGCAACTGGTTCGATCCGGAAGCACCGCGCATCCGTGGCCTGCTGTTTGCCACCATGCTGTTGGCCTTGCTGATGTCCTCGTCCATTCCCGAGGCGTTCGCTGACCGCGCCTGGGTGTTTGCCGGGGCCTACGCCACCATGCAGGTCGGGCGCACCGCCTTCGTGTTGCTGGAGGTCGGTCGCACGCACCCACTGGCACCGAACTTCCGCCGCATGCTGGCCTGGGTGAGCGTGTCGGCCTGCTTCTGGCTGGCAGGTGCGGCAGCCGAGGGCAATACGCGGTTGGCGCTGTGGGCGGTGGCCGTGGCGTGCGAATACGTCTCACCGATGTTCGGCTTCGCGTTCCCGGGGCTGGGCCGTTCGCACACCCGCGAGTGGACCATCGAGGGCGGGCACCTGGCCGAGCGCTGCCAGCTGTTCGTCATCGTCGCGCTGGGCGAGACGCTGCTGGCGACCGGTGGCGTGCTCAGCGAGGTCGAACAGTGGAGTGGGGCAGTGGTGTCGGCGGTGCTGGCAACGTTCGCCGGCACGATCGCCATGTGGTGGCTGTACTTCGGCATCTCCAGCCGCGACGCCACCGAGGCCATCAGCCATGCCGAAGACCCGGGCCGGATGGGCGCCAACTTCCACTATGTGCACGCGTTGCTGATCGCAGGGATCATCGCGACGGCGGTGGGCAATGACCTGGTCATGGACCACCCGCACGCTGCGGTGACGCCGGTGTATGCGGCCGTGCTGGTGGCCGGCCCGTTGATCTACCTGCTGGGCAGCGCGCTGTACAAGCGGGTGGTATACGGGCGTGCACCGTACTCGCATCTGATCGGTGCGGTGGCACTGGGCGTGATGGGTTTCGTATTGCCGCAGACCCATCTGCTGACCGCCGGTTGGTTGACCAGCGCGGTGCTGCTGGCGGTGGGGTTGATGGATACGCGGTTGAAGCACCGCCTGCAACGGGCGTGATCTTGTCCGGTATCCAGCCCGTGCCGGGTAGAGTCGACTGTTAGTCGACTGCTCTTCCACAAGGTTGCGGAAAATCCCGCGCTGCGCGCGATAGTCGACTGACAGTCGACTCTACCGCCGCCCTCTACCGTCTGTGGTGACCTGGCCGAGTGCGGCGGCCATTGCCGCAAGCTTGCCGACCGTGTTGAGGTTGCGGGCGGTGCCCTGCTGGGCATAGGGAACCCGCAGGCGTGAGTCGGCCATGCCGTCGCCATAGTGGACGAAGATCTCGCGGGTACCCAGCGCCAGCTGCTCATCGCGCAGGCCGGTCACCCCGGCCAAGGGATCCGTGGGCAGTGCCTCATCCACGAACAGCGCGACCACGCGATTGCCGGCGGCATGCGGAAACGGATTGCGGGCGGCAACCGCTGCGATCTCGGCTGCGGAGCGCACCAATACACCCACCGGTTTTCCGGCATAGGCCTGCAGCCGTTGGTCAAGGGCTTTCCGCACGCCGGCTTCGCCAAGTCCGCTGCGGAACACCACGTTGCCGCTGGCGATATAGGTGCGGACGTCGGTGAAGCCGGCGTCTTCGCACATCGCCACCAGTTCAACCATCGGCAGCTTGCCGGTACCTCCGACATTGACTGCTCGCAGCAGTGCGACATGCACGCTCATGGGGAACCTGCCTGCAAGCGGTCATACATCCGCACCAGGTCGACCAGGGTACGCGCGCCCATTTTGCGCATCACCTGTGCGCGGCGCACCTTCACAGTGATCTCGCTGACCCCGAGGTCTCCGGCGATCTGCTTGTTGAGGCGGCCGCGCACCACACCGTCGACCACCTCGCGCTCGCCGGGGGTGAGAGTGTTCCAGCGCTGCTGCAGGGCGTCCAGCGCCTCGCCGTCACGGCGGCGCTGGCGGTCGATCTCGATGCCCTTGTGGATCGCATCCAGCAGTTCCTGGTCACGGAACGGCTTGGTCAGGAACTCGATGGCACCGTCCTTGATCGCGTTGACACCCATTGCGATATCGCCGTGGCCGGTGATGAACACCACCGGCAGCTGCAGGCCGTGGCTGCCCATCGTGCGATGGAACTCCAGCCCGCTCTGGCCGGGCATGCGCACGTCCAGCACCAGGCAGGCCGGTGCATCTTCCAGTTCGTGTTCGAGGAACGCCTGGGTGGAGGCGAAGGCCCGTACCTGCAGGCCCATCGAGGCGAGCAGGTCTTCCAGCGCGGCGCGCACCGACGGATCGTCGTCGATCACGTAGACGATGGGTGCCGGGTCGGTGATGGGTGCAGCGGGCTTACGCATGGGGGAGTTCCGTGGCGATGGGCAGGTCGAACACAAAGCAGGCGCCGCCACCTGCCGGTCGTTCGGCGCGGATCTGGCCGTCGTTGGCCTCGATCATCGACCTGCTCAGGCTCAATCCCAGTCCGAGTCCGTGTGATTTGGTGGTCCAGAACGCATCGAACACACGCTCGGGATGATCGGCGGGCAGGCCGACACCACGGTCGCGTACGCTGAGGCTGATCCGCTGTCCGTCGCGTTGGGTCAACAGGGACAGGCGGCGATCGGCAGCCGGCACTGCTTCCATCGCGTCCACCGCATTGAGGATCAGGTTGCCGATCACCTGCTGCACCTGTACGCGATCGGCTTGCACCAGCGGCAGGTCGGCATCGAGCAGCAGGGCCACGGCCACGCCGTGTTGGTCGAGCTCGCTGCGCGACAGCGCCAGCATTTCCTCCACCGCCTGGTTCAGGTCGAACGCGCGTCGTTCCGGTGCCGCACCCTGGGTCAGGCCGCGGATGCGGGCGATCACGTCACCGGCGCGATGGGCATCGGCCAGGATGCGGGCCACGGTCTGCCGTGCCTTGTCCACGTTCGGTGGGTCCTGCGCCAGCCAGCGCTGGCAGGCTTCGGCGCTGCTGGCGATGGCCGCCAGCGGCTGGTTCACTTCATGTGCGATGGAGGTGGTCAGCTCGCCCACGGTCGACGCGCGCGCTACCCGCAGCAGCCGGCCCTGTGCTTCCTGCACCGCGGCCTTGGCCGCCTCCATCTTCAACGCGAGGTAGGTGGTGATGCCGATCACCAGCATGCCGATCACCGAATTGACCAGGCCGATGCGGTAGGTGCCGAAGCGGGTGAGGAAGAAGCTCAGGGCGGTGAGTGCGATGCAGGCGATGGCCAGGCTGATCAGCCCGCGCGCGGCCAGTACGCGCGATGCGGCAAGGATGACCGCTGCGTAGAAGCAGGCGGCGGCGACCGCGTAATCGGTGACGGTGTCAACCAGGAAGATCGCCGCCATCACGACGATCAGGGCCAGCAGCACCAGAGGGCGGCGGGGCGACAGCGATGGCATCGGAACGGCTCCCGGGCGTGGGGGGAAAGGATAGCAAAGCCGCCATTGGTGGATGCCGACCGGTAGTGCCGGCCGCTGGCCGGCAGCTGCAGGATTGTGCCGACCAAGGTCGGCACCTACCAGAGCGGTGCATGAGGGCTGTTGGTAGATGCCGACCTTGGTCGGCAGGCTCTGGCAGGAGTCATGGCATCTGATGGATCTGTGCCGACCAAGGTCGGCACCTACCAAGCGGTGCACGATGTTGCCGGCGTCCATGAGGTTGCCGGCCAGCGGCCGGCACTACCGAGCGGCTACTCCTCCAGGCTGGCGTTCCAGAACCCCTGCAGCACGCCGGGGGTGGTCGCCAGCGTGGCCAGCACCGCATCCAGTTCACCGGCATCGACCGTGGTGGCATACAGCACCGCTTCAATCGCCACATCGCGCTCTCCGAACGGGCGCTGGTCCACCGCGCGCACCGGGTAGTGCGCCTGTTCCAGCAGCAGCAACAGCTGGTCCAGCACCTCGGCCTGCTGCTCACGCTGGCAGACCACGTTGATCGCATAGGTTGCTTCGCTGAACGCTTCCGGCAGTGGCTGCCGCTGGATGCGGTTCACCACCGGCCGCAGCAGGGTGTTGGCGGCCAGCACGAACACCGCCGCCAGCACCGCCTCCGGCAGCAGCTTGATGCCCGCGCAGGCACCCACCGCCGCCGAGCCCCACAGGGTGGCGGCGGTATTGAGGCCGGACACCTGCGCACCGTCCTTCATGATCGCACCGGCGCCGAGGAAGCCGACGCCGGAGATCACATAGGCCACCACATGCAGCGGTGAGGGCGGGCCGCCATACAGGTCATGGAAGCGCACGGCCAGGTCGACGAACACCGCCGCACCTATCGCCACCAGCGTATTGGTACGCAGGCCGGCGGTGCGTTGGCGCAGCTGCCGTTCCAGGCCGATGGCCGTGCCCAGCACGAACGCCACCGACAGGCTGATCAGCGAGCTCAGGGTTGCGCCGGCGTTGAACGCCGGCAGGTTCGGATTGATGTCCATTGTGTTTCTCCCTGGACCAGGCGGCGGGCGCTTACTGCCAGCCGTAACGACGGATGTAGATCTTCTTCAGCACGGTGGTCAGCACCGCGTAGCCGAACAGGATCGCCACCAGGAACGGCCAGTAGCCGGTCGGCAGGGCCTGCAGCTTGAAGTAGCCAGCCAGCGGGCTCATCGGCAGGGCCACGCCGATGGCCATGATCAGGCCGGTCATCACCAGCAGCGGCGGCGCGGCGATGCTCTGCAGGAACGGTACCTTCGGTGTACGGATCATGTGCACGATCAGCGTCTGGGTCAGCAGGCCGACCACGAACCAGCCGGACTGGAACAGGCCCTGGTCGGCCGGTGTGCGCGCATCGAACACGTACCACATCAGCGCGAAGCAGCTCAGGTCGAAGATCGAGCTGATTGGTCCGAAGAACACCATGAAGCGGCCAATGTCCGCCGGGTTCCACTTCAGCGGCCTGCGCACCAGCTCCTCGTCCACGTTGTCGAACGGAATGGCGATCTGCGAGATGTCGTACAGCAGGTTCTGCACCAGCAGCTGCAGCGGCAGCATCGGCAGGAACGGCAGGAAGGCCGAGGCCACCAGCACCGAGAACACGTTGCCGAAGTTGGAGCTGGCGGTCATGCGGATGTACTTCAGCATGTTGTTGAAGGTGCGCCGGCCCTGGATGACGCCTTCCTCCAGCACCATCAGGTTTTTTTCCAGCAGGATGATGTCGGCCGCCTCCTTGGCGATGTCCACCGCACTGTCCACGCTGATGCCGATGTCGGCCGCGCGCAGCGCCGGTGCATCGTTGATGCCGTCGCCGAGGAAGCCGACCACCTTGCCCTGTGCGCGCAGCTCGCGTACCAGTCGCTCCTTGTGCAGCGGTGTCAGGCGGGCGAACACGCGGTGGTGGTGCAACGCCCGTGACAGCGCGCCGTCATCCATACGCTCGATCTGCGGGCCGGTCAGGATGGTGTCCGCGTCCAGCCCCACCTGCGCACAGACGCGGGCGGTCACCAGCTCGTTGTCGCCGGTGAATACCTTCACCTCTACGCCATGCGCGGCCAGCGCCTGCAGCGCCTGTGCAGCCGATTCCTTCGGCGGGTCCAGGAAGGCCACGTAGCCGACCAGGGTCAGGCCGCACTCGTCAGCCTGCGAATACACGGTCTGGCTGGCAGCAGTTTCCTTCATCGCCACTGCCACCACGCGAAGGCCCTGTTCGTTCAGTTCCTCCGTGGTCTGCCGCACGCGCGCCAGCCGCTGCTCATCCAACGGCTTGTCCTCGCCGTTCTCGCGCACGGTGCTGCATACCGCCAGCATCTCCTCAACCGCACCCTTGCAGATCAGCTCATGGTGGTCCTCGCGTTCGGACACCACCACCGACATGCGGCGGCGCTCGAAGTCGAACGGAATCTCATCCACCATGTGGTAGTCCTGCGACAGCCGCAGTGAGCTCTGCAGCTCCACGTGCTCCAGCACCGCACGGTCGAGCAGGTTGATCAGCCCGGTCTGGAAGTGGCTGTTGAGGTAGGCGAACTTCAGCACGTCCTCCGAATCGTGGCCGAACACATCGGTATGCCGTTCCAGCGCGATCTTGTCCTGGGTGAGGGTCCCGGTCTTGTCGGTGCACAGCACTTCCATCGCGCCGAAGTTCTGGATCGCATCCAGGCGCTTGACGATCACCTTGCGCCGCGACAACAGCACCGCACCCTTGGCCAGGGTGGAGGTGACGATCATCGGCAGCATTTCCGGGGTCAGGCCCACCGCCACCGACAGTGCGAACAGGAACGCTTCGGTCCAGTCGCCCTTGGTCCAGCCGTTGATCAGCAGCACGAACGGCACCATCACCAGTGCGAAGCGGATCAGCAGCCAGCTGACACTGTTGACGCCGGCCTGGAATGCGGTGGGCGCACGGTCGGTAGCGGTGCTGCGCTGGGCCAGGGTGCCGAAGTAGGTGCGGTTGCCGGTGGCCAGCACCACGGCGGTGGCGGTGCCGGACACCACATTGGTGCCCATGAACAACAGGTTGTGCTGCTCCAGCAGGCCGGCCAGGCCATCGCCCGGGTGCGCGAACTTCTCCACCGGCAGCGACTCGCCGGTCATCGCCGCCTGTGCCACGAACAGATCCTTGGCGGTCAGCACGCGGCAGTCGGCCGGAATCATGTCGCCGGCCGACAGCACGATGTGATCACCGGGCACCAGTTCGCGGATCGGCAGGTCCAGCAATCGAGCCGGGCGACGGCTGTGCAGGTGCGCACCGAAGTACTGGTCGGCCACGTCTGCCGCCTCGGTGCCGGGATTGCGGCGCAGCACGCGTGCGGTATTGCCGACCAGTGCCTTCAGCCGCTCGGCGGCACGGTTGGAGCGGCCTTCCTGCACGAAGCGGATCAGCGTGGACAGCAACACCATGGCGCCGATCACGATCGTGGCCTTGATGTCCTCGGTCAGCCAGGACACCGCCGCCAGTACGGTCAGCAGCAGGTTGAACGGATTGCGGTAGCACTGCCACAGGTGCCGCCACCACGGCAGCGGCTTTTCGTGATCCACCTCGTTGGGGCCGAGCGTGGCCAGCCGCTCCTCGGCCTCATGCGGGCTGAGGCCATCGGCATGCGATTCCAGCGTGGCCAACAGCTGGGTTTCATCCTGCTGGGCAAGGGTGACCAGGCCGGTGGTGAGCGCGAACGGCGCGGCCTCGGCGCTGCCCGGGCCGAAGCCGGCTTCGGGCATCGCGCGGCGGCGGAACAGGTTGCCTGCGCGACGGCTGCGCAGGAAGGCGTTGAACCAGGCGTTGAGCAGGCTCATGGGACTCTCCTCGAATGTCAGAGCCGGCCGGGGCCGGAACACGAACGGAACGGATGGAACAGATCAGGCGTGGCGCATCGCCAGCACCGCCGGCGACCACGGCTGCATGTGCAGGCGCTGGCTGCCACCAATGCACAGCGGCTTCATCGCATCGCGCAGCGGGTAGGGCAGGTGGCGCAGCACGTTGATGCGCTCGCTGATCGGCAGCAGCGACAGCGCGTCGGCCACTACGCGCGGCGAGCCGAGCGACAGCGAACGGGCGAACATGACCGGGCCGTGCTGCAGCAGCTGGCTGCGCAGGGCAGAAACATCGCGCTCACCGATCAGGCGGCGCAGGGTGATGTAGAGGATCTTGTAGGACACGGGGCGATCTCCAGGCAGGCGGCACCTGGCGATCCCCCGTCACTCAGGCAGGCAGGGACCGGCGGGCAGGCGCCAGGAACAGGCAACAAGCGGGCATCAGGGGCGCGGTGCGCCCGGCAGGGTCGGGGTCCATCTGCGTCTCCATGAGGGGAGGGGCCGGCCAGGGTTGCCCTGGCCAGTGGCGCTATTGTCCGCCCCTGAATGGGGCAGTCCTAGAGGCTCGTGGGTTAGCCCGGCTATACCTTGGTATAGCCGGGCCCGGCGATGTGCCAAGGTGCGGATCAATGGGCAGCAGGCGTGGTCTGCTTGCAGACGTCATATTCGCCGCGTGTAAGCGTCTTGTCGTGGTCGGTGTCGCAGGCGTGCATTCGTTCCGCCCAGTCCGGCGCAACCGCATCCACTTCGGCGAGGGTGACGATGCCGTCCTTGTCCTTGTCCAGCGATTCATAGGCTGGAATCAGCTTCACTTCGGTTACGTCCTCGGCCGCGGTGGCCTTGCTGGCTTCCTGGGTCCTGGAACACGCGCCGAGCAGCAGGCCCGCGCAAAGGGCGAGGGCAACGGGGAGATAGCGAACACCGGTCATGGCAGGCTCCAGAAGTAGGGAGGTAGGCCAGGGTTGTCCGTGGCCACGGCCGGATCATCGGCGCCTGCCTGTAAGCGAGCTGCGAAGAATCCGCCTGCCCGGCCGGTGGCGGTGGGCCGCCATTCACCGGACTGCCGTGATCGACGGCGCAGAGGCGGCTGCGCGGAGACAGCTGGGTAGAGTCGACTGTTAGTCGACTATCGCGCGCAGCGCGGGGTTTTCGGTTTCCCGCCGAGAGCAGTCGACTGACAGTCGACTCTACCTACATGCCCCGGGATGCCGGCCAGCGGCCGGCACTACCCGATGCCTTCAGAAGCGGTCGGCGAACGCGTCCGTGGCGCGCACCAGCGCATCCACCGTCGCCGGCTCGTTCGCGCTGTGGCCGGAGGTCACCATCTCCAGCCTGGCTTCCGGCCAGGCCTTGGCCAGGTCCCAGGCGCTACGCGGTGGGCAGATGATGTCGTAGCGGCCCTGCACGATCACGCCGGGTAGGTGGCGGATGCGGTCGATGTCGCGCAGCAGCTGGTCCGGCTCCAGGAAGATGCCGTTGCGGAAGTAATGCGCTTCGATGCGGGCCTTGGCCAGCGTATCCAGCGGGTCATCGGTGGACACGGCATCCACGTCGTGCTGCAGGGTGGCGGCGTTGTCCTCCCAGCCCAGCCAGGCCTGCGCTGCGGCGATGCGGGTGGCCTCGTCGGCGCTGTCCAGGCGCGTCCAGTAGGCCGCAATCATGTCGCCACGCTCGGCTTCCGGGATATAGGCTTCGTAGCGGTCCCAACGCTCCGGGAAGATCCAGCGCGCACCACCATTGGCTTCCGCGAACCAGCGGTTTTCCATCTCGCGGCCGAGAAACACGCCACGCACGATCAGGCCGGTGGCGCGCTCAGGATGCGCCTGCGCATAGGCCAGCGACAGCGTCGAACCCCACGACCCGCCGTAGACCAGCCAGCGCTCGATGCCCAGGTGCTCGCGCACCTTCTCGATGTCGGCCACCAGGTCCTGCGTGGTGTTGTCGCGCAGCTCACCGAACGGCGTGGAGCGGCCGCTGCCGCGCTGGTCGATCAGCACGATGCGGTAGCGCGCCGGGTCGAAGAAGCGGCGATGGGTGGGCGAGATACCGGCGCCGGGGCCGCCATGCAGGTACACCACCGGGATGCCCTCGGGCGTGCCGCACTCTTCGATATGCAGGGTGTGCAGATCGCTCACCGGCAGGGTGAACTCGCGGTAGGGCTCGATGGCAGGGTAGAGGGTACGCATGGGGGTGCTCACAAGCAGGGGCGGCCAGCATAGCGCCGCAGCTCGGTGCCTGCAGTGGCACATGCTTTCGCGGTGCTGGAAATGGGCTGGCCGATGCGCATAAGCTTCCGCGATGCAAGCGACCACGACAGGGATGTCCACGCCCGACCCCAGCCTCAGCAGCGGCGCACGCGAGCTGCTGAAATGGATCGCACTGCTGACCATGACCGGCGACCACGTGGCAAAAGTGGTCTACGGCGGCTACCTGCCGGTCATAAGCGAACTGGGGCGCATCGCGTTCCCGCTGTTTGCACTGGTAATGGCCTGCAACCTCGCCCAGCCGGGTGCAGACCTGCGCAAGTCGATCCGTCGCCTGGCCGTATGGGGCGTGGTCGCGCAACCGCTGCATGCACTTGCCTTCGGTCCCTGGTTGCCACTCAACATACTGCTTACTTTTGCCCTGGCTGCGGTGGCGGTGCATGCACTGGCCAGCAATCGCCCACTGCTGTTGCTGCTGGCGGCGGGCATGGCGCCGATGCTGGTGGACTACCAATGGGCGGGCGTCGGCTTCGTGCTGCTCGGATGGCTGGCGTTCCGCCATGGTGCGTGGTGGCTGCTGCTGATCGGGCTTGCTGCAGTGTGCTGGGCCAACCACAACGGCTGGGCGTTGCTGGCCGTTCCTGTGTTGCTGTTGGCGGCGCGGGTGCCGTGGCAACTGCCGCGCTGGCGCTGGGCGTTTTATGGATACTACGTGGGGCATCTGGCGGTGCTGGCGTTGATTGCTCATCTGCTTGCGTAATGTCGGAACTGGCATGTGGCATGTCCCTGAATGCCGGATGCGGTCAAGGAATGCGCGATGCCGATGCGGGTGAAGCATGCCGTCATCGGCGTGGTGCAAGTTGTTGAATCTTCGGCTCGATTGTCGATATGCGACAATGCTGCCACTGCGTGAACGTTGCTGTCTTTGCACTTGGGTTGTTGGCGCCTGCCACCCCGTTGTGCTCATGATGGGGTGCCATCGAAAAAGGATGGCCGGGGCCTGGAAACCCCGTTGGTCGCGTGTAGTTTGCGCTCGCCAGCCGGCGTCGCCTTGTGCGGCGTCGGCTGGCATTCCGTTCGAGCTTTATGGCGGGCGGTGCGTGGAGGTGGGTGAAAACCCACCTGCCGGTTAGTGCTTACGCGACCACCGGATTTCCAGCCACGTACCGTCCGCCGCCTTTGTTAAGGGCGGTGGTCCTGCATGCCTTGCACGGAGACCTGCCATGAATGCATCGGAGTTCCCCCATCAGCGCGCCCCGGCCAATGCCGATGAGGGGCACGACATCCCGCCCGATCCCAACAGCCTGACGACCCTGCTGCATCGCATCGGGTTGGGCGCGGCTGCTGACGGTCAGTCTTGGCCCGAGCGCCATCAACTGCCGGGCCGATGCATGGCGTTGGCCGATGCTGATGGTGCGCTGGCCGGTCTGCGCATCGTGCAGGAAATCCTGCTGGCGGCGGAACGCGCCCGGCAGAATGGCAGCCCGGACCAGTACGTCGGCGATCGAGTGATGGAAGGGCTGAAGCTGGCTGCGCTGGCGTTGACCAGCCATGCCATTTTCCGCCTGCAGCCGGGTTGAACGGGTAGGCCGAGGTTCAGTAGATCCACGCCATGCGTGGATGCTTCTGGCGGATCAACATGGAGGCAGCCAGGCATGGCCTGGCTCTACTGATGAAGCGAGTCGAGCATGGCTCGACTCTCTAGGTGGCGAATGCCAGTAGATCCACGCCATGCGTGGATGCCTTTCAGAAATCCATCGTGGCCGACAACAGCACCGTCCTCGGCGCACCCAATGCGAGGCTCGACAACAGCGGCATGCCCCAATACGCCTTGTTGGTCACGTTGTTCACCGTGGCGCGCAAAGCAAGCGGCCGTCCCGCCATCGTGGTGCTGTAGCGCGCACCCACATCGAACAACGTACGCCCCGGCACCGACAGGCGGTTATCGGCACTGATGTACTGCTTCGACATCGCAGTGGCAGTGCCGGTCAGGGTCAAGCCCTCCAACGCCGGCACATCCAATTCCACGCCCAGCTTCGCCTGCCGCTGTGCAACCGCTGTGGCGATGCGGCCTTCATTCACCCCGCCGGCAGTACGGGTCAGCTTCGGCTGCACATAGGCCACGCCGCCCAGCAGGCGCACGCCGTCCAGCGGTGAACCGAAGAAGCCCCATTCCACGCCACGATTCCGCTGTTCGCCACCGAACGAGAAGATATTCGTGACCGGGTCGGTGTAGCTGCTTGCGCGCTTGATCTCGTACACGCTGAAGGTGTGCGCGAAGCTGCCCAGGTCCAGCTTCAGGCCCAGCTCCTTCTGCTTGGTGCGGAACGGTGCGAACACATCGCCGGCATTGGCGGCGGTCATCGGTGCGGTGGCGCCCTGGCTGAGGCCTTCGATGTAGTTGGTGTAGATCGAAAGCTTATCGGTGGCCTTCACCAGCAACGCGGCGGCAGGGGTGGTGGCGCTCTCGTCATAGCGCGAGGTGCGCGCACCACTGGCCACGTTGAAGGTTTCGCTGACCACCTGCTGGCGACGCACGCCCAGCGTCAGCTGCACGCGGTCATCGGCGAAGGACAAGGTGTCGGCGAAGCCGATGCTGTCCAGCCGCAGCTCGGTGTGCGAGATATGCGGTGCGATGAACGGCGCAGCCGGGCCCCATACCGGGTTGTACAGGTTGGTGGTCCAGTCCCAGCCCGGCACGCTGCGGCGGCCGTAGTCGTTCTGGGTGTGCTGGTAGTGGGTCACGTTGGCGGCCCACTGATGGCTCACGCTGCCGGTACGGAAGCTGCCGCGCAGGCCGGCATCACCGGATTGCTTCTTGATGTCGAACGCCAGCTGGCCCATCACCGTGGTGAAGTCACCGGCCGGATTGAGAATCTGCGCACTGATCGAACCGTTGTAGCGGTAGTCGGTCTTGCTGGTGCCATAGGCCAGGTAGGCCATCAGGTGTTCGTTGATGTCCAGCTCGCCACGCAGCATCGCGCCCTTGTCCTGACTGTCCACATAGGCCCAGTCCGGGTTGATCAACGTATCGCCGCGCGGCGGCCGCGGAATCGCCACGCCCGGTGCCAGGCCGACGCCACGGGCAGGGCCATCGACGCGGTCGTCGGCGCTGTACAGATCGGCGGACAGGCGGGCGCGCTCGCCGCGCCAATCCAGCGCCAGCGCGCCCAGCTGCACCTTCTTGCTCTGCTTGCCGACTGCGCCGTCGCCATCACGGTAGGCGCCGTTGAAGCGGATGCCGAACGGCTTGTCGGCGCCCAGCCGGCGGCCCACATCCACGTGGGTGCCAAACTGCGCATCGGAGGCGAAGTTGGCGCTGACCCGCAGCAGCGGTTGCTCGCTCGCACGCTTGGGCACCAGGTTGACGCTGCCACCGACCGAGCCGCCCGGTGGCATGCCGTTGAGCAGCGCGGACGGGCCCTTCAGCACCTCGATGCGCTCGAACATCTCCGGCGATGTGCGGTAGTAGGGCGCCATGCCGCTGAGGCCGTTGAAGGTGGTATCGCTGGTGCTGGAGGCGAAGCCACGGATGGCGTAGTTCTCGCTCCAGGCGCCGGTGACGCCGTTGCTGAACACCGTCGGGTCGGTGGCGGCGATGACGTCGGTGAGGTCCTTGGCCTGACGGTCGCGGATGAAGGCTTCGGTGTAGCTGACCGTACTGAAGGGCGTGTCCATGAAGTCTTTGTCGCCGAGCAGGCCAACCCGGCTACCGGAAGCCACCTGGCCGCCGGCATAGTCGCCGGTCACCCGGCGCTGTTCCTGCACCTGCACCGAGGGCAGCGTGGACGGCGCGGAGTCGGCAAGCGCGGCAAACGAGGCCAGCAGCCCCAGTGCCAGGGCCGACACCCGGTAGCGCCGGGCCATCGGCGGATGCATCTGCACGCGGCTCGCGGCGGCCGCTGCGGGCTTCAGGGGAGAGGAAAGGTGGTACACGGTCATGCCAGGTTCCTGTGAATCGCAGGTGCTAACGCGCCTGGCGCGCTGCCGACGGCAAGCACGGGGGAGGGCGCAGCGCAGGGTTGTCGGCTGGGTGGGGACCTGGCGGGAAATGAGCCATGGGCTCGATTGCGGACGGCGGCGGGGTTGCGAACCACACGCATTCCTAATTAGTTGAGTAAATTAAACTAAACCATATGAAGCGGACAAGAGGGGCCCTTTGCTGGCACCCTCGCTACGGTATGAACATGCACCCTGAAACCCCGGCGTCGGCCCGTGGCCGTCCGCCCACCATCACCCCCGATCGCCTGGCCGACATCGGCATCACGCTGGGCCTGCCGAACCTGACCATGGCCAACGTGGCCGCCGAACTGGCAGTGACCCAGGCCGCGCTCTACAAGCGCGTGGCCAACCTGGAGGCCTTGAAGCGGCTGGTGGCCGACACGGTGTTCCAGCGCTGGCAGATTCCGCGAGCCTCGGCCGATGCGCCGGGTGGGCTGCAGGCCTACCTGCTGGCGTTCGTGGAATCGCTGTGCGAGGTGGTGAAAGCGCACCCCGGACTACCGCCGTACCTGCTGCGCCGTTCGGTGGCGACCACGCCGATGCTGGACAAGATTGCCTCGCACCAGGCGCATGTGGCCGAGGTGTTCGGCCTGCCGCTCGACAAGGCACGCTGGCTGCTGGCCACGATCGCGTTCTACTGCATTGCCGGTGCCGACACGGTCTATGGCATTGCAGACGACGAAGAGGGCCAGGTGATCACCGAGTTCAAGCAGGGCATGCGTGCGCTGGTGATCGGTTCGCTGGAGGTGTTGGAACTTCGGTAGATCCACGCCATGCGTGGATGCCGTTGCACGGTTCCCCACGGCCCCATCCATGCATGGCCTGGATCTACAATGCGGCCATGCCTGCCACACCCACCCTCGATGATCTGCGCCGCCACGCGGTGGCGCGCACGCTGTTCAAACCCACCACGCTGCTGACCGCGATCCGGCGCCTGGGCTTCGTGCAGGCCGACCCGATCCGCGCACCGGCACGCGCGCAGGACCTGACCCTGCGCCACCGGGTGAAGGACTACCGCGCCGGTGACCTGGAGCGGCGTTATGCGCGCCTGCCAGTGGAAGAAG
The DNA here is from genome assembly GCF_029836955.1 of Stenotrophomonas sp. GD04054. Classification (NCBI taxonomy): domain Bacteria; kingdom Pseudomonadati; phylum Pseudomonadota; class Gammaproteobacteria; order Lysobacterales; family Lysobacteraceae; genus Stenotrophomonas; species Stenotrophomonas sp. GD04054. The sequence continues at coordinate 319,495 of NZ_JAOECR010000001.1, read as the reverse complement.
ATTGCCTGGTGAACTACGGCTTCCTGCCGCGCGAACATCTGGCGCTGATGCACCCGCGCGTGTCCAAGCGCGAATGGGACGCCGAGACCCAGCGGCGTGCCGCGGACGTGCTGGCCTTCGTGCGCGAACGTGGCAGCGTCCATCCGCGCGAGGTTGACCAGGCGTTCGCGCATGGCCGGGTGACCAACTACTGGGGTGGCACCAGTAATGCCAGCACGCACCTGCTGGACGGCATGCACTACCGCGGCCTGCTGCGCGTGCAACGGCGCGACAGCGGCACCCGCATCTACGCGGTGGCCGACCACGTAGAGGCGGATGCCAGCGAGCAGGCGCAGATTGAACGCGCCGCGGCCCTGATCGATCTGGTGGTGCGCAAGTACGCGCCGCTGCCGTCGGCCAGCCTGACTTATCTGGTGCGCCTACTGGGCTACGGCGCACCGCATCTGGCCGAACAGACCCGGCTGGCGTTGAAGCTGGCCAAGCAGCAGCTGGCCAGCTGCACGCTGGAGGGCACCACCTGGTACTGGCCGGCGGATGAGAATCCGCGCTCGCGCCGGCATGCGCCGGACGATCAGGTGCGCCTGCTGGCGCCGTTCGACCCGGTTGTGTGGGACCGCCGCCGCTTCGAGCTGCTGTGGGGCTGGGTCTACAAGTTCGAGGCCTACACACCTGCGCCGAAGCGGCAATACGGCTACTACGCGCTGCCGGTGCTGTGGCACGACCAGGTGGTGGGCTGGGCCAATCTCAGCGTGCGCGGCGGTGAGCTGGCGTCCAGCGTGGGCTACGCCGGCAAGTCGCTGGCCCGCGACAAGGTGTTTCGTGGCGCGCTTGAAGACGAACTGCAGCGCATGGCGGAGTTCCTGTAGCGCCCAGCGGCGCATGGGTGCCTATCGCTCCCGGTGCCCACCAAGGTGGGCATCTACCAAAGCAACGCCGCGCAGGCCCGGTAGTCGCCAACCTTGGTTGGCGCTGGCTTCCATCGGCGCCCACCAAGGTGGGCATCTACCGATCCCACCGCCCATGCGCCACCATCGCCAGCACCACCACGCCTGCGGCAACGCTGGTGTGACCGGACAGCGCAGCCAGACCGAAACCCACGCCCAACCCGCGCATGGCAAACACGGTACTGAACACCAGCAGTGCCCAGCCAATCGCGCGCAGCTGCTGGGTTGCCTGCGCGCTCAGCACACGACGCAATACGTCCCGCTGATGACGCTCCATCGCCAGTGCCAGGCAGGCGAACGCGGCCAGCGACAACACGAACAGAATGACGTGGATCATGCGCTGGCCTCCGGTGCCGCAGTGCGTGACGCGGCAGACGGCCGTGTACACTTCACCTTCGGCGCGTGCCGCCAGGTGCGCCAGGCCAGCAGCGTGTGCAGGGCGGCCAATGCCAGTAGGGTCAGGTCGGTGCCAGCGAATGCCCAGTCGCCCGCGGCCAGCGTGCGCCACAGCGGATGCAGCGTGGTCACCGCAGTCAGCACCGGCAGCAGCGCCAGCAGCAACGCCGCCAGCAGGAACTGTTCGATCCATGCGCGCTTGGGTGTGCGCAGCGTGGCGTGCACGAACATGGCCGCCCAGGCCAGGAAGAACACATGCACCTCCCACGCCGCGCGTCCGTCCATGGTGACGGGCAGCAGGCGGTTCGCCCACAGGTAGGCCGCCATCGCCACCGACAGGCCGGCGACGGTGGCGATGTTGAGACGCTCGACCAGGCGGAAGCCGAAGTAGGGGCGCTGCGGATCAGGCAGCTGCGCACGGCGCTTGACCGTCCACAGCACCAGCCCGGTGCCGACCATGGCCGTGCCGGCCAGGCTGACGATGAAGTACAGCCAGCGCAGGGCGGCATCGGCGAAGCGGCCAAGGTGCAGGCCATACAGCACGCCCTGGGTATCGGCGGCAACGCCCGAGTGTTCCTTGATCTGCAGCAGCTGCCCACCGCTGCCGTCGAACAGCAGATAGTTCGGGGTGGTCGAAACGCGGCTGGACTGCGCACGCACCACGGCCACGCGAGCGTTCTCGTCGCCCGGGTTCTGCACCTGCACGCTGCCCACCGCGCCGGCTCCCCAACGCTGCTCGGCCTGCTGCACCAGTGCACCGACGTTGGTGAGCGGAGCAGGGTGGCCGGCGGCCTTCTGCGGCGGCAGGAACAGGCGCATCTCGCTGACCACCTCGGCCTGCTGACGCTTGTCCGGCAGTTTGGCCAGGCCCCACGGCATGTACAGCACCGCCAGCATCACCAGGCCGCTCCAGGTGATCATGAAATGGAAAGGCAGCCCGAGCACCGACAGCGCCGCGTGACCGTCCAGCCAGGAGCGCTGGCCTTTGCCCCAGCGGAAGGTGAAGAAGTCGGCGAAGATCTTCTTGTGGGTGATCACGCCGCTGACGATGGCCACCAGCATGAACATCGCACAGAGGCCGACGATCCAGCGGCCCCACATCGCCGGCATGTAGTGCAGGTTGAAGTGGAACGCATAGAAGAAGTCGCCGCCGCCGGTGTCGCGTGCCTGCAGCGGCGCACCGGTGCTGGCGTCGAACAGGCCCGAGTCGAAACCATGCCGGCCGCGCCCTCCCGGGCTGGCCCACATCGCCGACACCCACGGCATGCGCGTGCTCGGCAGGCTCAGGTTGATCTGGCTGGCCGCCGTTGTGTCGGCCATGATCGCCGTGACGGTACGCTGCGCAACCACAGCGGCGTCCGGCAACACGGACGGTGTGGCGATTTCCGGGCGGGTGTAGCGCGAGAGCTCGTCGCGGAAGTAGCTGGCGGTGCCGGTGAGGAACATCGCGTACAGGATCCAGCCGGCCAGCAGCCCCACCCAGATATGCAGGTCGGACATGGTCTGGCGGATGCCGCGTGGCTTCGGAGTGCGATCGACCTTGCTCATGCAGCGCCTCCGTTGCCGACCGTCTGTGCGATCAACCACAAGGGCAACGCGACGAGGAGCAGGCCCAGCCACGCGCGCCACGCCGAGCGCACCGCGAACACCCAGACCACGGCGCCGGCGTACAGCAGGAAGCTGGCCAGCATGCCAGTGAACACGGCCTGGCGACCATCGATGGGCAGCGCCAGTGCCGCGATGCTGCACAGTGCGGCCAGCACATAGCCGCCGAACAACGCGGCGATGACGCGTGAGACCAGGGGCAGCCAGGTCAGCACGGAGGCGGTACGGGAAACGCTCACATCAGTTCTCCGGGGCGCCACGCACGATGGCGTGGCGCCCTTGAAACGAGGATCAGAAATCGACGGTGGCCGACAGCAGGGCGGTGCGTGGCGTGCCCAGCCCGGAGCCGAGGCTGCCCGCCCAGTACGCCTTGTTGGTCACGTTCTGCACGGTGGCACGCAGTACCAGCGGATGGCCGGCCGCTTGCGTCGCATAGCGGGCACCGAGATCGAACACGGTGCGGCCCGCCACCCACTGGCTGTTGTCAGCAGTGATGTAGCCCTTGGACAGGCTGACCGCGTTGCCGGTGAGGGTGAGGCCGGCCACGGTCGGCACGTCCCATTCGACGCCGAGCTTGCCCTGCCATTGCGGTGTGGCCGTCGCCAACCGACCTTCGTTGACGCCGCCCTGGGTACGGGTCAGCTTCGGCTGCAGCCAGCCGATGCCACCGAGCACGCGCAGCTGTTCGGTGGCCTGGCCGAACACGGTCCATTCCACGCCCCGGTTGCGTTGCTGGCCTCCGAACGAGAAGACATTCGTGGTCGGGTCGGTATAGGAGCTGGGCTTTTCGATCTCGTACACGCTCAATGCGCTGGCCAAGCGGCCGAAGTCGAGCTTGGCACCGACCTCGCGCTGGCGGGTCTTGAACGGCGGGAACACGTCGCCCGCGTTGGCGGCGGTTGCCGGGGCGGTGCTGCCCTGGCTCAGGCCTTCGATGTAATTGGCATACAGTGACAGGCGGTCGCTGGCCTTGAACAGCAGTGCACCGGCCGGGGTGTTGGCGCTGGCGTCGTAGCGTGCGGTGCGCTTGCCTGTGCCGCCATCGAAGGTATCGCTGAGCACGGTCTGGTGACGGATGCCCAGGGTCAGCTGCACACGATCATCGATGAAGGACAGCGTATCGGCGATGCCGAAGCTGGTGGTGCGCACTTCCGCGGTCTTCGGCAGCGACGCATCACTGAAGCTGCGGTCGATGGCAGGGCCCCACTGCGGGTTGTAGATATTGGTTACCCAATCGCGGGCCAGCAGGTTGCGCTTGAAGCCGAACTTCTGGTCGTGCTGGTACCAGGCTGCACTGATGGCCAGCGCGTGATCGACCGCGCCGGTGCGGAAGCGCGCCGACAACCCGGCTTCGGCGGTGTCCTTGCTGTAGATGAAGCGCTGGTGGGCGAAGTTGTTGCGGAAGTCGCCGGCGGTGTTGGTGATCAGCGTGGTGGCACTGGCGATGGAGTCGAAATCGGTATGGCCGTGGCCGTAGCTGGCATGCGCCTGCAGGTAGTCATTGATGTCGAACGACCAGCGCAGTGCGGCGGCCTGGTCCTTGACGGTGCTGAAGGTCCAGTCCGGTGCAAACAGGGTGCTGGCTTTCGGCGGGCGGGGCACGGCCAGGCCGGGCGCCAGCGAGACGCCACGGTTTAGGCCATCCACATGGTCGCGGCTGCTGAACAGGTCCAGCGACACCTGCGAGCGCTCACCACGCCAGTCCAGGCCGAGCGATGCGAGCTGCGTCTTGTGCTGCTGGTGGTCGGTGGCGGTGTCGCCGTCGCGGTGCACGGCATTGAGGCGTACGCCGAACTGCTTGTCCGCGCCGAAGCGGCGGCCGACATCCAGGTGACCGCCCCATTGCGCATCGCTGCCGTAGCTGGCGGTGAAGCGGGTCAGCGGCGTGTCGCCTGCACGCTTGGGTACCACGTTCACCGCACCGCCCACCGAGCCACCGGGCGGCATGCCGTTGAGCAGCGCGGACGGGCCCTTCAGCACTTCGATGCTCTCGGCCAGTTCGGGAGTGACGCGGTAGTAGGGGATCAGCCCGTACAGGCCACCAAAGCCGATATCCGACGAGGCGACACCGAAACCGCGGATGTTGAAGTAGTCGGTGATGCCACCGCTGGAGCCACTGTTGTAGACGCTGGGGTCGGTCAGTGCGATGACCCGCACCAGGTCCGGCGCCTGGATGTTGTCGATGAATTCGGCGGTGTAGCGGGTGGTGTTGAACGGCGTGTCCATGAAGTCGCGCTCGCCGAGCAGGCCGACGCGGCTGCCGCGCGTGACCTGGCCACCCGCATAGGCATCGGTGGGAGCGGACTTGTCGGCGCGCACGTTCACCGTGGGCAACTGGCGGGCGCCATCGGGTGCATCGTTGGCGTGCGCGGCGATGGCGATCAACAGGGTGGGCAGCAACGCTGCACGGGCGGCCAGGGACAGCGCCGAGCGGCGTGGGAGGGGCAGGGTTCGCAGGGGGAGGGACATGGCGGTTCTCGTGTGGTGGGTCGTGCGATCGGCCAGCACGGCGCCGTCTGTGACCTGCAGGGGCAGGACGACGCGGGCTGTGGAATGGCTGGCAGAGGGCACGGCACTGCCGGTGTGGCAGTGCTGCACGCGAGGTGCGTGGGCGATCTGTGGCTGGGTGGAACGAAGCGCGGGGCGCGGATACTGCGGGGTGGATCAGATATCGTCGGCGAGGTCGTCGAGGTCCTGCAGGCCACCGCCGCGTGCCAGCACGCGCTCGTAGTTGCGGCGGCGACGCTGGTCGGTCTCGGTGGTGGTTTCGCCACGTTTCCAGTAGCCGGCCACGGCAACGTCGCTGCGTGGCAGGCCGACCGTTTCGATGAAGTGGCGGCGCAGGGCACGCATTTCCTCGCGCTCGCCGGCCGCCCAGACCGTGCTGCCGGGTTCCGGCCGCAGTTGGCGCGCCTGCTGCAGCAACGGCGCGTCACCGGTGGCGAGGCGGAGCACGCGGACACCTTCAATGGCGGGCAGTTCGTCTACCGGGAATGCATCATCCGAGGCGATCCAGGCCTCTGCGTGCAGGCCGGTGGGCCACTGCTGCAGCAATGCAAACAGGGCAGGGATGGCGCTTGGGTCGGCGAACAGCAGGGCGGAGGTGCCCTCGCGCTGCGGCACCTGCAGATGGGGGCGCGGTCCGGTCAGATCGAAGGCATCACCGGGGCGCAGCGCACGTACCCAGGCCAGCATCGGCCCCGGCGCCTCGTGCAGCACTACGTCCAGGGTGAACTGGCAGGTGTTGGGATCGAGGCTGCGCACGGTGTAGATCCGTGACACATCGCCGAACGTGGCGCCGAGCTGGATGCGCACGGCGGTGTTGGCACGCTGCCAGGGCGCGAGTTCTGCATGTTCCGGCAGCTGGACCACGAGGCGCAGCAGGCTGGCGCACGGCTGTGCAACCGCGACCACCTGGACCTGCAGCGCCTGCAGGCCGCGATCATGGTCGGCGCCGCGCAGCGGCCCGGCCGGGGTGATTGAAGTGGGGGACGCGGACATCGACAACGATCCTGGACACTGCAAATGCGAATTAGTTACATCATAGTAAACTAAATTGATCGTGCCGCAACCGGGGCCTGTCCACGGACCGCAGCGACGCGTTGACCACGGCGTCGCTGCGGACCACCATGACAGCCCTTGCCCGCGCACCGCGCAGGAACCGTTACCGCATGGCTGCACCGAAAAAGACCGCTGCCCGTGGGCGACCGCCCACCATCACCCGCGAGCGCATCGCCGACGCCGGCATTGCCATGACGCTGCCGGGGCTGAGCTTCGTGGGCGTGGCGGCGGCGCTGGGGGTCAGCCACATCGCGCTGTACAAGCATGTGGCGAATCTGGCGGCACTGCGCGAGCTGGTGGCCGAGGCGATCTTCGAGCGTTGGCAGGCACCGGCACTGGATGCCGCTGGCCGGCGCAGCATCGAGGAGGATCTGCGTGCGTTCCAACGTTCACTGCGGACGCTGGTGGACGGGAATCCGGGGCTGGCGCCGTTCCTGGTCAGCCACGGCGCGAAGACACCGGAGATGCTGGCGCGCATCCGGCGCCACCATGCCGAATTCAGCCGCGTGCATGGCCTGCCGCTGGAGCAGGCGGCGTGGCTGCTGTCGACCGTGGCCTATCACGCCGTGGCGTTGGCCGACACCGTGTACTCGCGGCATGCGGTGGTGGATCCCACGCGACGTCCGCTGGATCGGAAGGCGCAGGAGGCCGAGTTCGACCGCAGCATGGAAGCGTTGATCATCGGTGCATTGGCGATGTGCGGGTGCACGGCAACGTAGTCGCCAACCTTGGTTGGCGCCGCGATACATCGTTGCCCACCAAGGTGGGCGTCTACCGGTCAAGCGGCGTCCTTGCGCTCAGCATCCTCCATGCCGGGGCTGACGCGGCGGCCGATGTCCTTCAGCGAGGTAATTGCCAATCCTGGTTGGCACCGTTGCCCCGGTAGTCGCCAACCTTGGTTGGCGCCGCGATACATCGTTGCCCACCAAGGTGGGCATCTACCGGTCACGCGGCATCCTTGTGCTCCGCATCTTCCATGCCGGGGCTGACGCGGCGGCCGATGTCCTTCAGCGAGGTAATCGCCAATCCTGGTTGGCACCGTTGCCCCGGTAGTCGCCAACCTTGGTTGGCGCCGCGATACATCGTTGCCCACCAAGGTGGGCATCTACCGGTCACGCGGCATCCTTGTGCTCCGCATCCTCCATGCCGGGGCTGACGCGGCGGCCGATGTCCTTCCACGAGGTAACCGCCAATCCTGGTTGGCACCGTTGCCCCGGTAGTCGCCAACCTTGGTTGGCGCCGCGATATATCGTTGCCCACCAAGGTGGGCATCTACCGGTCACGCGGCGTCCTTGTGCTCCGTATCATCCATGCCGGGGTTGACGCGGCGGCCGATGTCCTTCAACCGCGCCAGCTGATCCACCATCGACGGTGCATCATCCAGGCTGCCGACGAACGTCCACAGATAGGTCATCACCGCGTACACATGACCCGGCGTCACACCGTCGGTGGTGGCGAGACGGCCGATCGTCAGCGCGAACAGCACCGCTGCCGCCGCGCCAACTACCACAAAGGCACCGGCTTCGCGATCGGAGAGCAGGATGCGCAGCCGCGACAGCGTGGTGTAGTGGCGACGCAGTACCGAAGGACTGACCCGGTCGACCAGGCGGATCTCATGCTCCAGCCGGTTGTTCAGTCGCCCATGCAGCTGCTCGTTGCGGCGTGCGAACGACGGCATCAGCAACACCGCTCCGAGCAAGGCGATCAGGCTCGCGGCGCCTACCAGCGGTTCGATTACCAGCAGCATCACCGCCGCACCAAACATTGATACCAGCGCGGTGGCGATGATCGGTACGTGCTTTTCGAAGAAGTCGACGAACTCACGGGCCAGCACAACGCGTGCGGCCGAGGTGGAGGTGGCGTGGCCCAGCCTGCGCTGCGCCTGCACCACGTTCACCGCCAGGTCGGCATAGATGCGGGTGAAGGTACGCGTATCGACCGCACGGCGGGCAGCACCGACCAGCCAGAACAGCAGTACCACGCCGGCGTAGGAGATGGCGTGGCCGATGTTGCCGCGGATGATCGCATCCACCGCGAAGCCGGCAAACAGCGGATACGCCAGCAGCAGCGCATTTTCCAGCGCCACCAGCGAAAAGGTGCCGGTGAGCTGCCACGGATAGGTTCGCAGGATGGCCTTGAGAGTGGCGGCCGCGTTCTGCTGGCCGATGCTGCCGGCGGCGGCCGCCGGATCGTGTGGGGGTTTCATGGGGATGCCTGGATGGGTCGGAGTCAGGGCAGGGGACGGATGCCTGCCATCTCCCGGATCGCGCCCAGTATCTGCAGCCCTTTGGAGGAGGCATGGAGGGACGATGGAGATTGCGTGGAGAAACCGGCGCCGTTCAGCGATGCGAATGTCCACCAAGGTGGGCCGCTACCAGGGCAGTGTCTACCGTCTCAACGGCGGGCATGCACAGGCCAGCGGATTTCGAAGGCACTGCCACCACGTTCGGTGGCCCGGCATAGCGCTGTTCCGTGATGGGCCACGGCAATCGCACGCACCACGGCCAGGCCAAGCCCGGAGCCACCACTCTGCCGCGAACGCGAGACATCCGTGCGCTGGAAGGCTTCGAAGATGCTGTCGCGAAGGTCGTCCGGCACACCGGGGCCGCCATCTTCCACCGTGACGGTGCAATGGCCTTCTGCCAGCGTCACGTACACCCGCAGCGGGCAGGGAATGGCATGGCGTCGTGCATTCTCCAACAGTGCCAGTACTGCCTGGCGGATGCGTGCAGGATCGCAGTCGGCCAGCGAAGGTCGTGCGTCCAAGGTCACCGAGAAACCACTCTCGGTCAGTGCCTCGGACATCGCTTCAACCACCGTGGCCACCTGCACACTGACATCGCTGCGCTGCAGGCGCAGATCCAGGTGGCCACTCTCGGCCAGGCTGACCACGCGCAGGTCCTCGATGATGCGGGTCAGGCCTTCCAGCTGGGTGAGCATGCTGTTGAACTGCTCAGGCCCCGGCTCGAACACGCCTTCGGCGATGCCCTGCAGGCGGCCGCGCAGGATGGTCATCGGCGTGCGCAGTTCATGCGCGATCGCCGCGTTCCAGAACACCCGGTTCTCGGACATCCGGCTCAGCCGTTCTGCCATGGAGTTGAAATCGCTGACCAGCGTGGCCGCTTCGGCCATCGTGGTATCACCACCGCGTGCACGCGCTTCCAGATCGCCACTGGCGACCCGGCGCAGGCTTTCGGCCACCGAGTTCAACGGCGTGATGATGCGCCGGGTCAGGCGCGAGGCGACCAGCGTGGCGAAGATGACGACCACGGTGGCGGTCAATCCGATCCACAGCCATTCCAGCCCGGACGGCATGATCGTTTCCGGCTCGTCGTACCAGCGCGGATAGAACACCTCCATGAGGTAATAGAACAGGTAGAAGCCGCTGATCGACAGCACCGTCGAACACAGCGAGGCCACCGTGATGGACAGCGTGATCTGGCGTCCGATGCTCTTGCCTTTGGGGTTCATCATTCAGTCCAGGAAGCGGTAGCCGACGCCGCGGATGGTGGCGGGAATGCCGATCACGCCGACATCCTCCAGCTTGCGCCGCAGTTTGCTGACATGGCTGTCGACGGTGCGTTCCTGCGCGTCGCCCTCGGGCAGGCAGGCATGCAGGAGATCGGCCCGCGCATGCACCTGCCGTGGCGCACGCGCCATGTGCACCAGCAGCCGGAACTCGGTGAGGGTGAAGTTCAGTTCGTGCACCTGCTCGCCATGGCGCACGGTCACCTCGTGGCTGCGCAGGTCGATCTCGAAGGGCCCTTGGCGGATCAGCCCGTTGGGCGCTTCGACCAGGGGCCGGGAACTCCGGCGCAGCACGGCCTGGATGCGGGCGACGATCTCGGCCGGATTGAATGGCTTGGCCACGTAGTCGTCGGCGCCCACGCGCAGGCCGGTCAGCTTGTCCACGTCCTGGTCGAGCGCAGTGAGCATGATGACCGGGGTGTTGCCGATCCGTCGCAGTTCGCTCAGCACCTGCCAGCCATCCAGTTTTGGCATCTGCACATCCAGCAGCACCAGGTCCGGGCGCAGTTGGCGGTGGCTGGCGAGTGCCGCCTCACCGTCGGCGGCGCGGGCGCTGCGCAGGCCGGAACGGGCCAGGTAGGCGCTGAGGATGTCGGCGATTTCGCCCTCATCTTCGGCAATCAGCACCAAGGGTGCCTGTCGGGTACGGAGATCGTGTTTCATCGCGTGCTGCGGGTTCGGGGCAAGGGTGGGCAAGGGCGGGATCAGGGGCAGGGTCATCGTCGGCGCTGCATGTCCTGCGCCTCTTCGTTGGCAGCCCAGGCCAGGGTGGCCAGCACCAGCGTGCGCTGCAGGCTGGGTTCCACTGCACCTGCGCCGCGCAGCTGCTGCAGCACCAGGGTGGACACCGCCGCCGGCAGCTTGCTCCAGCGCGATGTCATGGGGCTGGTGTTCACCCGGGCCTGCAGCCGCGAGGCCATGCCCAGGATGGCGCGCAGGCGCAGTGCCAGCAGGGCGACGACCACGAGAGTGGCTAGGGCGAGCAGCAGATGCAGGGTGACGTCGGCAACCGGGTGCGTTGCCGCCCAGACCGCCAGACCAATCAGCGCCAGCGACGCGAGAGCGCCGGAACGGCCGGTGCCACCGGGCCCATCGCTGCGGAACCCCACCAGGGCGGCGGCCCCGAAGCCCGCCAGCAGCGGGGGTAACGGATCCGACGCAGCCAGCATCCAGCTGGTGGTCGATGCCAACACGAAGGCGATCAACCACGGCGAAGGCGCACACCACGCCAGGTAGGCACGGCGCACATCGATGGGTGGCAGGTCTGGATGTGAAAGGGACACGGCAGGCGGGCAGTCGGCGAGGCCGACGAGGCTAGCGACCGTTGATGGAGACTCGGTCGAGATTGTGTCGAGATTGCGTGGACGCAGGCTGCAGCATTCAGGCGCGGGGCTGGTGCCTGAACGGCTGCCGCGCCTCCATGCAATCTCCACAGTGGCTCCAAGAAACGTCCATCCGCGGCTTCCAGACTGCGGTTTCGGCGGTCGCACTGGGCGACTGCATGCAGCCGGGCGTTTCGATGAGCAACCGCAGGACCTGGATCATTGCCGCTACGGTGGCCACATTGGCCGCCGGCGCTGGATGGTGGGCGTTTGCCGGCGGCGATGATGCCGCGCTGATCACCGCGCCGGCAAGGGTGGCAGATCTGGAGAAGACCGTACAGGCGGTCGGCCGGCTCCATCCCAAGGAGCTGGTGGCGGTGGGTGCGCAGGTGTCCGGCCAGGTCAAGCGCCTGCATGTGGTGCTGGGCCAGCGCGTACAGGCCGGTGACCTGATCGCCGAGGTCGATTCGCAGCCGCAGCGTATCGCGCTGCGCAGTGCCGAGGCGGCCACCAACACGCTGCGCGCCCAGCATGCCGCCAGCCAGGCCCGCTATGCGCAGGCCAGCCGTGCTTACCAGCGGCAGTCGCAGCTGGTGGCGTCGCGCCTGGTGTCACAGGAAGGTTTCGAAGCCGCACGCGTGGCGCGCGATGCGGCACGCTCAGAGGTGGCCGCGCTGCAGGCGCAGATCGACCAGGCCGTGACCCAGGTCGAAACCGCACGGATCAACCTGGGCTATACCCGCATTGTTTCGCCCAGCGACGGTTACATCGTGGCCATCGTCACCAAGGCCGGGCAGACGTTGAACTCGATGCAGACCACGCCGACCATCGTGATGCTGGCGCAGATGGATACGATGACCGTGCGCGCCGAGATCGCCGAGGCCGACGTCGAGCTGGTGGCACCAGGGCAACCGTTGTGGTTCTCGACACTGGGGCCAAGCGGCCGCCGCTATGAATCCCACCTGCAGCAGCTGGAACCGGCGCCCTCCTCGATTGCCGACGTCGCCACCGGCAATGCGGGTGGCTCTGCGCAGACGCCGAAGGCGGTGTACTACGCCGGCCTGTTCGACGTGGCCAATCCCGGTCTGAAGCTGAAGCCCTCGATGACGGTGAAGGTGACCCTGCAGCTGGCGCGGGTCGCCAACGCGCTGCAGGTGCCTTTGACGGCGCTGGTTGAGTCGAATGACAAGGACGGCAACCGCGGCACCGTGCGTGTGGTCGATGCCAAGGGCCGCCCCCAGCAGCGTGCGGTGACGACCGGCCTGCGCACCGCCACCGCCGTGCAGATCCTGTCCGGCCTGCGCGAGGGTGAGAACGTCGTGGTCGGCCAGGCGCCCAGCGGCGCTGAGCCGGAAGCCGCCAGCCTGTTGGGGATGTGAGCATGGCCGACGCACTGCTGGAACTGCATGGCGTATCGCGCGCCTATCGCTCCGCCGCCGGCGAGGTGGTGGTGCTGAAGGACGTTTCGCTGCGCATCGATGCCGGCGAGTTCATCGCCATCATCGGCCCCTCGGGCTCGGGCAAGTCCACGCTGATGAACATCCTTGGCTGCCTGGACCGGCCGACCGAGGGCAGCTATCGGGTGAACGGCGAGGCCACCGAGCAGATGGCGCCGGACGCGCTGGCACGCCTGCGCCGCGAGCATTTCGGCTTCATCTTCCAGCGCTACAACCTGATGGAGAACCTGAGTGCCACCGAGAACGTGGCGCTGCCGGCAGTCTATGCCGGCGTGGAGGCGGACGTGCGCACTGCCCGTGCACGCACGCTGCTGGAAACACTGGGGTTGGGCGAACGCATCGCGAACCGGCCGAGCCAGCTGTCCGGAGGCCAGCAGCAGCGCGTGTCCATTGCCCGTTCGCTGATGAACGGCGGCGCGATCGTGCTGGCCGATGAACCCACCGGCGCGCTCGATCACGCCAGTGGCCAGCAGGTGATGGCCGAGCTGAAGCGCCTGCATGCACAGGGCCACACGGTGATCCTGGTGACGCACGATGCAGCGATCGCCGCCAACGCGGCGCGAGTGATCGAGATCGCCGACGGCCGGGTGGTGGCCGACCGCGGCGAGCGGGGATCGGGTGCTGCGGCTGAAACACCCGGGACCGAATGCGGCGCGTCGCCGGTCACCGAGCGCCGCGCACGCATGGATGCGGTTCGCGAAGCCGCACGCATGGCCGTGCGCTCGATGCTGGCCCATCGCCTGCGCACGCTGCTGACCATGCTCGGCATCATCATCGGCGTTGCGGCCGTGGTGACCGTGGTTGCGCTGGGCAAGGGCGCACAGGCGCAGGTCGAATCACAGATCAACGAACTGGGCGCCAGTACGCTGGAGATCTTCCCGGGCGCCGATTTCGGTGACCCGCGCTCGGCGGAGATCGAGACACTGGTGGTGGGCGATGCGGACCATCTTGCGGCCTTGAGTTACGTGGACAGCGTGAGCCCGAACCTGAGCGGATCGGTGGCGGCGCTGCAAGGCAACCGGCGTGCCAACACCCAGGTGCTGGGCGTGGGGGCCGACATGCCGCGCGTGCGTGGGCTGCGGCTGAAGGCCGGCCGTTTCTTCACCGACGCCGAAGTGGATGCGCATCGAGCAGTGGGTGTGGTCGACCAAAAGGCGGCCAAAGCGCTGTTCAGCGGCAGCCCGATCGGCAGCACGGTGCTGCTGGGCGGCATGCCGGTGGAGGTGATCGGTGTGGTCGGGGCCAATGCGTTCGCGGGCGGTGCAACCCCGACGGTCTACGTGCCGTATACCTCGGCGGCCTCGCGGCTGCTGGGCAGCGAGCGCCTGGAGAGCATCACGGTGCGCGTGCGCGACAACGTGCCCACCAACGCAGCCGAAGCCTCGCTGGGGGCCGAGCTGGAGCGGTTGCATGGCCGTCGTGACTTCTTCATCTACAACGCCGACCAGATCCGCAAGGCGGTGATGAAGTCCAGCCAGACCATGGCCGCGTTGGTTTCGGCGATTGCGGCGGTGGCGCTGGTGGTCGGCGGGGTGGGGGTGATGAACATCATGCTGGTCTCGGTGAAGGAGCGCGTGCGCGAGATCGGCGTGCGGCTGGCGGTGGGCGCGCGGCAGGGCGACATCCTGCGCCAGTTCCTGATCGAGGCCGTGCTGATCTGCCTGTTCGGTGGCGTGCTGGGGGTGCTGTTCGCGTTCGGCGTGGGTGCGCTGTCCAGCCTGCTGTCGCTGGGTGTGCCGTTCCTGTTCACGGCGGGCCCGGTGCTTGCCGCGCTGGCGTGCTCGTCTGCGATCGGGCTTGGCTTCGGCTACTTCCCGGCGCGCAGCGCGGCACAACTGGATCCGATCCAGGCGCTGGCAGCGGAGTAGGCGCAGGCCCGGTGTGGGCATTTGTGGAGCCGAAGGCAACGGCAGGAGCCGTTGCCTTTGGCTCCACAGGAGCAGCCTCAGGATCAGGGACGCGGATGCGTGCGCACGCGTGCACGCTCGCGATACAGGCGGCTGTCGGCGCGCTGCAGGGTGTCGGCCACCGTCTCGCCGGGTGCATGGTGGGTCGCGCCCAGCGAGAAGGGTGTGGGTGACTGCCCGGCATGCTGCGCATACCACTGCTCCAGCGCGGCCAGCCGTCCCGGTTCCGGTGCAGTCAGCACCACCATGAACTCGTCGCCACCCATACGCACTACGCTTTCCATTGACCCCAGTGGAGTGCGCAGGAAGGCGGCGAACTCGACCAGCACCGTGTCACCCCGTGCATGGCCCTGGGTGTCGTTTATCTGCTTGAAATGATCCAGATCGAACATCAGGCAGGCCCAAGGCTGGTCGATCAGTTCGTCCAGGCGGGGCAGGAAGCGGCGGTTGTAGCTCTGGGTGAGGGGATCCTTGAAGGACATCTCGCGCAACTGCTGTTCCTGCATCCGCAGTGCGGTGACGTCCTGCGCATGGCCGAGCACGTAGGGTGGGGTGGCCTCGTTGTCGAGCACGTTGTGATACGCCCAGAAATGCCGGGTACCATCGGCGGCGATCAGCTCGATGACGCCGGCATCGGTGTGGTGGACTGCGATGCGTTCCAGATACGCCTTGAACGCGGCCCGCTTCTCCGGCGGCATCAGGTCGCACAAGCTGCGCCCGATCATGTAGCTCTCATCGAAGCCCAGTGACTGCACCGCCGCTGGGTTCACCGAGGTCAGCACGCCCTCCAGCGTGTGGGTGCAGATCAGGCCAAGGCTGTAGTGGAACAACCGCCGGTAGCGGGTTTCGCTTGCTTCCAGTGCATCCAGCGCGGCGCGCTCCTCGGTGATGTCCTGTATGGCCCCGACCAGCCGCGGCCGGCCATCGACCTGCTGCCGGCCTCCAACAACGCGGGTCCAGATGGCTCGTCCGTCGGCGGTGGTCATCGGCAGCTGCACCTCCCACGACGTGCCTTCATCGATGCAACGCTGCACCGCCGTGCGGATGATGTTTCGGCTGTCCTCGCGATAGAACGAGAGCGCAGTTTCGAGCGTCGGTTCGAAGTTGCTGCGCACGCCGTGGATCTGCTTGGTTTCGCGGGTCCAGCGGACCTCGTTGCTGACCAGGTCCATTTCCCAGCCACCCACCCGGGCCGCGCGGTTCGTGCGCTCCAGGAAGTCCTCGCTGCGCTTCAGCTCACGATGCAGGGCCTTGGCCTGGCCGACCTGGGCCATCAGCGTGCTGCGCTGCTCCAGCACCTGGGTGGTGACCCGGGCCAGATGCACCATCAATTCGCGCTGCGAGGGAGACAGAACGCCCGGCATCGGGTCGAGCAGGCACAGCGTTCCAATGCGAGCGCCGTGCGCCGAGCCCAGCGAGATGCCGGCGTAGTGGCGGATGCGCGGGCCGCCGGTCACCAGCGGGTTGGTGGAGAATCGCGGATCCTGGCGCGCGTCCGGAACTTCGAACAGCTCATCCTGTTGGATCGCATGCGTGCAGAAAGAAATCTCGCGTGCGGTCTCGCTGACACCTTCCAGTCCGATGTTGGCCTTGAACCACTGACGCTCGTCGGCGACCACCGAGATCAGTGCCATGGTCATGCCGGTGGCGGCACGCGCGGCGGCGACGATTGCATCGAACACCGGTTCGGCTGGCGTGTCGAGCAGATGCAGGCGGTCGATTTCAAGCAGGCGGTCGGCTTCGTCCATGGCGCGTGGCGTGACTGGAGGCGAGGGCAGCATTAAAGGCAGTCGGCATGACGCTACGTCAGCAGATGTTATCTATGTCCGTATTGGGGTGATGCCGATGTGAGCCCAAGTTGTGCTGCCACAATCCTGTGACCGCAAGCACATATCACAAATGGCCGGCGCTGCCGCTGTCAGATTCTTGAGGAATGCAAGTCACCGCCTTGCGCCGAGGGAGGAACTTGCGAGTCATCGGGGGAGTGGAGATAGAACTTTGTGCGGGAACATCGACCATGGCAGCCGGTGCCCTTGAGCGGGGCGAACGCGGTAGGCCCTTCACGGGGACGAGCGGGAACCAGGACCTGACGTCCGCGCTTGGAATTGGTACTGACCCGGTTGGGTGAGTGGGCTTCCATTGGTTATGGGCGATGACGACATGGCTACCGAGCCGGTTCAGGATCTGTACGTCGCGAATCTCGTACAGGGTTGCGCCTGTGCCGTCCAGTTTGCGACAGGCCCGCACAATCCGCGACGACTTGGCAATGCGGCAACCTTCGCTGGAAACGACCACGCTTTGATGCTTCAACAGGCCTAGTTGGAAGGTGCTCGCAGCACGGTCAAGCGCTTCGAAGAGCGTACCTGCGAAGAGCAGTACGTAGATGATGATCGCGCCAAGGGCAACCAGTTTGTGGCGTGTAGGCAAGCTCCAGACGCTGAAGAAGGCGAAGTGCAGGATTGGCAGCACAAGCAGCATGAAACCGAACTGCCAGTCCGCCAGCGAGGCCGCAGCTTCATGGGTACCGAGCACCACAAGCGCTACGAGTGGCATTGAGAAAAGGTAGAGCCCGGCGGAGAGAAGGACCAGCCGAAGCGACCAGAAATCACACCACGGGGCGGCATTGCTGATGCGGCGCGCAGCAACATCTGGCGTGGAGGTCCAGATCATTGGAACAAACGCTGCTGTGGTCCCCAAGCCCATAATTATCGGAAAAACGGAATCATGGGCAGTGCCGAATTCAGAAATAAGTGCAACGTACAGGAGGCATTCTGCAATCAGTGCTCCCAAGATCAGCCAAGCCAGGCTATAGATGGTAAGCGTCCGTTCTCGGGTATCGGCCTTGCCGACACTGTTCTTACCGAAGATCAGTCCCAGCCTATGCCACTCGACCAACAGAATGGCCGGAATTAGCAAGACCAAGACGAAAACCAGCATCATGATGAAAGAGAACACCACGATCGCGAACGCGACCAGGCCGATATCTGTCAATGAAAGGCTGGGAAGATATCGGATGCGCCAGAAGAAGATCACCATCGCAAATGTGCCTGCGACAGCGAATGCCCACCTATGTGCATTGATCACATCCAATGCTGCTGCCGCACGCGACCACAGTGCGGGTGCCTCCTGCGTAGACGAATTCATTCCTGAGGGATAGGAACTGTGTGCAGACACTGTGCGTCATCCTTAAAGCATTGGGTCGCGACTGCTATCGGCCCGGTGCCTGCATTCTTTAATGGATCGGCCTTCAATCAGGCCTGACGGGTCGATGATCCCTAGGGCCATGGCGCGGCATTGTCAGATACACCGCCCTAATCGCTACCTTGAAAGTTGTTGGTTGTATCCCACGATCACAGCCTTGTTCTCACTGCAGCTCTTGCTCTGACGAGCGGTGATGCACGCGGCCCTCAATCCCCCATCACCCGCCCGATGGCATCGGCCAGCAGCGCCCGCACCCGTTCCGGCGGCAGGTCGGGATCGCGCACGGCGCGCATCGCCAGACCTTCCACCAGCAGTCGCAGCAGCAGGGTTCGGCTGGCAATCCGCTCTTCGTCCACGCCGCGGCCCTGATCGGCATCACGCTGACGCAGCCAGGCATGGATCGCGGCGCTGGTCTGTTTGTCATGGGTACGCAGCACCTCGGCCAGCATCGGGTCGCGATGCGCCTCGGCGTTGATTTCCGCATACAGGGCCACGCTGGCGATGGCATTGCCGTGGATCGGCAGCACCTCGCCGCGCGCCCATTGCTGGTAGCACTCCAGCAGCCCATCAATCAGATCGGACGCCACCGGCATCTCGCTAATCGAGGCCTGGTCGTGGCGCAGCTGGCGCTCGATCAGGGCCAGGATCAGGGCGCGCTTGTTGGCGAAATAGCGGTACATCAGCCCCTGGCTGATCTCGGCCTCGGCAGCGATATCGCCGATCGAACCGGCATGGAAACCACGGGTGATGAAGCACTTCTGGGCGGCGTCGAGGATGCGCCGGCGCTGGGCTTCGGCATGGGCGGCGGCAGGGGCGTCAGCGGGTGCGGCTACGGCGGTTTTCGGCGTCATTGCATGAAGTCGGGGCGTCCAGAGGCGGGATAGTACGTCACAAAAGGTGTGAATGAACGGTCATTCATTTGTAATTCCCGCCTCCCAGACTGCGCCGGCCTTCTCCTTCCGCGAATGAGTCCGATGCGCCACGCCCTGCTGCACCGCCCGCTGCTCACCCTCGCCATTGCCGCTGCACTGCCGGCGCTGGCCCATGCCGAAGACAGTCCCAGCGCCGACGCCGAGGCATCCGCCGATGCCGCGCGCACCGTGGTCGCCCTTGACCAGGTGATGGTGACTGCGCAGAAACGCGCCACCAACCTGCAGGAGACCCCGATCTCGGTATCGGTGGTCGATGCCGAAGCGCTGAAGGACCGCAGCGCGATTTCGCTGGGCAACTTGTCCGATGGCTCCATCCCATCACTGCGGGTCACGCCGTTCGCTACCCGCAGTTCTGCGCTGAACATCGGCATCCGTGGCATCGGTGCCTCCGGCGACGCCAACCAACCGGCCCGCGATGCCGGCGTCGGCATCTACGTCGACGGGGTGTTCATGGGCCGCGCGCAGGGCCTGGGCAGCATGCTCTACGACGTGGAGCGCATCGAAGTGCTGAAGGGGCCGCAGGGCACGCTGTTCGGCCGCAATACCGAAGGCGGCGCGGTGAGCATCGTCACCAAGGCGCCGACCGGCGAGTTTGGCGGCAACGTCAGCGCGGGCGTGTCCAACTTCAGCGGCTACAACAGTGCGCTGCACCTGGATCTGCCCAAGGTGGGCGATGTCAGCTTCAAGATCGACGCCGTGCAGGCCAAGCGTGGCGGCACCACCGACAATCCGATGCGCGGCGAGCGTGACTTCAACAGTTACGGCAAGCGCGGCGCCCGCCTGAGTGCGCTGTGGCAGCCGAGCGATGACTTCTCTTTGTTGTACGCGTTCGATCGCTCCTACGATGCCACCACGCCATATCACACCCAGGTGCTGGTGCCAGGCGCCTACCTCAGCCCCCTGCAGAAGGCCGGCGCCAGCCAGGACCGCCGCGACAGCGCCATCCTCGGTGGACCGCAGGAAGACAACATCGGGCGTACCAGCGGCCATCTGTTGAACCTGTCGTGGACGCTGAACGACAACCTGGAGCTGAAGTCGATCAGTTCCTACCGTGAACTCACCCAGGGGCAGTTCGACATGGGGCTGCTCGATGCGATTTCGGCCTATGGTGGCGCAGGCACACCCTTCGGGCGTTACAGCCTGGCCCAGGTCTACCAGCACCAGTACAGCCAGGAATTCCAGCTGATCGGCAACACCTCGCAGGTGCAGTTCCTGGGCGGTGCGTTCTATTACCACGAGACCGCTGGAGACAATGCGCAGACCCCGAACATGCTGGTCTGGGGGCCGGGTGGCAACAGCTACACCGTGAATCCGGCGTCCAACCCGCTGGATCTCTCGCGGGTACGCATCGATCGCGCCAGCAAGGCCTGGACCGACAGCCTGGGCGTCTTCGGCCAGGCCACGTGGACCCCGGAAGCGATGCAGCGGCTGCACCTGACAGCAGGTGGCCGCTATACCCGCGATGACAAGAAGGGCCGCCTGTACATCGTCAATGGTGCGGCGACCAACCTTGCGTTCAAGGATCGCTGGAGCCGTTTCGACCCGATGGTCAATATCGCCTACGACCTCGGCGAGCACGCGATGGTCTATGCCAAGTACAGCACCGGCCTCAAGGCCGGCGGTGCCAACTCGCGCTCGACCAACTACAGCGCGTTCGGTCCTGAAGAAGTGACGGCCTATGAGCTGGGCTTCAAATCGCAGTTCTGGGACAACCGCGCGCGCCTGAACCTGGCGGTGTTCGATTCGACCATCGCGCACAAGCAGATGGACTTCTCGCTGCCGTTCGACCCGAACAGCGGGGAAACCCGCACCACCATGGTCACCACCAATGCACTGAGCGATGGCAAGTCGCGCGGCGCAGAGCTGGAGTTCAACGTGATGCCGGTGGACAACCTCACCCTCGGCCTCAACTACGCCTATACGAAGATCGACGCGCAGACCGCGACGGACCCGTTCGGTGCAGGGGTGCAGGTAACGGTCCAGCCGCTGCTGGCGCCGAAGAACGCCGGCAGCCTGTCGGTCGACTACCTGGTGCCGTTCGCGAACTTCTCGGCACTGAAGTTCCATGTGGACGGCAACTGGTCCGATGGCTACTACACCAGCGAGTACGACCAGATGCTGACCGACAGCTCGTTCGTGGTGAACGCACGGGTGGCGCTGGTGGATGTGCCGGTCAACAGCACTGGCACCACCATGTCGTTCTCGTTGTGGGCACGCAACCTGCTCGATGAGCAGCACCTGTTCTACAAGATCAACAGCGCGGCGCTGGGCCAGAGCGGCATCTTCAACGACCCGCGTACCTTCGGCCTGGAAATGGCCGTCAACTTCTGATTCGAACGGAGAATTCCATGACGCACCGCTCTACCGAACTTGTCCTGGCCCTGATGCTCAGCCTGCCGATGGCTGCGACGGCTGCTGCCGCTGATGCGCCGCAGGTCGCCGCCGCGAAGCCGACGGCCGTTGCGAACGTGAAGCCCGTCGCTGCCGATGCGCAGCGCGTGATCCCGCTGCAGGGCGCCTGGAACGTGCGTACCTTCGCCGGCCTGCAGGGCCGCCACGGTCCGATTCCGGCCGATGCGTTCGTGCGCACCGCAGACCTCGGCCGCCTCACCGATGCCGACCGTGATGCCCTGGCCGCGGCCGGCGTGAAGCTGGATATCGACCTGCGTACCGCCGATGAAGAGGCGCAGTCGCCGGACCTGCTGGCCAGGGATGATCGCTTTGCCTACCAGCGCATTTCGCTGATGGGCACCGAGAAGATGGACCTGCAGAAGATGATGACCAGTTTCCCGGATTCGCTGGGCGAAGCCTATGTGCAGTGGCTGGGCCACAGCCAGCCGCAGTTCAAGCAGGTGTTCCAGCGCATCGCCGCGCAGCAGAACGGTGCCGTGCTGTTCCATTGCACGGCCGGCAAGGACCGCACCGGCATCATCGCTGGCCTGCTGCTGGACCTGGCCGGCGTGCCGAAGGCCGAGATCGTGCACAACTACGCGATCTCCGCGCACTACCTGGAAGGGCAGCCGAAGGACAGCGCGATGAACGCGCAGATCATGGCGCTGGTCAAGCAGAACCCCGAGATCGCCCGCAAGATGGCCGGTATGGCCGGTACCGCACCGGACAACATGGAGCAGTTCCTGGCGGCGTTGCACAGCCAGTATGGTGGTGCGGAAGGGTACCTGAAGTCGATCGGAGTGAGCGAGCAGGAGATCCAGCAGTTGAAGGTGCGGCTGGGGCAGGCCGGCTGAAGACTGCCAGGCTGAAGGCAGGTGCCGGACAGCCCGGCACCTGCCGTGCGTCATCACGGCTGCTGCGGTGCTACCAGGATGGCGGCATCCAGTACCGGGAATGTCTGCGGTGCCTGGCCGGACGATGCGACCAGGCGGATCTCCAGCGTGATCGTTCCCCCATCGGCGGCATTCAGTGCCTGCAGGGCCCCCAGTTTCTGCGGCAGCGGCACCGCGAACGTGGTTGGGTGGCTGTGATCCATCCCGGCCATGGTCGGCCCGAAGAACGATACGGTGCCGGCGTAGTACGGACTGTCGGCCGCCACGGAGGCGGTGCCCGCCGGTGCGTTGATCAGCACGTCGAACTCGCGCGTATTGTTCAAACCGCGTGGTCGCTCCAGGGTCACTTCGGCAATCAACTGGCGCGGGCCCGATGTGGTCAGGTGCGCGCGCACCGCCTCATTGGGGACAGCCACGCGGACGGCGCCATCGGAGCGTGTGCCGCGCACCAGCCGCACCGCACCGGCAGCTGCTGGCAGCGTGACCGCCTCCAGCATGTCGTTGCGGCGCGCGTAGACGTAGTCGTAGTCGAAGGCCGTGGTGGAGAAGAACGCGCTGGCCGGACGCTCGCCAACGGGCTTGCCCTGTGCATCGACGAAGAACCGGAACGGTTCGTTCATGAACTGACGCCGCTGGTCGACGTTGACGGGCATGATCGGCTTGCCGCGGGATTGCTGCAGCTGGTTCCACACATCCCACAGGCGGTCCATGTTGGCGTGGTGCAGGTAGAAGATCGGATCGAGTGGTGACAGGAAGTTGGTCATGTTGCCGTAGGGGCCGGGATCGACCGCGCCGACGCCACCGATGCAGTTGTGCACCTTGTTGTGCGGGAATCCTTCCAGTACCGAGAATTTCGTGGCGCCGTCAGGCTGCACCACGTGCGAGGCCGTACGCGAGCTGGTGAAGCTGCGGCTGACATCGTCGTTGTAGAACTCGACCGGCGACAGCCCCGCGTGGATGGTGTCGGGAGACACGGCCGAAGCGGTCTTTGCATCGAAGCCGGGATTCTCGCGCCAGAGGTAGCGGGCGCCGCAGGTGATCGCATAGGCCGCATTGCCCGAGATGCCGGTCTTTTCCGCGACGCTGTAGCCGGTCACATCGTTCCAGACATCGTCTGCAGTGAGGTAGCCGCGGAACTTGAGCTGGCCGCGTTGGCCTGCATCCAGCGTGTCCCAGTAGCGCTGCAACGCCGGGCGCATGAACCGGGTGAAGACCGCCAGGTTGCGCGTATACGGCGCATAGGCGCTGTCAGTGGGCGTCAATACGCCGTCGAACATCGCCGGGGTAATCCGTGGCAGCTCGGTCCAGTCCCAGTAGGGCATGGCGAACTGCGGATCACCGCTGAGCATACGGATGGTCTGTTCGAAGTAGCCGACATAGCCCCGGTGCCAGACATAGAACCACCAGTTGCCGTGCGGGCAGTCCATCAGATGCACGAAAGCGTTGCGGAACCAGTTGCGTGGATCGTCTGCCGGCAATGCCAGCATGGCCTTGATGCCACGCGCGTAGCTGGCCAGCATGCGCTGGCCTTCGGGGCTGGTGACGTTGTAGCGGTGGTAGCGTGCCTGTGCGGCCTTGCCGGCCGGCTCAGCACCGCTGGCCCAGGCCCCGGGTGCTACCAGTGACGCCAATGAAGCGCTGGCGGTGGTGGCAAGAAAATCACGACGTGTGTAGCGCATAGCCTTCCCCCTGGTGATTGGTTGAACCGCGTTGGGTTACAAATCACTGGCAGGACCGGCGGCAGCGTGGCGGCCGGCCCGACGGGGACATCCAGCCCCGCCGCTTCCACCGGCAGGTGCAACGATGGCAGGGGTGGAAGCGGCGGTAGTATAGGCATGGCAAACAGAGCTGATCTGCGAAGCAGGCCACAGTCGCAGGCGCGTACACATCTGCCCGGCTGAAGCTGTTCACCGTCGTCGTTGCGGCGTTGTCGATCAGCCAGGCATGGCCTGGCTCTACTGGTCGGGTTTCACCCTTGCCACCCGTTTCCGGTACTCGTACACGTTGTCACCGCGTATGCGCTTTTCCTCGGTGCCGGTGACCCGGCCCACCTGCTGGTCTGAACCGGTCACGGGCTGCGCCTCGATTTCGGTCTCGTGCTCGAAGGAATGCGATTTGTCGGTGTTGCGGTAATAGCGGTACAACGCCCAGTACAGCGCGGTTGCGCCGGCCGGACCTGCCGCCAACAGCCAGAGGCCACTGTCGTCGCTCATGTCGATGCCACCAGGAAGGCAATTGCGAGGGCTTCAATGACGGTGCCGGTGGCAAGGGCCGCCAGCAGCATCTTCCATTGCTGCACGGGCACGCTGCCCATGGTTTCGCCGGTACGGCCGTTCACCGCGATGTAGTGCAGCATGCCGCCGTTCTTGCCAGGCTGATGGTACGAGTACAGCCAGACCGGCAGGTACATCGACACCCAGCGGGTGCCATGCACCTCCAGCTGTTCCTGCTCCCAGCGCACGCCGCGGTTGTAGCGCTTCACCGAGCCTTCCACCTGTGCGCGGGCAATCGACAGCAGCTGGTCTTCCAGCCGCGGCCGCAGCTTTTCCACATCCAGGTTGCGCTTCTCCGAAGTGAAGCCGGCCAGGTAGGAGGCGTTCCATTTCACCGCGTTCTTGGTATCGAACGGCAGGATGGTGTTGATGATGTTGTTGGTGTTGGCGCGGGTATCCAGGTTGCCGCGCTCGGCCGAGGATTCCAGCGGAAGATCGTCGACGGTGAAATCGACCTGGCGTTCGACCTGGTAGACATCGGCGTCGTAGAGGGTGCGCTTGTTCTTCTCGCTGCCGACCGTGTATTCACGGGTCTTGATCTCGCCTTTGCCGGCCACCGCAGCGCTGACATTGCTGTCGACGATCATGTAGGGCAGGAACACGCCCACCACGTTTTCAGGGGTGAACTGGTCCTTGAACGCCTTCAGCGCGAACATCCGGCGCTTGTCGACGAACTGGCGGATGCGCGCGACCGCATCGTCCTTCTTGATGTGGAAGGGCAGCACCGCATCGGGTACCGCGCCATTGGCAATCTGCTCGTTGATGCCGAAGACGTGGCGGCACCAGTGGCAGCGCGCCGTCATCGTGCTTTCCGTGTTGACCGTGACTTCTGCGCCACAGCCCGTGCACTTGAACGTCATCAACGCCGAGGTGTCGGCATCGATGTCGCGTGCGCCGGAGGCGATGACGGTGCCGCGCAGTTGGTCGATGGCCTCGCCCAGCCCGAACTCCTCCTCGACGCGTGCGCCATGCCATTCGTGACGGCAGTACAGGCAGACCAGGATATCGGTACCGGCCTTGGGCCGGATGTCGGTGGCGCCGCACTTCGGGCAGCGGTTGAGGCCGTCCTTCAGCTCGCTGGCCGAAGTATCGATGGCCACAGGATCGGGCGCTTCCACTTCATCGCGGATGGCCTGTGGCAGTTTCGAGGTGTCCAGCGGGAAGCTGCCGGGCAGGGGAGGGACGTCCTGCGGCGAACCGGGCCCATCCAACGACGCCGCCGGCAAGGGCGGCGGCGTCGCGGGCGCGGATCCGGGCAGCGGCGGTGGGCCGTTTCGGGGATCGGACATGTTCGTTGTGCGTCCTGCTGTTACAGGCCCAGTGCCTTGGCTTTCAGGGCGTCATAGTCGCTCTGGGTGATCAGGCCCAGGTCCAGCATTTCCTTGGCCTTCTTCAGCTTGGCGACCGGGTCATCCGCGGCCGGAGTGACCGGCTGCTGCATGCCACCCACTCCGAACATGCCCGAGGCCATGCCGACGCCGACCAGGCCGGCCGCGCCGCCGTTCTCGCCGGCCGACTGGATGCCCTGGGCGACACTGGCCTGCAGGTTGGAATTGCCGCGCGAACCGGACAACGCATCGGCGCGCTGCACAGTCTTCAGCAGTTCGCGGGTATTGGCGTCGTATTCAATCGAGACGATAGCGGTCCTGACGATGGCCAGGCCACGGTCGGACTTCCACTGGTAACCCTGTTCGACCGCAGCCGACAGGCTCTGCGCGAAGCCCAGCGAGTCCTGCTGCAGCTTGGTGATGCGGTTGCCCTTGCTCGGGTCGTTGGTATACAGGCTGAAGGCCGGCGCCAGCGAACCGACCACTTCATTGAACAGCTGGCTGGCCGCGGCGTTGTCCAGATCGGTGAAGTCGAACACCTGTCCCGGCTGCAGGTAGCTGGCCGGTACGAAGTTCTTCACGAACAGGATCGGGTCGACGATCTTCAGCGTGTACGAACCACGGGTGACCGCGCCGACCTGGGTATTGAGGAAGCCGTCGTCCCAGTAGATTTCCGATTGGGTGCCGAAGCGGTTGTCCGGCAGTTCCTTCAGCGAGACGAAGTAGGCCGCCTGCTGCGAGCCCGGCTGGCCGCCGAACTTGAAGCGCTCCCAGCTCTGCTTGATGAAGGTGCTGACCAGGCCGTCGCCGGCGAAGATCGACTGCGAGTTCAGATCGTCAGAGCGCCACTCGTAGCCGCCCGGTTCGGCGACGAACGCGGTGATCGCGCCGTCCTGGAACAGCAGCAGACCGTAGCCCTCCGGCACGATGATCTTCGAGCCGTTGGTGATGATGTTGGACGAGCCGCTGGTGTTGGAGCCGCGGCCGGCATTGGTGCCCTGCGGCACCGCCGCGAACAGGGCCGCCGTGGACGGTAGGCCCGCCGGCACGGTGTAGAAGTCCTTCCACTGGTCGGCCAGCACACCGCCAACCGCACCCTTCACCGCCTGTACCAGACCCATGACCAACTCCCTGTGATTCGAGGGCAGGCACCATGCCTGCCGAGCTGGGCTGAATATAGCAGTAGGAATACGAGCAAGGGGGGCACAGGCTGGGGCTGCGCAAGCGTCCGTGTTCAGGTTGCGGTTGCGGGCTGGGTCCGGGCATGATCGTGGCGTCCGACCACAATTCAAGGAAGAGTATTCATGGTCAGTGAAGTTGATTTTCGAGTGCTGATGCCCGGGGTAGCGGTCAACTTCGGCCTGAGCCCAGGCAAGTTCGTCAATACCCAGTTCCACACCGTGGCGCTCGACCCTCTCCTGCCACCGAGTAACGCTTGGGTAATTGCTGCGGCCGAGGATTGTGGCTACGGAACGAGTGGGCTTGGCAAGGCGAGAATCAATGCGTCGCCAGCGGAATGGCTGGCGCTGGCGATGCACCTGGCACGCCGTCGTCAGCTGGTGCATTCCACTCTTGATGTGGTTGCTCCGATACCGGGTGTCGGTTCTATCAAGAAGGCTCAGTTTGCAAAGTTCCTCGAGTCATCGGAAAAAACGAACTGTGCGTTCGTGCTGGGAATGCTCTATGCAAGGTTGGCGGCGGAGCGGTGGTTCATGTTCAACGGCATGGGGGACGTCCTCATGCACTTCTGGCACTACTCGATTCTGCATAACCCGGCGGTTTCCCTTCAAGGATTGATGCCAGCACCAAGTACGATGAACCCCGACTTTGTCCTCGGCAGCCAACTGGGCAAGTGGTCCACACTCGAGTCGAAGGGCACCTTCGGCACGGCAGACCTTGAGAAACTACGGGATGGCCTGGAGCAAGCCAACAAGTTTTCGGGAATTTCCATCACGTGGCCCGGCGCTGTTGTTTCTACGCATCCTATTGGTGAGCGTTCCTGCACGCTGACTTACTTCAACGCGCTCGACGAGCTGCAGTCGATGCAGTTGACGCTTCCCCCGCCTCTTCCTGCCCTGGCCCCTCCCGTGGCGCTTGGAGCTGTGCCGGGCCCGGTGATCTTCGCACCCGCTGCTGAATTTGTACGTTACCTCGACGCCTTGGGGCAGCTGGATTGCCATCGAGGTGAGACCGACATAGTCGAGACCGACGAAGCTGGCATCGCCTGGTATCGCTCGGTGCATGTGCCGGGCTTCCTTTTCGGTGTATCGCCCGAGCATCGCAATGCAGAAGGACAACTGAAATGGGCCGTGGCTGCCCTGGGTTTGATCATGCCGGTGATTGCAAAGCTGCGAAGCGGCGAGATGACAGGACGCGCCTTGCGGACCGTCGTGACTGGGCTGCTTTACGAAATTGGCCAGCGTGCTGCCAGTGTCGATCTGACCGAAGCCGAATCCTCTGCATGGAGTGGGCTTGTCGAACACCTGCAGGAACTGATGCAGGCTGACGCGCGCGTACTGGCCTGGACTACGGTGCTCGACCAGGTGTGGAGTGCCCCCGTGCTGGGGGGATTCAACTCGGGCATGCTCGGATCGCCGATCGCAAGTCTCGACGACTTGTGGAACTACCTGAACGTGAAGGTCACCCCCCTGCGCCTCAACAAGGTCAGAGAAGCAAGGCTTGGGAGGATCTTTGATGCGCCGGGCGCGGCAGGAACCGGCGTTACGACGCATGGCCTGTTTGTGAAAGAGTGCAGGGAGGCCGCACAAAAGGGTCCACACGTGCCACGCTTTTGAGTGGGTCGCTGCAAGTAGACGATCCCGCCTGCCTGGCGAGGCTCAGGCAAAGCGGGAAGTGGATGAGCGGCTGCAGTGGCGTTTGGGTCCGGTCCGGCGCTACAACATGTACGGAATCTTGAACGCCAACGTGAAGTCCGGCGCATCCGGGGTCAACCCGATGCCCAGCAGCGTCACCAGCGTGGTGTGCTGGTTCAGCGCATAGGTCACGCCCAGGTTAAGTGATGCCGCATTGGCATCACTGCCGATTACCTTCATCCACTTGCCGCCCTGGAAGCGGGTGGAAGCGCGGGCGCTGATGCGGTCACTGAAGGACAGGCTCAGGCTGGTCCGCTCGTTGAATGCGAAGGCCACGCCTGCGCCGAAGTACACCGAGCCGCCCAGCTTCACATCGCCCGGGTTCACCGTGTCCGGATTACTGTCGATGTCGTTGAACCCACGCGGGATGGAGTGCACGTAGCCGATGTTGGCAAACAGGATGGCCGGGTCGGCGGTCTTCACCATCGACAGGCCCAGGTTGGCCTGCCATACGCCATTGCCAGTGGGTTGCTCGCGCGGCACGGCGAAGCGGATGTAGTCGTCGTCATCGCGCTCGATCACCTTCCAGTCCAGACCGTAGGGTGCGCGCCCGGTGGGGGCGGTGACGCCGGCGGTAAGCACGGTCTCAGGGCGCCAGCCGCGTTCGCCGAACAACCGGTAGTTCGCACTGAGCCCGATATCACCCAGGCCGTTGCCGTTGGTCTCTTCCTGTGCAATGGCGGCCGCTGCTCCGCCGGCGCCGCCCTTCTGGTATACGGTGCGCCGGGCCAGGTAAGGCACGTCCAGGTTGAGCGTCAGGTTCGGGCTGACACCCCAGCGGGCCGCCACGTTGTAGGTCAGCGAGTCGGACTCCACGTTCTCGATGGCGATATTGCCGAGGAAAATGGCGTCCAGCGCGAGGAAGCCGTTGAGGGTGAGCTGCTTGCGGTCGTAGCGGGCGTAGGTGAGGCTGTTCTCGATGGTGAAGCGGCGGGAGAACAGGGCCGATTGCTGTTGCTTCACGTCGTCCACGCTGCGCCGCGACTCCTGCTTGGCCTGTTGCGCCTCGGCGGCGGTACTGGCGTAGCCCTCGCTGCTCGGAGGGACTGCGGCGGCGGCCGCCTGCGCCAATGGCGCGGCCGGTGGGGCTGTGACCGGGCCAACCCGCCCGCTCAAGCGCGCTTGCATGGCCTGGACCTGCATGTCCAGTTCGCGTAACCGCCGCACTTCCTGTGCGTAGTTGGCCTTCAGCTGTTCCAGCTGATTGGCCAGGGCCTGCACGTCAGCGCCATCGTCGGACGTCGGCGGTGCGGCAAGGGCGGTGCCCGCCAGCGCCGCCAGCGCCAACGGGGTGATCCTCATCAGGGTGTGCATGATGGTGTCCTGCGTTGTGGAGCGTTTCCCCCAATGCCAGGCCCTGTTACTGGCCTGGCCCCATGCCGCGGTTCAACGCAATCGCCTGGGCCACGTTCTGGCTCAACGGCAGGTTGCTGCCCACGGCGTTGCGCACCAGCTCCAGCCGCAGCTGGTTACTGGCGATCTGGCCGTCACCGGCGAGGGCGATACCCTGGCCGACGCTGCCATTGCGGATCCACTGCTGCACCAGCCCCTGGCCATCCACCTGCAGCAGCAGGCGTGCCTGGTTGCCTTCCAGCACGGCGGTCGCGCTGGCGCCGGCCTGCTGCGCGGTGACGTTGCCTGCGCCATCAGAGAGAACGGCTGGCACGCCACCCTCGCGGACGGTCAGCGTGGTGACGTTGCGCGCGACATTGCCATCGCCGGCCACCTGCACGCTCTGCACCAGGCCGCTGGCGTTGGCCAGGCCGCTGCTGTCGATGCTGCGTCCGTGGGTATCGGGCAGCGGCGCATCGGCGGCCGTGACATGCACGCTGGGCTGGAAACTCAGCCTCGGCGCGCCACCACCACGGAAGTCCATGCCCAGGGTGAGGCTGCCCTGCAGCGTCGCGCCGTTGCTGGCCTGCCACTGCGACACCATGGTGACCCCGAACCAGGCAACGTTGTTGCCACCCACGGTGTAGCGCCCCCGCATCAGGCCCAGTTCCGGGTCCGGAATTTCCTTCAGGCCGCGACCGGGAGCGCCCTCTGCCGCCTGCAGGGGCAGGGCAGGGAAGGCCAGCAGCAGAGCCATCATCATCGGTTGGCGGAACATGGTCGAACCTCCTTCAGAACAGGTCGGCGTGGCTGAAGCCGAAGTCGACCAGTTCGGCATCGGTGATCGGCCCTTGCCGCGCGTAGAGCGCGCGGGCGCTTGGCCGTTCGCTGGGTTGCAGAAGAGCGGTGTTGCGATCGAAGTCGCTGCCGATCACCACGAAGACCGCGCGCGATGGCCAGGCGGCCAGGAACTCCGGAAGGGCCAGGCTGCGGTTGCCCAGGATCGGGTCGGCCACTTCCACGATGCCGTTGCGCACCTGCTTGAGCACC
The DNA here is from genome assembly GCF_029836955.1 of Stenotrophomonas sp. GD04054. Taxonomy (NCBI): domain Bacteria; kingdom Pseudomonadati; phylum Pseudomonadota; class Gammaproteobacteria; order Lysobacterales; family Lysobacteraceae; genus Stenotrophomonas; species Stenotrophomonas sp. GD04054. Next base: position 288,502 of record NZ_JAOECR010000001.1, on the reverse strand, counting down.
ACGAAATGGCGGAAACCGCGCACGTCCATCAACACCAGTCCTGGCACGCGAAGGGTGCGCAGTCGTGTTTCATCGATGCGGTAGCCCCGACCGCGCATGCCCAGCGATTCCACGTAGCGCTTGATGTCGAGCAGCGAGAAGCCGCGCTCGGCTACCAGAGCGGGATCGGAGACCCCCATCATTCCCTCGATCACCGTTGCCTCGTCGGTATCAAGGTGGTAGGCGTGGCGCAGGATGGTGGCCAGCGCGGCGGCCCCGCAGCTGTAATCGGTGTGCTGCCGCACCACGTTGCGGTAGCGCCGCTCCTGCATGCTCTCCACCTTCTGCTGCAGCAACGCGCCATTGGGCAATACGCCGCTGAAGCGCACCTCGCCCGCCCACGCGGAGGCGGTACCCAGCAGCAACAGCATCGCCAGCAGGCGCATCGAGAGGCGGCAACGGATCATCACGTTCTCCGGCAGCAGGGGGGAGCCCCTGTCCCAAGGGGGAGGAGGAACAGGGGCTCCCGGGGACCCGGCCATTGGCGGACGGCCGGGGTGTTGCGCTTACTCGCCGCTGCCGCCACCGCCGCCGGTGCTGGGCTGGGCGACGGCCAGGGCCAGGCTGTTGGCCTGCAGGTTGCCGGTGCCCGCAGCAACGTTCACGCCGATGTTGCCGGAGGCGCCGGAGAAGGCACTGCCGGACAACGCCGAGGTGTTGGTGGCGTTGACGTTCACCCAGCGCGTGGTGCTGACCGTGCCGCTGAGGCTGGCGTACAGATCGGCCACGCCCAGTTCGACGAACTGGCTGGTGCCACTCTCACGCGTATCGAAGCCCAGGCCGCCCACTCCCGGCCGGTTGGGGTTCATCGTGGCGTTCTGGATCTCGTTGTCCAGGTCGATGTGGCCGGTGCTGTTGCCACCCGGATGTGGCAGCTCGCCATTCCATGTATCCAGATAGTAGTTGGCCATCTGATAGGCGTTGCCGGTGCCGCGGTAGGTGCCCGCGCCATAGGCCAGCGTCAGGCCGCTGACGCCGCCACGCATGCCGACCTGCACGGTATCCGTGTAGGACTGCACGAAGCCGGCATTGCTGACCGTGTTGCCGGTGGAGACCTGGTTGGAGCTGATGCTCGACTGCGCCACCGCGGTGGTCGCTACCGAGGCCGCGAGCGCGTTCTTCTGCTCGTTGTTGTTGCCCGAGGCGATGTTCACGCCGATGTTGCCCGAGGCACCACCGAAGGCGTTGCCGCCGAGACCTGCGGCGTTGGTGACCCCGGAGTTCATGGTGGCGTTGCCGAAGCCGGCCTGGTTGACGAACACCTCGGCGTCGGCCATGCCGAAGCTGAAGGACGCGTCGGCAGCGGACAGCGACGCGGCATTGTCCTGCGCATTGTTGTCGCCGGAGACAACGTTGAAGCCGAGATTGCCCGAGGCGCCGGCACCCACGCTGTCACCGATGGAAGCACTGTTGGTGACCAGGCTGTTGCTGGTGGCGTTGTTGCTGATCGACTGGCGGTTGTCGATCACGGCAATGGCCGCCGAGTCGAGGTCGATGTCGCCGGTGATGTTCGGGTCACCGGAGAAATTGATGTCGGTGCTCAGCCGCAGGTCCTTCTCCAGGTTCACGTCGACGCCGTGGTTGTTCTTTTCCTTGCGTTCGTCGGCCTGGATGTTGCTGTGTTTCTGCACATTGACATTGACGGTGCGGTTGCGTACGTCGTTGTCGGTGTGGTTGTGGGTGTCGTTGCGGGTTTCGCTGACGGAGTGGTTGTGATTGATGTTCGCGTTGGCGTTCTGGTTGTCCCAGCCATTGGCCGCAGCGGCGGTCGAGGCAGTGGCAATCGCCATGGCGAGCATGGTCTGTTTGACGGTCGCTTTCATGGTGCCCTCTCTCTCATCAGGTGGTGCATCGGTTGGGTGGTTGTCACGGGCGGTCCTGCACGACCAGGCCCAATACGTTGGCCGTGTCGTTGCCGTTGCCCGCGATCTGATTGAGTTGCAGGACCCCGTCGAATCCCCGCAGTGCGGTGCTGGCTACACCTGCGCTGCGGGTGCCCGTCGCGACGCCGTGACCGGTGTCGTCCCGCCCCCCTGCCAACACGGAACCCTCGGCGGCCAAGGCCGTATCGTCGGTTTCGCGTATGCCCTGTCGGGCCAGCGTCGCGCTGACGACGTTGAGCGTCGTGTTGGCGATGCCGCTGGCCTGGTTGATGGATGCGATGCCACTGGCACCGGCCAGTGCGTCACCGCCAATGAATGCAGTGGCCTGCAGCGGCCCGGACAGCACGCGGTTGCCCTGCTGCAGTTGCCGCGCATTGATCGCGACATCGGCGCGATCACCCTTGGCGATACCCCGTAGGTTGGCCTGCACGTTGAGGTCGCCGGCGGCCTGGTTCACGGCGATGGCGCCATTCGTTCCGGCAAGTGCGTGGCCGTCGATGCGGGCCACGTCGAGATAGGCGAGCATGCCGCTGTAGTCATCGGCCCGGGTCGCCCAGGGCGCGGCAGCGAGCAGCAGAAGCAACCCGTGCAGCGCCTTCATTTTCCACCTGCCGGGGCCGTGCCCTGCGGGAACTGGGCCAGTGCGCCGCGCACGGTATCGGCGATACCGCGGGTGCTGCTGCCGACCGCACCGAGCGGCCCACTCATGGCCCCCCCCAGATTGCTGCCGACCATGCCGTCGCCACTGCGGCCCAGCGTGCCGCCCAGGGCCTGCTGGGTGACCCGTTCAACGGTGGTGCCACCCGGCGCCGTGATGGACGCGGCCTGGCCGGCGCCCATGCCGGCATAGTCCTCATCGCTCAACTCGTCCATGCCGGTTGTTGTGCCGCCGGCACCCAATGCGGTGGCGATCTCGCGCTGCGGCTTCGGGTCGGCAATCAGCGCCATGCCCGGCGGTGCCATGCGATATGCCGGGCGCGCGGATACATCCCGCAGCAGGACGATCTCGCCCGGTTGTGACTTCACGCCTTGGCGGGCGCCGGATGCGGATGCGCCCGCGCCAACCGACAGCAGGGCCACTGCCAGTGCTGCGGCCAGGCCGCGAATCAGGGTGGAGCCGTCCATGCCGATCTCCCGCGATGGGTGCGGCGGAACCACGCATCAACCGTGCCAACTTCGAAGTGCCCACCGGCCAATGTCGGCACCGTGCCGCACCTGACCGGGCTGCTGCCACGCTGTTACAGGCACGTCGTGGAATTGTTGGGATTTCGAAGCCCCAGGCACTGCAGGGCAAGGGCGGCGGGCGACTGTCGCATCCGTGTTACAGGTGGCGTCGCGGTCTGCAACGGTGCCGCTTCAGCCAGGAATTTCTTGACGCACTGCTCATTGCGCCGCCGTTTAGGGAAGCGCTAGGATCCGCCCAACAAAGGCCGCCCCGGTGGCCGTAGAGGTCCCGGCGGGGGGCGGCACGCCGGTGATTGCCTGACAGTCCGCCGACGGTGTCCGGATGCTGGGGGAAGCATGGCAGCGGTCCCGGAGGCTTCAACGTCACGTTGCGTGCTCTGGTTTGGCGAGCCGTTGGCGAACGAGCGCAGTGCGCTGGCGGCAGCAGGCTGGTATGTGCGCAGCATCCGTCCCGATCCCGCCATGGCGATTGGCCTGCGCGGGCGCGATCGCTTGCTTGCCGTGCTCGATCTGCGCCACCTCGATGCGGTCGCGCTGCAGCTGCTGGTACCGTGGATCGAGCAGCACCAGCATCTACCCTGGCTGGCGGTACTGCCACCGGGTGCCGGACCTGCTTCAGCGGCCTGGCTGCCGTTGCTGCAGCGATGCCGTGCCCGCTTCACGCTGCCGTTCGGCCTGCAGGATCTGGTCTGCGCAATGCGCCAGCAGTTCGACGCAGATGATCCGCCTGTCGACGCAACCTGCAGCGGGCAGGGACCGCACGCATTGATTGGTGAAAGCGCTGCGCTGCATGCGGTGCGCACGGTGCTGCACAAGTTCGCGCCGGTGGAGCTGCCGGTGCTGGTCACCGGCGAAACCGGTACAGGCAAGGAACTGGCCGCACATGCGCTGCATGCGTTGTCGGGGCGTGCTGGGAGGCCTTTCATTGCGGTGAACTGTGGTGCGATTCCGGCCAACCTGGTGCAGTCGGAGCTGTTCGGCCACGAACGTGGCTCGTTCACCGGTGCCGACAAACGGCAGATCGGCGTGTTCGAATCCGCGCACGGCGGCACGGTGTTTCTGGACGAAGTCGGTGACCTGCCGTCGGAGGCACAGACCAGCTTGTTGCGTGTACTGCAGGAAGGCACCTTCGAGCGCGTCGGCAGCAGCCAGCCGTTGCGGGCGGATGTGAGAGTGCTGGCTGCCACCCACGTGGAACTGGAACACGCGGTGGCGCAGGGCCGGTTCCGCAGCGATCTCTACTACCGTCTGAACGTGCTGCGCCTGCTCATGCCACCATTGCGTGAGCGCGGTGCCGATGTGCAGCTGCTGGCCGAACACTTCCTGCGCTGTTTCCGGCAGCGCCACAGCGTGCGTGCACGCGGCTTTGCGCCGGCCGCACTGCAGGCCATGCGGCGTTTCGAATGGCCCGGCAACGTACGCGAACTGCTGAACCGTGTGCAGCGTGCAGCGATCATGGCCGAGGGCGAGCTGATCAGCGAGCGTGACCTGGAGCTGGGCGCATCGGTGGCGGTCCTGCCTGGGGCGATGCTGCACGATGCGCGGGGCCAGGCCGAGCGCGATGTGCTGCTGCAGACCCTGCGCCAGACCGGCTACAACGTTTCCGAGTGCGCGCGGCAGATGCAGATCTCGCGGGTGACGGTGTATCGCCTGTGCCGCAAGCACCGGTTGGAGCTGCCTGCGCAGCGCTGATCAGCCGGCCGCCAGGTGCTTGAACAGGCGCAACGGCTTGCCCGTGACGCGCTCGATCACGCCCTTGGCTTCCAGGTCCAGCTGCACGGCCTTCAACCACCAGCCGGCGGTGGCGCCTGCCGGGAACAGGGCGGCGGGCAGGTGCGGCAGCAGCGCCTGCTTGACCTGCGCAACGGTCAACCCTGGCGGTTGCGCAGGCAGGGCCTGCAGCAAGGCATGGCGCATGGCGAGATACTTGGCACGATCCACGCGCTGGATGTGCCCGGGTGTGGTGATGCTCTCGATCTCGATCCGCTCGGGCTCAGACATGGCTATCTCCCGCGACTTCGATGCGCGGGCTGCGGAAGCCCATGGCGATCCACGCCTTCATCAACCGTGCATGGAACCGCAGCGACCGGGTCTGCAGGTTCGGCACATCGTCCGGAAGGACAGACGCATCAGGAAGATCACTGACCATCGTCCGCATCTCCACTGCGGGTCTTGCCGATGCGGGCCACAACAGGCCATACAGGCTCAGCCAATGGCCGCCACTGAACTCCAGGAACAGCGGCGTATTGCAGCAGCCCGCCAGGACGCGGCGGCTGCCGCCCCTGCTGGACAAGCGCAACGCACGCAGCATGGAATGTCCGGCGTCGATGCTGACGCGATCCTTGCGGTGCATTACGAAAAGCGTCTGGCCATGCGGGCCCAGTACTTCGGGTGCTCGGGGCAGCGACTGCAGCATGGCGGCGGCCTTGCGGCAGCTGTCGCAGCAGCATTCGACGGTGGCAATGGGTTGGCCCGTGGCGGTCAGGCGGACCTGGCCGCAGGCGCAGGCAAGGGACTGATGGGAGGGCATCTGCATTTTCTCCTGGGGCATTCATCCTCTCGACGAACCGGGGTGCCGGGAATCGACAACATCCGCCTTCAAGGGCGCTTCATCCGGTAGCGGATGCGGTACAGGTCCAGCCCTGCACCGTCCGCACGCCGCGCCGAATAGGTCAACGTGCCGGGTTGCGAGCCATCCAGCATCGCGCCGTAGCTGTCGCTGGACGCCTCGTTCAAGGGCGAGGGCAATGCATGGCCCGCGTCATAACGGCCTCCACATTCGTAGGCAATGAACTGGCGCACCGGTGCGCTGCCGAAGTCGAGAGCGCGGGCAAAGACCACAGTACGGCCATCCCCGAGGAAGGTGGCATCGAACTCCTGCGCCGAGGTATTGAGGTCTCCGGGCAGTGGCCGCGCGGGCTGCGCCTCACCACGGACCATCGCTGCGACGTAGAGGTCATGGCCACCCGCACCGCCTGCACGATTGCTGGAGAACAGCAGCGTGGCTGCGTCTGGCGAGAGCATCGGCGCGAACTCATCGGCCGCGCTGTTCACTGCGGGGCCAAGATTGACCGGCTCCCCGAATCGACCGTCGCTCCCCACGCTGACCCGATACAGGTCGTCGCCGCCCTGGCCGCCTGCTCGATCCGAGCAGAAATACACCGCGCGGCCATCGGCGGAAAAGGCGGGATCGAAGTCACGTCCCGGCGTGTTGAACGGCACCGGCGTCGCAGGCCGCCAGCGCTGCCCGTCGTGGCGCGAAACCCATATGTCATACCCGCCCGGACCGCCGGGCCGGTTGCGGCTGAACCACAGTGCGGTCTTTCCGTCCGGGCTCAAGGTCAGTCGAATCTCGTCGTACTGCGTGGATGCAATGCCCGGAGCAAAGCGCTCGGCCGGGCCGACGATCTGCAGCACCCTGGATGGAGACGCGCAAGGCGACGCAGACACCAGCAGCATCACGGCCAGCAGCGCCTTCATGCCTGCCGCTCGAAGTCGCTGACCCAGTTGGTTTCCCAGCTGCGTCCACCATCGGTCGAGGCCGCCTGTTCCCAGCGCGCCGAACGCGGGGTAATGCGTGACCAGATCACCCGCGTCTGGATCGCTCGTCCGTCGTGCTGGTCTTCGCCGAAGAAGCGACCGACACCGGCCTCGAAACCACCGCGCAGCGGCGCGCCGATCCGGGTCGGTTCCCGGCCATCCAGCCACCAGCTCAGCCAGTGCCGCTCAGCCGCATTCCAGGCGCGGATGCCCATGCCGCGCAGCGGTGCTCCTGGCACGTCCATCAGATTGTCACCTACGTTGCCGAATCCTCCCAGTACCGGCCAGTTGTGCAGGGTGCCGTTGAACGCGTCCCACGCATCGCTGCCTGCCAGCCGGGCGCGCAGGCGACGATGGCGCACGTTCCAATGGCCCACCAGGAAATCAAAATCGCCCGGTGCATCCGGCAGCTTCGGAAGCGGCGAGGGGGCCGCAGCCGTGCGGCGGAACCAGTTGCGCCAGTTCACCTCCCAGTGCGCACCGGCGTCGTCGGAGAATGCCTGTTCCCACCACGGCTCCTCGCCATGGATGGCGTGCCACCGGAACCACACGTCGATGGGGCGTCCGTCGATCCGGTCGGTGCCGCGAAAGTTGCCGGCATCGCCCTTGAAACCGCCGCGTACGGGGGCTTCGATATGGGCAGGATTGCGGCCATCGATCCACCAGATCGACCACGTGGAAGACACCGGATCAAAGGCACGCACGCCCAGGCCCCTGTAGGGACCCGAAGGCAGTGCCATGACGTTGTCATCGATGGTGCCGAGCCCGCCCAGGGTGAGCCAGACCGCGCTGGCGCCGGTGAAGGCTTCCCAGCGGGTATCGCCCACCAGCCGCTCCTTCAGGCGTTGGTGCCGGACCTGCCAGGTGCCCTGCAACCATTTCCAGTCTTCGCTGTGACTGGCCAGGGCCCACCCGGCGGGCAGGGCGGCGGACGCGGCCGTGGCGGCCAGGGTGACCAGGAACTGCCGTCGATCCATATGCGTGATCCCCTACCGAAGGTGCCCCCATCGTTGCGGGTACGAAGGGGATTGACCACGCAGATATCGGGGCTCAGGCTAAGCCACACTTATGGTCACCCAACGCCAGCTGCCATCGCTTGCCGCCATCCGCGCCTTCGAGGCGGCGGCGCGGCTGGGCAGCTTCGCGCGTGCCGCCGAGGAGCTCGACACCACTGCGGCATCGGTGAGCTATCACGTGCGGCGGCTGGAGGCCCAGACCGGTACCTGCCTGTTCCTGCGCCACGCACAGCACGTGGAACTGACGGTGGTGGGTGCCAGCGTCGCGCAGGAAGCCACCCGGGCATTCGACGCACTACGCGCCAGCTTCATGCGCGCCGCTGGCATGGATGCGGAGCGACTGCGCCTGTCCGTACTGCCAACGCTGGGCACCAGTTGGTTGACGCCGCGGCTGGGTACGTTCCGCGCCCGCCATCGGCAGCTCCTGCTGGAACTGGATCTGTCGGCAGAGCCGCAGGATCTTGCCGCCGGCCACTTCGATGCCGCCATCCGCAACGGGCATGGCGAGTGGCCTGGGCTGCAGGCCACGCCCTTGTTCCCCAGCGTTTTCATGCCGTTGTGTGCGCCGGCGCTGCTGCCGGCGGCCCGTGGGCTGGGCAGCACCGCGCTGGAGATTCCCCTGCTCGGTCGGCCGGACTGGTGGGCCCTGTGGTTCGCCGCGCACGGGCACCTTCCACCGCCGGCACCAGGGAGTCTGGTCACGCCCTTCGCCGTCGAGCATCTGGATGTCGGTGCCGCGATCGCAGGGCAGGGCATCGCCATCGGTTCGCCGATCCTGTTCCAGGCCGAGCTGGAGAGCGGGCGCCTGGTGCAGGCGCATCCGGGTGTCGCCAGCGACGGTCGCAGCTTCTGGTTCGTGGCGCCCTCGGCGCGGAGTGGCAGCGCCAAGGTCATCGCATTCCGTGACTGGGTGGTCGAACAGGCCGCCGAGGCGCGGCACGCAGCACGCCATCATCTGGCGCAAGCGGTGACGCCGTGAACCAGAGCCCCGAACTGCTGCGACGCCTGCTGCGTGCCAAGGACCGGATGGACCGGGCCAGCCATGAGGAATGGCCAGTCACACGCCTGGCCGAGGTCAGTGCGGTGTCGCCGGCGCACTTCGCCCGCTCGTTCAAGCAGGCATTCGGGTTGCCGCCGCACCGGTATCTTCTCAGCCGCCGCATCGAACGGGCCGTGGCGATGTTGCGTGACACCGACCTGCCGGTCACCGAAATCGCCGTGCAGACCGGGTGGAGCAGCCTGGGCACCTTTGGCCGCATCTTCCGTGACATCACCGGTGACAGCCCGGGCAATGTGCGTGAGCGTGAGCGTGAGCGTGCAGGCCAGGCGGCGTCGGCCAGCGTGCCGGAATGCCACGCACGTGCCGCACAGCGACCGGACCTTAAGATCGCAGTTTTGGAGAAGCGTCGCCGCGAGGCGGTTGCTAATGTGGACCCCACCTGAGGGAGGTCCCATGACGAACACTGTGAACACGGTCGGCCTGTATGTGCGCGACCAGGATGAGGCGCTCGCGTTCTATGTCGGCAAGCTCGGCTTCGAGGTGCATACCGATGTACGCAACGGCAGCTACCGCTGGCTGACGGTACGCAGCCCGGGCCAGGACGGTTTCCAGCTGGGCCTGTTCGTGCCTGGCCCGCCCACTCACGATGCGGCCACCGCGCTTTCGCTGCAGCAGCTGGTGGCCAAGGGCGCAATGCCGCCGCTGGTGCTGGCCGTGGATGACTGCCAGGCGTGCTACACGCAATGGCTGGCGCTGGGCGTGGAATTCACCCAGGAGCCGATCGAGCGCTATGGCGCCGTGGACGCCGGATTCCGCGATCCATCAGGCAATGGCTGGAAGATGATCGAAGCCCGCTCCGAGACGAGGCGCCGGCAATGAGCCGCGGTGGCTGGGCACGGCCCGTGCACCGTTGGACCTCGATCGTGTTCACCCTGGCGGTGATCGCCAACTTCGTAGTGCGCGCGATGGGACAGGGCGAGCCTGCGGCGTGGCTCACCTACTCGCCGTTGCCACCCCTGTTCCTGCAACTGTTCACCGGCCTTTACCTGTTCGTGCTGCACTACGCCGGAAGGCGCCGCAGCGCCGCACTCGGCGCTACGGGCTGAGGCAAGGTCAGGCGACCGCGTCGACCGCATGGGCGGCAAGCAGGGCGGGCAGGTCTTCCATGCGCTGGAAGATCACCTGTGCACCCGCTGCACGCAGGGCCTCCGGCGTACTGTGGTGCGGACCGCCTTCACTGAAGCCGAACACGGTTGCGCCAGCGGCCACACCGGCCGTTGCACCGGTAACAGTGTCCTCGATCACCGCGCAACGCTTCGGGTCCACGCCCAGCGCAGCGGCGGCGGCCAGATAGACATCCGGATGCGGCTTGGTGTGCGGCATGTCCTGGCCGCTGAACACGTGGGCCCCGAAGGCATCAAGGATGCCGACCTTGCCCAGCTGCAGCTTCACCTTGTGCAGATCGGCGCCGGACGCGCATGCAATCCGGCCGCCGGTGAGCACCGCGATCGCACGCACCGCCTCGGGCGCACCCTGGATGGCAACCAGGTCACGTTCCAACGCGCGGTTGCGCTGCTGGCGGAACTCTTCCAGCCATTCCTCGGTGAACGGCTTGCCGGTGCGTTCTTCGATCAGGCCGGCCAGATGGGCCACGGACTGGCCCAGGAACACCTCACCGGCCTGCGCCGGGGTCAGCGGCCAGCCGCGCTCGGTCAGCATTTCCGAAAGCACGCGAGCGACCAGCGGCTCGGAATCAACGAGTACGCCATCGCAGTCGAACAGCACGGCATCGAAGGGGAAACGGGACATCTACAGCTCCTTGAAACAACAGCCATGGGGGCGATCAGCGGGTATTTTCCCACGGTGGAGACGGAACGAACGCCTCGACCAGCGCATCCACTGCGGCACGCACCTTGGGAGCAAGGTCGCGGGTGGTAGGCCAGAGCGCATGCAGGGGCGCGCCCGCGCTACCCGTGGCAGGGAATACGGCCACCAGTGCGCCGCTGCGCAGCGCGTCCCCCACCAGCCAGGTGGTCGCTTCTGCAATGCCCAGCCCGGCCAGCAATGCGCTACGCAGCGCATCGCCGTCACTGATGCGGTGGCGCCCTTCAATGCGGTGCTGGACAAGCCCGCCGGAGCCGTCCGGCACCGTCCAGGGCAGCGCGTGCCCCTGCCGGCCGAAGGTGATGCAGTCGTGTCCGGCAAGATCCTCGGCGCGCACCGGGACGCCACGTGCCGCCAGGTATCCGGGTGCAGCGCATATCACGGCATGCTGGCGGCCGAGCGCCCGGGCAGAGAGCGAGCTGCTGTCGTCAAGCGGCCCCAGGCGGACGGCCAGATCGACGTTTTCCTCGAGCAGATCAACCCTGCGGTCGGTGAAGCTGACATCGAGCTGCAGCCGCGAATGGCGTTGCGCCAGTCCGATCAGTACCGGTATCACCCAGCGCTGCCCGAACGCTACCGGCAGGCTGACCCGCAACAGGCCGGAAACCTCCTGCCGCCGCGACGCTGCGTTGGATTCGGCTTCGTCCAGTTCGGCCAGGATGCGCCGGCAGACCTGGTAGAACTCGGCGCCCTCGACAGTGAGCGCCAGCCTGCGCGTGGTGCGATCCAGCAACCGGGTGCCCAGTCGCCGCTCCAGCGTGGCCACACTCTTGCCAACGGCCGATTTGCTCAGCCCCATGCGCAGGCCGGCTGCGGTGAAGCTGCCGGCGTCCACGGCCTGGACGAACACACTGATGCCCTGCAGGCGCGCCGCACTGTAGCTGGTCATATGCGTCAATTGGGGAATTTATGGATTCAGTTTATCGACAATATCCCGTCACTGAACACCTCCTTGCGTCAATAGACTTTCCTGGCGCACTTCCGCGCGCCAATGAGTGATTTCCCATGTCTGTTTCGACCATGAAGGTCTGGGAGCTCGATGCCCCGGGCCTTGCTCACCTGCGCTGCGTACGGCGCCCCATTCCCAGGCCAGGCCCTGGTGAGGTACTGGTCAAGGTCGGTGCCGTGTCGCTCAACTACCGCGATCGCCTGGTGATCGACGGCGGACTGTTGTCCGGTCCGCTGCCACACCCGTTTGTTCCCGCTTCGGACATGGCCGGCGTCATTGTCGAAACCGGAAGCCCAGCGCGACGCTTCAGCGTTGGCCAGCGGGTGATGGGCAATTTCTGGACGCAGTGGCTCGATGGCGCGCCTCCGCCCGAGATGCTGCAGCACGGACTGTCCCTGGGCGGTCCGCTGCCGGGCGTGCTGGCGGAGTATGTGGTGCTGCCGGAGGACGTGGCAGTCGCTACGCCCCCCTCGTTGTCTGACCTGCAGGCCAGCACGTTGCCGGTGGCGGCGCTGACGGCCTGGTTTGCACTGGTCGAGGCCGGCCAACTCGCTCCTGGCCAGACCGTGCTTGTGCAGGGTACCGGTGGCGTTTCCTTGTTCGGGATGCAGTTCGCCCAGCGGCTGGGAGCCCGGGTAATCGTGACTTCACGCAGTGACAGCAAGCTTGCCCTTGCAGAACGGCTGGGTGCATGGGCGTCGATCAACACGCGGCAACATCCTGCATGGGGCGCGCGAGCGATGGAGCTGAGCGGAGGGCAGGGCGTCGATCATGTGCTTGAGCTGCTGGGAGGCGGCAACCTCGCCCAGAGCGTGGAGGCGCTCGCAGTGGGCGGGCACATCCTGCAGATCGGCTTCCTCGAGGATCCCGACCTGCACATGCCGGCGGTTCCTCTCATGCTGCGCCGCGCGACCCTGAAGGGGGTTTCGGTTGGCCATCGCCGGGCCTTCGAGGCGATGAACGTCTTCATCGAACGCGAGCGCCTGCAGCCTGTCATCGACAGCGTGCATTCGTTCGCCGGCCTGCCTGCGGCACTGGCAGCACTGCAGCAGGGGCCGTTCGGCAAAGTGGTGATGCAGGTGGCAGAGCACTGAATCCAACTGCGCCGTACCTGTCCAGGCGAAGTGCGCCTGTGCGGTCGGATTCGCGACCGCACGGGCGTCCTGGCGGATCAGCTCAGATCACAGCCCGCCGGCTGCGGCCAGGTCGTGGCCGGCAGCATGGCCTTCAGCGAGGCCGGCGCGTTGATGGCCACATAGCTGGCGCCCAGCAGCTCTTCCAGGTCGGCGATGGTCACCAGGTAACTGTCCAGGCTGCCCAGGTTCGCTTCGTTCGGGATGATCCAGCTGATCGCCTTGGCGGTGCCGGTGTTCGGGTCGCGGGTGATGATCGTCTTCCAGAAGAACTCCGGGGTCGGAATGCCGTGGCTGGCAAGGAAGTAATCGTTGGACGCGTCGCCGTAGACCACGCCGCCGTAGACATCCACCGGCGCGATGTCGCGGTAGCACTCGGCCACGTTTTCGGCCTTCACCCAGATGCCCTGGTTGAAGCTGGAAACCTGCGGAACGATGTTGGACATGTAGTTGGCGCGACGGATGTAGGTCGCGTTGTAGTCCATGTGGTTGGAGGTCACCAGATGGCCGCGGTCATAGCCGCTGCGGATGCTGGCATACGACGCGGTGCTGTTCTGGCCGAGGCAGCCGGCCGGCAGGTCGGGGTCTTTGTAGAAGCTGGACGGGCGCGCGGCGGAGCCGGTGTCGGCGGTGAGCGTGTACTCGTAGCGGGTGGCGCTGTGGATGCTGCAGTCGTAGGTGAGCACGAAGCCGCCCTTGTTGAGGGTGACGACCTGGGCCTGGGCGGCACCGGCGAAGGTACTGAGGACGAACGCGAAGAAAAAACCTGCAAGGCGCATTGCGATTCTCCAGCAGAGGATTCAGGACGCAGCCGTCCGCCACGACCGGGCCGGAGCGAGGTCATGTGAGGACACTGCGTAGTCGGGTAGTGCGGAATGCGTGGGACGTGACCGCGATGACAGGGCCGCGGAGGCCGTGCGGTGTCGTAAGCGTCACAAGCTGTCGTCTTTCGGTCAATGGCGAAACGACGAAGCTGTGACAGCGCGCAAGCACTGGAGATGTGTCAGATCATGCGGCGCATGGATGAAACGCAGGCGTGCTAGGACATCGCGTTGCCTGTAGCGATGGTCAGGGGTTCGTCTTCAACACGTAGTCGCCCTTGCGTGTTCCCGGCACCAGCGACCATCCCGGCTTCAGGCTCAGCGACCACCCCGGCCCCTCCAGTGGCGGTTCAGCACTTGCCGGGGCCTGCACGAATACGACCTTCCAGTCGCTGTGCAGCAACGCACCGTCGGTGACATCCAGGCTGCCCCAGATGTCGGACAGCCGCATTGCTGGATACACCATGCCTTGGCCTGGCAACGGCTGCATGGTGTTGGGATCGAACTGGATGCGCATGTTGCGCAGATCCAGGCGCACGACCGGGCCTGTCACGAAGCGCGCACGGTTGTGTTCCAGCTGCGCAAGGCGCTGCTGCTCGCGCAGCGTTTCGGCTTCGTGCAGCTCCGGCCCGTCATAGCGCGCGGCAGCCGCTCCCAGCGTGGTCGCGTCCAGCTGCAATGGGGCCTGCGTCACTTCGGCCAGACGCGTGCCGAGATCGCGAGCCTGGTGGGCGAGGTCGCCGCGCCAGCCAGGTGCCGCCTGGTCCAGCAGCAGGCCATAGGCCGGGCCGGTGGCATAGGCGAAAGAGCGGACGAAGCTGCGATCACCCACGTGTGCGCGAAGGTCATGCAGTGCCGCCTGGATACGTGTCGACGGCGTCGGATTGCCGACGAACACGCCGGTGTACTCGGCCAGGCCTCGTTCAGTTCCAGCGCCGCTTCTTCCTGCGCGGCCGCAGGGAACCGGCGGTAGCGCTCGGCGCGGAATGCGAGTGCGTCCGTCATCGCAGTGTGCTGCGCTACTGCATCGGTGGATTCGAGTGCGTCCGCAAGCGCGCGCCATTCCAGTTGCAGCCAGTAGCGTCCTTCAAGCGTATCGAGGTGTTCGTTTCCACCTGCCACCGGTGCGATGATGGGCAGCGCCGGCTGCAGGCGATGGAACATTTCGTGAGCCAGCAGCGTGCTGCGTCGGGACGCGTCCTGCGGCAGTGGCCAGAGCAGCTGCGTCCAGCGTGTGCCGGACCAGTCCACGGCGGTGTTGGCGACGATCGCATCAGACGGAAGCTGGCCTGCGAACACATCGCCGCGCTCCTTCAGCGCACCATGTGCGTCTGCCTGCGAGGCGATGACCTGCCGGCTCTTTGGATCCACCAGCATCATCGGCCCGCACAGGGATTGACCCCACAATCGACCCCGGTCTCCGTTGCAGAGCTGTTCGGCGCGCCGGAAGACCTCGCGGGCCGCCGCATCGGAGAACGCCTGCTCGTTGGCCATCACGGTTCGTTGCGCACATAGCGCCAGTACAGCGAAGAGCAGGAAGCGTGACCTCATGACGTCCATTCATCCTTGGGGCCCAGCTCTCATAGCATCGATCTCATAGGCCGGCAATGCAGCAAACGTCATGTTGCGTCGCAAGGTGCCACCCACCATTCGCACTGGTACGGTCCAACCCGTTGCACCACCACCGACGGGGACAGACGACGATGCGCAAGGTATTGCTGCTGTTGATCCTGCTGACCGGACTGGCGCCCACCGCCTGGGCCGCTACGGTCAAGACCACCCACCGGACCATTCCCAGCTGGGATGGAACGCCTCTCGGGGCCTTTGTCATCGAACCGCAGGACGCGGGCAGCGGGCACTATCCACTGCTGGTGATGCCCAGCAGCTGGGCGGTACCCAGCGTGGAGTATGTGGGGGTGGCGCAGTCGCTGGCGCGGCGCGGCTATGTGGTGATCAGCTACAGCTCGCGGGGTTTCTGGGAGTCCGGCGGCAGCATCGACATCGCAGGGCCAGCCACGGTCGAAGATGTCAGCGCCGTGATTGATTGGGCGCTGGACAACACCCGCGCCGATCCGGCCCGGATCGGCGTTTCGGGCATCTCCTACGGCGCAGGCACCAGCCTGCTGGCGGCGGCGCGCGATCCACGCATCAAGGCCGTGGCGGCGCTGAGTGGCTGGGCCGATCTGCAGGCCTCGCTGTACAGCAACGACACCCCCAGCGCGCAGGGCATCGCCTTGCTGGTGGCAGCCGGCCTGGCCACCGGCCGCCCGGGACCGGAACTGACGACCATCAATCGCAATGTACTGGTCGGCAACTACCAGGGCGCGGTGGATTCGCTGTTGCCGGTGGCGGCGCAGCGCAGCCCCGGGTCCAGCATCGATGAGATCAACGCCAACCAGCCAGCGGTGTTCCTCGCCAACGCCTTCAACGACAGCCTGTTCCCGCCGGGCCAGCTGGTCGATTTCTTCACCCGGTTGAAAGGCCCCAAGCAGTTGCAGCTGCGCCATGGCGATCATGCGCTCAACGAAGCCTTTGGCGCTCTGGGTGTTCCCAACGAGGTCTACGATTCGGTGGGCGACTGGTTCGACCATTACCTCAAGGGTGAAGCCAATGGCATCGACCGCCAGCCTGCAGTACAGCTGAAATCGCAGAAGGGCAGCTGGAGTACCTATCCGAACTGGCAGGCGACCAATGCCGGCGCTGTCAGCTATGCGCTGAGCGCACCCAAAGGACTTCTGCTGCCCACGGGCGGCCTGGTCGCGAGCGGCAGCAGCACCGGCTGGAGTTACCGGATCGGCAGCGGGCTGCTGACCGCCGCCAATTCCGGCGTGGCGATGGCCTCCGGTGCATTGCAGATGATCAACCTGCCGCCCGGTGCCTATGTGCCCTTCGTGGGCCGCAACGCCGCAGGTGTCTGGCAGGGGCCGATCCAGTGGAGTGCGCAGCGCCTGGATGGAACGCCGGAGGTACGCTTGACCGTCACGCCCAGCCGCGCCAACACCACGCTGTACGCCTACCTGTACGCCGAGGATGTGCTGGGCAACGGCCAGCTGATCAGCCACAAGCCCTATACGCTGCGTGGTGCCACGCCGGGGCAGGCGAAGACCATCGACCTGCGGTTGGAAGCCAGCAGCTGGAACCTTCCGGCCGGCAGCCGCCTGACCCTGGTGGTGGACAGCGTGGACCTGCGGTATGCGGGCATCAGCCAGCTGGGTGGCACGGTGACCTTCAGTTCGCCGGCCAATGCGCCTTCGGTGTTGAAGGTGCCGCTGCATTGATGGAAGGCCGCGCCCGTTGCGGCGGGCGCGGTACGCCAGGCAGTAGAACTGCGAGACTGGCGTTTGTTCCGGGGAAGGGAGGAATCCATGGTCATTGCATGGCTGTTGCTCGGTGCAGTGCTTGCGGCACCTACCGCGCAAGGCGCGCCGATCGACTGGTCGGATACGCTGTTGAAGGATCTGGACGCTGCCGACGCCGCCATGCGCGGCAGCCATCCGGGCGCCGTGGACCTGCGCAATCCTGGTTTCGGCGCACAGCTGGACGATGCCCTGGCGCTTGCACGCTCGCGCGCCGAACGGGTCGCCAGCTACCCGGGCTACTGGTGGACGATGAAGGGCTATGCGGCCTCCTTCAACGATGGGCATGTCAGCCTCAACGCGCTTGCCGATGCTCCCGATCTTCCAACGCAGTGGCCGGGCTTCCTGACCGGCTTCGACGGCGA
Organism: Stenotrophomonas sp. GD04054; assembly: GCF_029836955.1. Classification (NCBI taxonomy): domain Bacteria; kingdom Pseudomonadati; phylum Pseudomonadota; class Gammaproteobacteria; order Lysobacterales; family Lysobacteraceae; genus Stenotrophomonas; species Stenotrophomonas sp. GD04054. The sequence continues at coordinate 271,331 of NZ_JAOECR010000001.1, read as the reverse complement.
TGCGCAGGTGGTCATGACCGTGGATGGTGGTCCGGGCCATCCGCCGCTGGGCGCGCAATTGCTGTCGTGTGATGGCAGTGATGCGCAGACGCTGGCTGCACGCCGGGTGGGTGACTTCAATGGGCGCTGGAACCTGCAGGCCAGCCGCATCCAGGGTGGCGGTGAAGTGCTGCTCGAAAAGGGCAATCCTTACGTGCCTGCATTGCGTACCTGCGTTTTCCAGGTGGGCGGACGCGAGACATCCTATGCACTGCGGTGGCAGCCGCTGCAGGCAGCACAGCGCAAGGAGCGCTTGGCTGATACCCGGCGCAGCTTCCGTCCCCCCAACGGCTGGCACGCGATGCCCGATGGCAGTTACTGGATCACCACCAGCAGCTTCAATGCCGACCCTGCGGAGCAGAACTTCAAGGAACTGACCGCGCTGCTTGAACAGCTTGCTCCGCAAGCCGAAGGGCTGCAGCAGGCACCGACGGTGGTGCTGGACGTGCGTGGCAACACTGGCGGTGCTTCGCAATGGAGCATCGAGCTGGCGCGATTGATCTGGGGCCGGGCCGCTGTCGATGCGCTGCCCGACCGCAGCTGGGTAGAGTGGCGGACCTCGGAGGGCAACATCGCCCGGCTTCGCGGCTTCCTGCAGAAGCTGGAACAGGCGCCCGACGCGTCGCCTGAGCTGCGTCGCATGCTGGAATCGGTGACGGCAGGCATGGCGCAGGCTCGCGGCCGGGGTGAGGCTTTGTGGCGCGAGCCATCCGAGGCCAGCGCAGATCCAGCATCCGCCGCAAGCCAGGCCGGACCTGTGCGCAAGGGCAGGGTCCTGGTTGTGGCCGATGCTTCCTGTGGCTCGGCCTGCCTGGATGCATTGGACCTCTGGAAGCGGCTGGGCGCGGTGCAGGTGGGCGTCGAGACCTCCGCCGACAGTCTGTACATGGACGTGCGGCCGGAGCGGTTGCCCAGCGGGCTGGCCAGGATCTCGGTGCCGATGAAGGTGTTCCGTGGGCGGGTACGTGGTTCGAATGAACCGCACGTGCCCGATCATCGCTATATGGGCGACATGCGCGACACCCGGGCGCTGGAAGCGTGGCTGTTGATGTTGTAAGTGCGCGCAGGGCCTCGTGCAGGGCTGAATTCCGCAGGAGAGGATCGCATGAACATCCCGCCACCCCGTCCTGCCAGGCCGCCATCGCGGGCAGGAGCCTTTCGTCGTTGAATGCTGACGCCCGGTGCATTGCTTGGCATGGCGCTGCTGAAGTACATGGTCGGCGTGCGTGTGCCGCTGGCCAGGCCGAGCGGCATGTACGGCGGAGCGAGATCAGCGCCGGACGTCGAACTGGTCACTCTCCAGCAGCGCCCAGACCTCGGCCTCGCGCACGGGACTGAAGTCTCCGGGAATGGAGTGCTTCAGCGCACCTGCCGCCAGACCGAAGCGCACGGTGCTCTCTGCATCGAACCCGGACGCCAGCCCGTGCAGGATGCCTGCCGCGAATGCATCGCCGCCGCCGATGCGATCAACGATACCGGGCAATGGCCGCGAGGGGGCCTGCGCACGGGTACCGTCGCGTCCCAACAGCAGCGCGCCCAGGATGTGATGGTCTGCACTCACTACGTCGCGCTGGGTGCAGGCCAGCCACTGCAGGTGCGGGAGCGCCGCGAACGCTGCCGCTGCAGCCGCCTCGGTCCGCGCGATGGGGCTGTCCTCGGCGAAGCGCAGTCCCAGCACCAGTTCGATATCGCGATGGTCGGCAAAGACGATATCCGCCTCTGCGAACAGCTCCCGCAGGATGGCGGCGGCGTTGCCGCCCCAACGCTGCCAGAGCGAAGGTCGGTAGTTGCCGTCGAAGGACACACGCACGCCTGACCTGCGTGCGGCCCGTGCAGCGCTCAAGACGGATTCGGCCACATTGGCGCCCAGCGCGGGACTGACGCCGGAAAGGTGCAGCCACTGCGCATCACGCAACAGCGTTGGCCAGTCATGGTCGGCAAGTGCAGTGTTGGCGAATGCCGAACCTGCCCGGTCATACACCACTTCACTGGCGCGCTGCAGCGCGCCGGTGGCCAGGAAATACAGGCCCATGCGGTCTCGGTCGACTTCACGCACACCTGCCACGCCCACACCATGCCGCCGCAGCTCGGCCACGGCATGCCGGCCCAGCGCGTTGCCGGGCACCGTACTGACCATCTGCACATCGTGGCCGAAACAGGCCAGTGAGACCGCCACATTGGCCTCGGCGCCCCCCACGTGGACCTGCAGCTGCGGTGTCTGCAGCAGCAGTTCACGACCGGGTCCGCCCAGGCGCAGCAGCAGTTCACCGAAACAAACGACGCGGCTCATCGGTTCTCTCTCATTCGGTGGGGGTGCAGCCCAGCATGCGCAGATCGATGGCATCGGCCATGCGCCGGTAGCCTTCGTCATTGGGGTGCAGGTGGTCGCGGGTGATGTCGTTGGGCAACGATTCCACGGCCTTCGGGTCACGCAGCGCGGCATCGAAATCGATGATGCCATCGAACCCGGTCTTCCCACCGCGTGCCCACTGGTTGATCGAGGTGCGGGTCGCTGCGGACACGGGCTCGTAGCGCTCGGAACCACCGAATGGGGTCAACGTACCCAGCCAGGCGCGGATGCCGTGCGCATGCAGTCGCGCTGCAACCTGCTGATAGCCCAGCAGCATGTCCGCCGCACTGCGTCCAGGCAGCGGCTGCGTGCCACCACCGTGGCGGATGTCATTGATGCCCTCGAACAGGATGACCTGATCGGCATCGGCCACCGCGATCACATCGCGATCCAATCGTGACAGGGCGCTGTGGCTGCGGCCATGGTCGAGCAGCTTGTTGCCGCTGATGCCCTGATTGAGTACCACGAACCGGTTCGGGCAGGCCTGCTGCAGGCGCTGCGCCAATCGCTCCGGCCACTGGTTGAAGGTGCCGCGACGGGCGGTGGCACCTTCCGTGATGGAATCGCCGAGTGCCACGATCACCTGGGGACGATCAGCGCGCTGCACCATCACTGCCGAGAACACGTTCTGCTGGTAGCTCAGCCGCACGCTGTCGGCAACCGATGTCTGCCTGCCGTCCGCTACCCGCACTTCGGTGCGGCGCACGGCGGGATGGGTAGGCTGCGGGAAGTAGGCCGTTACGCTGATCTCCTGCAGCGCCGCCACCGGCATCGGTACCGGGTCGCTCAGCAGCGCGGCACCCACCGGCACCTCGATGACCGCGCGGCCATCCACCGTTACCGGCAGAGGGGCGGACGTGCCGTTTTTCACTCCTGCGCGCAGGTCCTCGACCCGTAACGGCGCCGTGCCGAGTTCGTTGCTGATGCGCAGCCGCAACGCATCGCCACGGCTGCCGATGCGCATGTCCTGGCGCACGGTCTGCGCGGCGAACTGTACGGGGGCCTCGGCGGTGCCATCCTTGCGGTCCGCTGCCGGCGAGGCGGTCCACGCGGTGACCCAGACCGGTGCGGCCAACGCGCCAGGCGCAGCTGCGGCGGAACAGATCGTCAATGAAAGCAGGAGCGTCCAGCGCTGCATGGTCAGGATTCCAGTCAGGAGAAGTAGGTGCCGCCGTTGACGTCCAGATTCGCACCGGTGATGAACGCCGCCGCATCCGAGGCCAGGAATACGGCAGCGTCGGCGGCTTCGTCCGGTGCCCCTTGGCGGCGCAGCGGGGTAGCGCCGGCAACGGCCGTGCGTACTTCCGGCTTGGTGAACTCATCATGGAAACGGGTGGCGATCATGCCGCAGCACAGTGCATTCACGCGGATGCCCTTCGGCCCCAGCTCCTTGGCCATGGCACGGGTGAAGGTCATCACTGCCGCCTTGGCGGTGGCGTAGATCGATGCGCCCGGGCCGCCGCCATCACGACCTGCCTGCGAGGCGAAGTTGACGATGGCCGCGCCGTCACGCATGTGCGGCACCACCGCGTGCGTGGTCAGGTAGGTTGAGGTCAGATTCAGGTCCATCACGGCGTGGAAGAACGCCGGGTCGATGTCGGCCAGCGGCCGACGCTGCACCATGCCACCGGCCACGTTCACCAGCAGGTCGATACGCTCGCCGAACGCGGCCTGTACCGCAGCGACCAGGCCGGCCACGGCGGCGGCATCGGTGACGTCGGCGCGATGCACGATGGCCTGGCCACCGGCCGCCTGGATCTGTGCCAGCGTTTCCTGGGCACTGGCTTCATCATGGGCGTAGTTGATGCAGACGCGCGCACCGGCGGCAGCCAGCTTGATCGAAACGGCGCGGCCGATATCGCGGCCACCACCGGTGACAATGGCCACCTTGTCCTGGAACGACATGCGGAAAACTCCTTGGTTTGCGGGGGAATGGATGTACTTGGAAAAGAAGGAGACCCAGGCTCAGCCGCCGCGACGGTCGAGCTTCTGGATAGGTCCGGTCCACCACCACAGCGCAGCCAGCGACAGCGGCACCAGCGCGGCAACGAGGATGAAGATCGGGGCGTAGGAGTGGCGGGTCAGCACCGGCACCAGCCAGGTGGTGATCAAGGTGCCGGCGACCGCCGCCAGGCCACCCAGGCCTGCCAGCGTGCCCACCGAACGGCCGTCGAACAGGTCGCCGGGCAGGGTCTGGATGTTGCCGATGGCTACCTGGAAGCCGAACAGCACCGCAGCGATCGCCAGCACCGCCAGCAGCGGCTGGTTGGCCAGCACAGCACCCAGCAGGGCAGGGGCCATGATCACGCACCCCAGGGTGATGGCCAGCTTGCGGGCGCGGTCCACGCTGTGTCCGGCGCGGATCATGCGACCCGACAGCCAGCCGCCACTGAGGCTGCCCAGCATCGCGCCGACGAAGGGTACCCAGGCGAACAGGCCGATCTGCTTGATGTCGAAGCCGAAGGTTTCAGCGAGATAGATCGGCAGCCAGGACACGAACAGCCACCAGATAGGATCCAGCAGGAAGCGGCAGGCGAGCATGCCCCAGCTCTGGCGATGGGCCAGCAGCTCGCGCACGCTGGCTTTGGGCGCCGCCTCTGTCTGCTGCCCGGCCTGGTCTTGCTGGATCAGCCGGCGCTCGGCATCGCTCACCCACGGATGCTTGTCCGGCCCGGCGCGGTAGACAAACAGCCACGGCAGCAGCCACAGGAAGCCGATCGCACCGACCAGCACGAAGGTGCCGCGCCAGCCCAGCCACAGGTACAGGCCTGCGATGGCGGGTGCGGAGACGATTGCGCCGATCGACGCACCCGCGTTGAACACGCCCTGCGCCAACGCGCGTTCGCGCGCAGGGAACCACTCGGCATTGGCCTTGACCGCGCCGGGCCACGCACCCGCTTCGCTGATGCCGAGCATCGCCCTTACCAGGCTGAAGGAAAGCATCGAATGGGTGATCGAGTGCAGCGCGATCGAGATCGACCACACGCTGATCGACAGGGCGAACCCCAGGCGCGTGCCGATCATGTCGAACAGGCGCCCGAACAGGAACTGGCCGGCGGCGTAGAACAGCATGAACACCGTTACCAGCAGGGCATAGTCGTCCTTGGTCGCGCCCACTTCCTTGGCGATCTCCGGCCACATCACCGCCAGTGCATTGCGGTCGATGTAGTTGATGACCGTAGCGACGGCGATCAGGCCCACGATCAACCAGCGCACTGCTGAACGCACCGGCACCTTGCGCAGGTTGGCCACCACGGCAGGGCCGTTCATTTTCCGTCACCCTTGCTGCGGTCCATGCGCGCATGGCTGCCGCTCCAGCGGTAGGCATGGCCGTCCACGGTCACGCTGTGCTCGCCCTTGGCGCTGCTGTCGTCGGCCACGCCGAGGGCGATGCGTGCACCGCTGGCCAGGCGCAGTTCGATCACCTCGGCATCGCCGCCGCGGGTGCGCACGATGTCCTTGATGCGGCTGTCGGCGCCGTGCACGTACTCGGCAGTGCCGTTGTACTCGCCATGCGGCTCCAGCACGCTGAAGAACGTGACGTCCTTCTGGCCGTCCACGCGTTGCAGCAGGGCCGGTTCACGGCGCAGGTTGAATTCCGGATCGTTGGCACCGCTTTCCACCAGCAGTGCCTGCGCAGGCGCACTGCTGCCGAATCGGTAGGTGTAGAAGCGCCCATCCAGCAGCCACGCCAGGGAACGCGGTTCGCTGCCGGGCGTGCTGCGTGCATCCAGCCACAGGTGCTGGTAGCCGTTGTCCTTGCCCAGCACCGGGCGCTGGGTGGGGAAGTGTTCTGCCTCGAAACCGGTGGTGACGATGTGGCCGTTGAAGTGCAGCGGCAGGTCGTAGCGCGCGGCCTTGTCGCCGTGCACCTGCAGCAGGTCCAGCACCACCGGCAGGCCCAGGTCGGGGTGGCGCAGCAGCGCCTGGGTGCGGGTGAACACCACGCCGGGGTAGGCATCGCGCATGGTCGCCGAGGCAACCTGGGTATCGGCATCGGCCTGGAAGAAGCGCACCTGCGGGGCATGCTCCTCGCCGCGCTTCCAGTCGCCCTTGAAGTGGCTCTGTTCGTCCACCACCAGGGTGTTGTGGGCCACGGTCTGTTTGGCCCAGCTGCGGTTCTCGGCCAGGTAGATGCCACCCCGCTTGGCTTCCACGTTGAGGAAGCGGGCAGCGCCGTAGTCAGTCACCACCGGATTGCCGTTGTCGTAGAACAGCCAGTTGAGTTTGTCGAAGTGGCCATGGCCCATGCCCTGCATCGTGTCCTTCTGCACCAGCGCCTGGCCGCGTTCGCCGTTCATGCGCAGGATCGCCAGGCCACCGCGGTCGCCGTCCGGGCCATCGCGCAGCAGCATCGGACGGTAATCGAAGGGCCTGGCCTTGTTGGCGGCCAGTGCTTGCGCCACCTGTAGTCCCTCGGGGGACAACAGCAGGCGTTTCTGCTGCTGGGCCACCGACAACAGGCGGTCGTCAGCGGTGCGCGCATAGGCAATGCCGATACCGGCCACCAGTTCCTCGGTATCGATGCCCTTGTCCAGGATGGCATCGTTGATCGGGAAGAACAGGCCGTCATAGCTGGACTGCACCAGCACATCCACGGCCTTCAGCAGCACGCCGTCGCGGCGCGCGAAGATCCTGCGCTGCGGCTCGTTGCGTTCGATGGCGTTGGCGAACAGCAGGAACGGTGCCAGTGCGTAGCGCTGGTAGTACGGGCCTTCCTCGTAATAGCCATCGGGCGAGAACAGCAGGTCGATCTGGCGAAGGAAGCCGAACTGATCGTTCTTCTGGCTGCCGCGCAACGATTTCTCCACCAGCTCAGGGTCGCGCAGCACGTAGCCGGTCATGCCAGTAGCGGCCACCGCCCAGGTGGCGTGGTTGTGGATCTGGTCGTAGTTCTTCGGCTCGCTGACGAGGAACTCAGCCATCGGCCGGAACACCTTCGATTCGATGGTGTCGCGGTCCTCGGCGGACAGCGCGTCGCGGATCGCGTCGTAGCCCTGGATGGCGTTGACCAGCCACACCGAATCGTTGAGCACCTGCCAGAACACGCGGCCTGGAATCTGTCCGCGGCCTTCGGGGTGCGGGCCCAGGGTGGGGTAGAGCCTGGCATACTGCAGCAGCATGTCGCGCGCGTAGTTGACATAGACCTTGTCGCCGGTAAGCCGGTACAGGGTGCCGGCCGCCAGCAGGGCCTGGTAGTTGCGCTTGTGCTGTTCATGGGTGCGGCCGCCGCCCTTGTCCTTCGGTACCGGCACGTCGATGCCGGCCTTCATCATCTTCTTCAGCGATTTTTCCGTGCGCGCCTGTTCCTTGGCGAACCACGGGTAGCGGCCGCCTTCGCTGGCCATCCGCTGCCACTGCGCTGCGGTCACCAGCACCGGCGCGGTGTCGGCCTGCCTCGCTGCGGCAGCGGGGGCTGCGAACAGCGGCGCGGCCGGCAGCAGGGCAAAGGGGGTGGCCAGGGCCAGGGAGACGAACAGCGGCTGCAACCTCATCGATCAACTCCATTGCGGGTGCGTGACAGGGCAACTTCGCCCACCTTTGGATACCAGTCGATGCCGGTCGCCTCGCGCGCGGTCATCGCCAGGGCAGGATCGGCGCCCACGGCGGGCAGGGCGGGCGCGGCCACCCACAATCCGCTGGCAGCCTGCTGCAGGCTGACGCCACGCCCCTCTACGCCGCCCGGGAATACGGTGCTGGCTGCCGGTGACTGCACGTTTCCACTGAAGTCGATGCCGGCCAGCGAACTGGCGGCATTCGGCGGGTTCCTGCTGGTGCGGTTGACGATCAGGTTGGCGCTGAAGCGGCTGTTGCTGGCGGCGACCACGATGCCCTTGGCTTCATCATGGCCGACGCCGAAACTGATCTTCGCCACGTCCACGAAGGTATTGCGGCTGATCGTGGCATTCACCACCGGCGCATAGCCGGACAGCGGCGGATCGGCCTGCGCGTCCATCACCGCCAGCGCGGAACGGTTGCTGGAGCCGGCCAATCGTTCGAAGTAATTGTTGCTGACGGTCTGGTCGGCATTGATGATGCGCACGCCGCCGGTGCCGGCCTTGTCGTCGCCCAGGAACACGTTGTCGATCACCCGGTTGCCGTTGCCATGGCGTAGCGTGAGCGCGCCGGCCGAACGGTAGAACACGTTGCCGCGGTAGGTATTGCCGCCGGACTTGTTGCTGATGATCTCGGTCTCGCCGTCGCAGCCTTCGAACCAGTTGTTCTCCACCGTACTGTTGGAATCGCTCAACGAAGTGTCGCTGGTGCCGACGCGGAGGGTTTCGCCGCCGTTGACGCCCAGCGCCGGGCGCGGTCCGAACCAGTTGTGGTCGATGCGGTGCTGGTTGTCCAGGCCCTGGGTGGCATCGCGCACCACCACTACCGTGGGCCCGGCGTTGGTCTTGCCGCGCAGCTGGCTATGATCCAACCGGTTGTTGCTGCCATACAGCGATACCCAGTAGTCCTGGTCGCTGGCATCGGGGTTGGTGTAGTCATCGATCACCAGGCCGGTCACCCGGCTGTGGCGGGCCACCGCCTTGCTGGATTCGCGGAACGCCACCACCGCATCACCCGGCGTATAGCCGTTGCGGAACACCAGGTTGGACACCTGCAGGTAGCTGCCCGCCAGGCGCAGGTCCGAACGTCCGCTGAGGACGACCTTGCCGGCGGTCTGCGCGCGCAACACGATCGGCGCGGCTGCCGTGCCCTGGCCTTTCAGCAGCAACCGCGCGTCGGTCCAGGTGCCGTCAGCCAACACGATCTCATCGCCGGGCTGCAGCGCCGAGGCGGCGGTAGTGAACTCAGCGACATCGTGGACGAGCCAGCTGGCTGCACTTGCCGCTGAAGTGGTCAGACACATTGCCAGACCAGTGGTCAGGCAAAACAGTGATGGATTGTTGAGCGGATGTCGAGCAAGCGGACGAATGCGCATGAAATCCTTCCAGAGACGGCCGGGCCGTCGTTTCAGGGTGGGTCTGCATACCACTTCCGGGTCCGTTGTAAGCCAGCTTTCGCGCAAAGTCATGCTGCATGAGCACATTAAATTGCATTCAACTGGTATGGATGAAAGGCATTTGAACATTCGCATACCAATTGGTTGACATTTTCATGCCGCCGTGCCGAAGCTGCGTCCCACGCCTGGCATGCAGGCGATCCTTTGGGAGGAGGAAACCATGCGGCGACCCGCCGGAGCAGTGCACAGCATCTCGTTGTCCCCCACACCCCTGATCGTGGCGCTGCTTGCCGTGCTGGCGGGCATGCCCGCGGCCCAGGCGCAGTCCAGCAAGGACGCGTCAGGGCAGGATCCCACCACGCTGGACCAGGTGCAGGTCACCGGCATCCGCGAATCAATGCAGAGTTCGATCAACAAGAAGCGCGACGACACGGTCATCGCCGACGTGCTCTCGGCCGATGACATCGGCGACCTGCCGGCACCGTCGCTGGCCGATGCGATCGAGACCTTGACCGGCGCCGCCTCGACCCGCGACAAGACCGGCGCCTCGGAGATCTCCATCCGGGGCCTGGGCGCTTTCCTCAGCAGCACCAACTTCAATGGCCGCGAGATCACCAACGGCAGCGGCGACCGCTCGGTGAACTTCAACATGTTCCCGGCCGAGCTGATCAACACGGTGGCCATCTACAAGACCCAGCGCGCCGACATCATCGAAGGCGGCGTGGCCGGCACCATCGGCCTGGAAACAGTGCGCCCACTGGAGTACGGCAAGCGTGCAGTGCAGCTGGACCTGCGCGGCAGCTGGGCGGAGTACGACAGCAAGTACCGTGACAAGGACGGCATCGGCTATCGCGGCACCGCCAGCTACATCGATCAGTTCGAGTTCGGCAACGGGCAGAAGCTGGGCATCTCGCTGGGCTTCCAGCGCCTGGACGGCACCGATCCGGAAGAGAGCATTACCAGCGGTTCCACCTGGTATGCCTGCGATGGCACGCAGAACGTGGGCAATGCCAACTGCAACGAAGTGTCCGCGCAGGCCATCGCCAACGGCGCGCCGTACTACCTGGTGCCGAGCAGCCGCATCTACCGGCTCAAGCAGGAGCGCAACGACCGGCAGAGCGAGTTCGCCGCGCTGCAGTGGCGGCCAAATGATGTGGTTGAAGTGAACCTCGATTTCGAGCACACCGAGCGCAACTGGTATGAGAACCGCAGCGATCTGAGCCTGTCCAACGCACGACGCGGCATCACCCAGCGCGAGGTTGACGAAGACGGTATCGTGCGTCACCTGCACGGCAGCACCTCGATTGATTCCACCTCCAACCGCTACTGGCGTGGCGAGGAATACACCGGGGGTGGCCTGAACCTGATCCTGCGCCCGACCCCGGCCTGGGAGCTGTCTACCGATCTTTCCTACTCGCACACCAATCGCCTCGACAGCGAGCGCATGACGCGCCTGCGCGCCAACCAGCGCGACGTCAACAATGCCGTCGTTCCCGGCATCAGCAGTGGCGCCACCGGCTACGTGGACTATGACTGGGACTGGCACGGCGAAGTGCCCAGTGTTGCCCTGGCGCCGAACTTCGACCCCAACAACTGGGACGCCTATACGGGGGCGGCGCGGGTGACCTCCAGCGCCACCGAGAATGACCACAGGATCAAGGCCGGCCGCTTCGATGCCAGCTTCATGCCGGAGTCCGGTTTCTTCACCCGCATCAAGGGCGGCGTGCGCGCCAGCCAGGCCGACTACCGCCTGCGCGACAACACCCTGGTAACCGACTACGACCAGCGCGTGGCGGCCGACAAAGCGAAGATCATCGCCGCCAACCAGGCCTGCCGTGCACCCTTCCCGCAGGATGACTTCATGGATGCCGCCAGCGGAAACACGATCTCCTCGTGGGCGTACTTCGATCCGAACTGCCTGTACCAGTCGTTCCGCGGCAGCCTCGACAGCGGGCTGGATCCGGGTTTCCAGGATCCGAACAATGTCGATATCACCGAGAAGACACGCGCGCTCTATCTGATGGGTGAGTTCAGCAGCACCCTGTTCGGCTTGCCGGTGACCGGCAACCTCGGCCTGCGCTGGGTCAAGACCGATGTTCGTTCTGAAGGCGTGCGTACCGGGCTGCGCATCGAGGACAACGGTGACGGGACCATCCGCCTGCAACCCACCGGCGAGTACAGCACGCAGGTGTTCAAGGCGGGCAACGACAAGCTGCTGCCCAGCCTCAACGCGGCCTTCGAGCTGCGCCCGGACGTGTTGCTGCGGGTCGGTGCATATCGCGCGATGTCACGGCCGGACATTGCCGCGCTGGGTGCCGGGCGCACCATCAATGTGAGCAGTGATGCCACCTACGGCAACCTGGCCGACGCGCTGGATGACATCAGCGCCAGCGGCAACCCCGCCGCGCAGCCGCTGATGTCCTGGAACGGCGACCTTTCCCTGGAGTGGTACCCGAACCCGGACACGATGCTGGCCGGCGCGGTGTACTGGAAGCAGTTCAACGGCGGCACCGCCACTGCGCTGGTGCCGGAGACCTACACCATCGACGGCCAGAGCGTGACCGTACCGGTGCGGCAACAGGTAACCACCGACGAGAACAGCACGCTGACCGGCTTCGAGCTGACCGCCACCCATCGACTGTCGTACCTGCCCAAGCCGTTCGACGGGCTGGGTTTCAAGCTGAGCTACAACTACGCCGATGCCGACTATCAGACCCAGGACTCGCGACTGGGCGAGCAGCTGGCCAGCGATGGCACGATCATTCCGGCCATCGTGCCACCGGCTGGCCTGAGTGGTTTCTCGCGGCACGTGCTGTCCGGCTCGATCTACTGGGACGTCGGGCGCTTCAACATCCAGGCCATCGGCAAGTTCCGCTCGCACTACTACCAGGACTTCACCGGCAACACCGCGCAGCAGAACCGCTACTACGATGACAACACCAGCGTGGACCTGCGCCTGCGCTACCGGGTGAACAAGCAGTTGTCGCTGTCGCTGGAGCTGATGAACCTGACCAACGAGCCGCGCGTGGCCTACCAGCCGCTTTATGGGAACTTCCGCGAAGTGGTGACCTACGGGCGGCGTGCGTATTTCGGTGTACGATACAAGTTCTGAACAGGGCGGCGCGGCCAGTGGTCGCGCCGTCGCTCCAACCGGACCCTTGCCGGCCGCGGTGGCAGGGCAGGGACCCGGAAGGAATCGCCAAGGGTCAGCCGCATGTCCGCCAACCGCCTTTACCAGACCATCGCTGCCAAGCTCCGCAAGCTGATCGAGGACGGCGAATTTCCGCCGGGCTCGCGGCTGCCGGGCGAGCGTGAGCTGGCCGAACGGTTCGGTGTCAGCCGGGTCACCATCCGCGAAGCCGAGATCGCACTGGAAGCGCAGGGCTGGATCGCCATCCGCATCGGCTCGGGCGTGCATGTGAAACCGCGCCCGACGCAGGCGTCCGGCGGGCTGCCGGATGTCAGCGCCTTCGACCTCACCGCCGCCCGCGCGGTATTCGAGGCCGAGGCCGCCGCTCTGGCTGCCAGCAATCTGGATGATGCCGGCATTGCCGAGCTGCAGGCGTTGGCCGAAGCGCTGTGCCGTCGCGACCTGAGTGACGCGGAAGCCGGCGAGTACGACCGCCGTTTCCACCTGGCCATCGCACGGCTTTCCGGCAACCCGGTGGTGGAATTCTTCGTGCAGCAGATCTGGCGCATGCGCAGCGAACTGCCGCGGGTGACCGAGGTCTATGCCCGGGTCTGCCATGATGATGGCGCCAGCCGTGCGGACGAGCACATGGCGATCTTCGAAGCCCTGCGCGCGCGTGATCCGGTGGCCGCGCGCAATGCGATGCGCCATCACTTCCAGCGCCTGTTCGAAGCCATGCTGCAGGCGACCGAAAGCCAGGCGCTGGAGGAGATCCGCCGCCGCACGCAGCAGGACCGCGAACGGTTCATGGCAACGACGCGGATCTAAGCGCCGCGTTCAACACAATCGGCGCTGCGACCTTCAGCAGGGCAGCTCGCGCTCGAAGCCTGATGGATATGAGAAATGGGCATGACTGCGCCGATGCCCAGCCTGTCCGCAATGCCTACACTGCCCGCGGGTCATAGACGGCCCGTTGAGAAAGCTGCATACACACAAGGAGCAGGGTATGAAGTTCTCGCTGTTGGGCGCGGCGCTGCCATTGGTGCTGGCACTGAGTGGAGTCCCCGGTGGAAGCGTCAATGCAGGACCGATCGCGGGCACCACGACCGCCACTGTAGTTGCGAAGGCCACGTACGCGCCGGATTCGCTGGAAGCCGGCTACATCGTCGATTGGATCAAACGGAATTCGCCCGCCTACGCGCCGGCGTTGCAGACGGGCGAACTGGCCATCTCGCACAGCTATCAGTCTGCTGGCAGCCTGAAGCCGGCCGGTGCAGCGGGCCCGCCTGTTCCATTGCCTGCACGCGGTGTGGAGGGCGAGGTCATCTCGATCTCCAATACCTTGCCGAGCGGTGCTTCCGAGTCGTGGACATACCGGTGGTCGAGTGGGGCGTGGAAGCTGATCAAGTACAGCTTTGATGCATGCCAGGGCCCGGCCAGCATCGGTGCGAAGGGATCCGGCACGGAGATCGCTGCGAAGGGACCCTGCATCGACTGAGGGTGACCGGTCCTGGCAGAACTGAACCAGGTCTGCTGCAGTACAGTGGTACCTCGGGAGATCATGGTTCCGGGGTGCCGCTCCATACCTCGCCGTGCGAACACTGACCTCGGCGATCAAGCGGAGATCACCCACGGCCCGAGCCAGTCGCTGGGTCATGCAACCCACGCAGCTTCTTCTTGTTGATCTTGCCCACGCTGGTCCGCTCGATCGATTCCACGAAACTGACCCGTTCCGGAATCGCATACCGTGAGATGTCCCCTGAGCGGCTTCGCGCGGCGACCAGTTCGATGATCTCCGCTTCGGTCACCTCACTGCCAGGCTGCCTGACCACCAGCGGCAACGGCCGCTCGCCCCATTTCGTGTCGGCGATGCCGATCACCGCGACTTCGCTGACCGCCGGATGCAGGGCGATGATGTCCTCCAGGGCGAGCGAGGAGATCCACTCACCGCCGGTCTTGATCACATCCTTGATCCGGTCGGTCACCCTCAGGTAGCCGTATTCATCGATGTTGCCGATGTCCCCGGTATGCAGATAGCCTCCTGCCCACAGTGCTGCAGATGCATCCGGATCGTGCAGGTAGCCCTGGGTGAGCCAGGGTGCGCGCACCACGACCTCTCCGGTGGCGATGCCATCGTGGGCGACATCCTTCATGTCCGGATCGACGATGCGCAGGTCCACCAGCGGTACCGGTATGCCGGCCTTGGTGCGCAGCGACAGCACCTCATCGGCATCGGTCACGCTGTCCACGTCGATCTGGGCGATGGTGAGCAGAGGGCAGGTCTCGGACATGCCATAGCCGCCGAAGATGTCGATGCCCCGCGCCAGCGCACGCTGCGCCAGCGCACGCGGCAGGGCGGCACCGCCGATGATCACCTTCCAGCCCTCCAGGTCGGTCTGCGCCGCGTCTGGATGCTCCAGCAGCATGTGCAGGATGGTTGGCACGCAGTGCGAGAAGGTCACCTTCTCACGGGCGATCAATGCCAGCAGCGTCGCAGGCAGGTAGCGCCCCGGATAGACCTGCCTGATGCCCATCGCCGTAGCCACGTAGGGCAGGCCCCACGCGTGCACATGGAACATCGGGGTGATGGGCATGTAGACATCGTCGCGATGCAGGCGGCCTTGACGGGGTGCACCGCCAAGCGCGGCCATCGCCGCCAGCGAATGCAACACCAGCTGCCGGTGGCTGAAATACACGCCCTTGGGCAACCCGGTGGTTCCAGTGGTGTAGAACACCGTGGCACGGGCGTTCTCGTCGAAGTCCGGGAAGCGGACGATCGGCGTGGCATCGCGCAACCCCGCTTCGTACTCGGTGGCGAAGCCTGGCGGCAGCGGACCGCCTGCATCGTCCAGCAGGATGCGCGTGCGCAGGTCCGGCAGCTGCTCGTCGATGGCGTCCAGCAACGGCAGGAACTCGCGGTTGGCCAGGATCACCCGCGCCCCGCTGTGGTTCAGCGTGTAGGCGATCTGCTCTGGGGCCAGGCGCACGTTCGCCATCATCAGCACCGCACCGATCATTGGCACGGCGAAGTAGGCCTCCAGGTAGCGGTTGCTGTCCCAGTCCATCACCGCCACCGTGTCGCCGTGGCCGACTCCCAGCGAGGTCAACAGGCCGGCCAGCTGGCCGATGCGCGCCTGCAGGGTGCGGTAGTCGAATCGGACCTGGTCGCCGTAGACGATCTCCTGTTCAGGGCTCACCGCCAGCGGCATCAGCAGCAGCTGCTTGATCAGCAGTGGATAGGCATTGGCATCGGGAGTGGGGGCAGATGACATGGCATTTCCTCGTGGGCGGCGTTGCGGTCGCCGGCCTTCTCCGCACCACACTAGCAAGCCCTTCCTGCTGCACCAGCGTACCTAGGTACCTGTTCCCGCGCGCACCCGATTTGATAATCTCGCCAGGACATGCCCACCCTGCTCATCGCCGACGATCACCCTTTGTTCCGCGCGGCACTGCATCGCGCGGCGGAAGAGGCGGTCGCCGATCTGCAGATCAGCGAAGCTGATTCGCTGGACAGCGTGCTGGAGGTGATCGAGAACCAGTCGATCGATCTGATGCTGCTGGACCTGCACATGCCGGGCAACCACGGACTGGCCGGGCTGGCCACGATCCGTGCGTTGCAGCCGGGCCTGGCGATCATCATCGTCTCCGCCAACGAGGAGCCGCAGGTCATCCGGCGTGCCATCGACCTTGGCGCCGCGGGCTATCTGCCCAAGAGCTCGGGTTTGAACGAGCTGCAGTCCGCGCTGCAGTCCGTGCTGGAGGGCGAGCGCTGGATCCCGGCGCTGCTGCGCGAACCGGTGGCACGGGTGGCGACGTTCAGCAGGGATGCTGACCTGGCCGCACGCCTGGCCAGCCTGTCGGCACATCAGTACAAGGTGCTGGGGCTGGTGGCCGAGGGCCTGCTCAACAAGCAGATTGCCGACCGGCTGGGCGTACAGCTGCGCACGGTCAAGGCGCACATGACACGCATCATGGAGCGGCTGGGCGTGCGCAACCGCGCGCAGGCCATCCGCGTGCTGCACGAAATGGGATTGGCCGATCCGTCCCGGCAGATCGAAGAACTGCCTGAGCCCTGACCGGTCAGGGCGTGGTACTGGCCGCCAGCAGGTGGTTGATCGCCCAGCGCAGCGCCAACGGTTTGAACGGCTTGTTGAGCAGGGACAGCCCAACGCCGCGCACCGCCTCGCGCGTCTCGCTGCCGGCATCCGCACTGAGGATCACCGTCGGCCGCGGCCCATGCATGCCTACCAGCCGCTTCCACAGCGCTACACCGGTATCGCCATCATCCAGGTGATAGTCGAACAGCCACAGCGCCGCCTCGTGCGCTGACGGTCCGATGTCATCGGCTTGGCCTGCCGCGATGACATCGCAACCCCAGGAAAGCAGCAGCTGCCGCATCGCCTCCAGTGCGTCCGGGTCGTTGTCGACCACCAGCACGCGGACTCCCTTGAGCGCGCTGCTGCCGGCTGCCGGCGGCGAGCTGCGCGGGGTCGCAGGGGGTGCTGCGCGTTGCACGCTGATCGAGAAGGCCGAGCCGTGCTCGGGCACGCTGCGCAGGTGCAGGGGTGCGTGCAGCAGGTCGGCGATGCGGTGTGCGATGGTCAAGCCCAGGCCCAGTCCCTGGCCGTTGCTGCGATCGACCCGGTGGAATTCCTCGAACACCACCGCCTGCTGCTCCGGAGCAATGCCGGGGCCGGTGTCATGCACACCGATCAGCAGTGCCTGTCCCTGGCGGCGCACACCGAGCAACACACCGCCATGGCAGGTGTAACGAATGGCATTGGCCAGGAAGTTCTGCAGCACCCGGCGCAGCAGCAGGGGGTCACTATGGACCCAGGCCTGGCTCCGCACTTGGCGGAACTGCAGGCCGCGCGCCGCCGCCAGTACCGCGAACTCCTGCGCGAGCGGATCGAGGACGGTCGACAGCGCGAAGGGGCGCGGATCGGCGACCAGTCCACCCGCCTCAAGCCGGGAGATATCCAGCAGCCCGGACAGCAGGTCGTCGGTGGAGTCCAGCGCACCACGGATCTGGCGCAGGAAACTGTCGAGGAACTCCGATTCGATGTGCTGCGACATCGCATCGGTCAGCAGCTGCGCCGCATGCAGTGGCTGGATCAGGTCGTGGCCGACCGCCGTCAGGAAGCGTGTCTTGGCAACGTTCGCGCGCTCGGCTTCGTGCACTGCCTGTTCCAGCCGTGCGGTGCGGTCCTGTACGCGGCGCTCCAGGGTTTCATTGCTGCGCTTGAGCGCTTCCTCGGCGCGGCGGAAGGCGGTGACGTCGGTGAAGGTGGCCACGTAGCCACCGCCGGGCATTGGATTGCCACGGATCTCGACGATGGTGTTGTCGGGGAAGATCCGTTCGGACAGATGCGGCGTGCCACGCCGCATGTGTGCGGCGCGACGCTGCAGGGCCTTGTCGCGAGAGTCACCAGGGCCGTCGCCGATCTTCAGTTCGGCCAGCGCCCACGCTGTCAGATTGACCACCGGCTGCCCGACCTGCAGCAACTCGGGCGGAAACTTGAACAACGCGGCGTAGCGGCTGTTCCAGGCTACCAGCTGCAGCTGCGCGTCGACCACGCTGATGCCCTGGCTCATGTTTTCCAGCGCCGCTTCCAGCAGGCGCTGGTTGAAGCGCAGCGCCTGGGTGGCTTCGCCTACAGCACGGGTTACCGCATCCAAGGGCGCGGCACCGCCATCGCGAGCGGCCTCCACCAGCAGGCGCGCCATTCCCGCGCCGACCACGGCGCTCAGTTCGCGTTCGATGGTGATGACCCGGTCGTCGTCCAGCAGCTGCCCGGCATGCCCATCCATCAGTTGCCGGGCCCGCTCCTGGCCGAGGAAGCGTCCGGCCGTCCTGCGCAGCGAGGCTGCTGCCACCGCATCCCGTCGTCGCGGCAACGAGGGACGCACCGCGCGCGACACCAGCGCAACCGTCAGCAGGTTGACCGCTAGACTGGCGCCCATGCTGATGGCGATATGGCCCGACTGCAGGCGCAGCGAGACCACGGACAGCCAGTGCAGGTCATCGGGGCCCGAGGCTGGGGGCGTGGCAGGGATCACCATCGGCAGCAGCACCAGCCACAGCCAGGCCAACGACCCCAGCACGATGCCGGCGATGATGGCCGGAGAAGGCGTGCGCGGGCGATACACCGCCAGCAGGACCGCCGGCGCCAGCTGCGAGAGGGCGGTGAAGGACATCAGGCCGAAATCGCTGAGTGCCTCGGTGTCGCTCATCGCCCGGCTGTACAGCCACGACATCAGGAACACGGCGAGGATGCCGGCACGGCGGAAGGCCAGCACGCGTGGACGCAGGTCGGCCGCCGCGGCACCGCCGGCAATACCGTCCAGCAACCGTGAGCCGAAGCCATGGTTGCCGAGCATGATCGACAGGGTCAGCCCCGAAAGGATCATCATGCCGGTGGCGGCGCTCAGGCTGCCCAGATAGGCCAGCAAGGCCAGCAGGTGGTGGCCACCGGCCTGCGGCAGCGCCAGCACGTACAGGTCAGGCGACACCGATGCGGGCAGCTGCGCGGCACCGGCCAGCGCCATCGGCACCGACGGCAGCCCGATCAGCAGCAGGTAGACCGGGAACAACCAGCGTGCCGTCCTCAGGTCCGAGGTCTGGCGCAGCTCGACCACGCCGACATGGAACTGGTGCGGCAGGGTGAACGCGGAGATCGCGCCCAGCGCGACCATGGTCAGATAGTCCGGCATGATGGCCGGTGGCGGCAGCTGCGCCATCTTTTCCAGCAGCGGCGTGCCCGCCTGGCGCACCGACAGCGCCGCATAGAGGCCAATGGCGAGCAGCGCCACCAGCTTCAATACCGACTCCAGCCCCAGGGCGACCACGATGCCACGATTGGGCTCGGTGGCCGATGCCTTGCGTGCACCGAACAGCAGGGTGAACGCCGCCATCGTCAGGGCGAACCAGAACGACATGTCCAGCTGCACGGCAGCAGGCGCGAAACGATCGCCCAGCAGGGCGCCCAGGCCCTGACTTACGGCTTTCAGCTGCAGGGCGATGTAGGGAATGATGCCGAACAGTGCCACCAGGGTGATGGTGAAGCCGAGGCCGCGATCGGCACGCAGTCGTGCGACGACCAGATCAGCGATGGTGGCACTGTTGTGCTGCTTGGCCAGCCGCCCCAGGCGGAGCAGGAACGGCAGGCCGAACGCAAAGATCAACGCCATGCCGGCCAGGGTGGGTGGAATCGGGAAGCCCCATTGCAGTCCCTGCGAGGCCGCGCCGTAGTAGGTCCACGCGGTGCAGTGCACGGCCAGCGACAGCGCATAGATGAGCGGCCATGCCTTCGAAAGCCGGTGCCCCCGGCGCTCACCCCACAGCGCCACGCCAAACAGCAGTGCGGTCCATGCAATGCAGGCGAAGAGGACGATGGAGGGCGTCAACATCGCTCCAGTGTAGGGAGAGAACCGGGCAGGGTGGTGCTAGGGAGCGACCACGATCAGTGACAGCTGCTCAGCGACCAGTGCCAGCTCGCCATCGGCAACCCGCTCGACGGCCTTGCGCTGGGTCAGCAGCCACTGGCCGGGCTGGCGCGCCTCCAGTGACACCAGCTGCGAGCGTACCCGCACCCCGGACCCGCTGGGTACCGGCGCCAGAAAGCGGACCTTGTTGAGGCCGTAGTTGAGCACATGGGCGATGCCGGGGAAGCCGGTGAGGGCGGCCACATCGTCCTGCACGGTGAGCGAGAGCAGCAGGAAACCGTGCGCGATGGTCTGCCCGCCCGGCAGCTGCGTCTGCGCGCGGCCTGGATCGACGTGGATCCAGTTGTGGTCGCCGGTGGCGTCGGCAAAGGCATCGATGCGCGCCTGGTCCACGTGGGTCACGCCACTCACCCGCTCGCTGGCCGCCCACTGCTGCAACGCCTGCAGCGCGGGAGGCAGGTTGCTGTCTGCACTCACGCCACACGCTCCAGCAAGGTCAGGATCGCGTCACGTGCCTCTGGCTCGGACAGCATCGGCGCATGGCCCACATCCGGCACTTCCACCAGGCGGGCACTTTCCGAGGTGGCCGCCATCTGCCGCGCGACATCGGCCGGCAGGATGTCGGACAGCGCACCGCGCACCACCAGTACCGGCACCCGTGCGGTCAGCCCACGAACCGCACGCCACAGCACCGGCCGCAGCAACCACAGCAGCCAGGGACGTGTCGTTCGGATCACGGCCGGATCGTAATCCAGCTCCAGCAGCCCATCGCTGCGCGGGCGGAAGGTGCGCACCGCCATCTGCCGCCAGTCGTCGGTACTGAAGCGAGGGAACGCGGCCTTGCCGATGGATTCCACGTAAGCGGTGGCCTGCACCAGGTCCATCGGCGGCACCGGCTTGCCGGCGTACTTGCCGATCCGTGCCAGCGCCTCACGCGGCACCTTGGGGCCGGCATCGTTGAGCACCGCGCCCGCGATCCGCTCGGGCGCGCGCGAGGCGAGGGTGATGGTCACCAGCACGCCCAGCGAGGTGCCGACGAATACCGCCTTGGCGATGTTCTGCGAGCGCAGCAGCGCAACCATGTCATCCGCATAGGCACGCGGGTTGTAGCTGGACGGGTCATATGCGCGTTCCGACCCTGCGCGACCGCGCAGGTCGACCGCGATCACGCGCCAGCCCTCGGCGGTAAGCACATCGGCAAGCGCATCGAAATCAGCGCCATTGCGGGTCAGCCCGGGAATGCAGACCACCGTGCCACGCGCTGCCTGCCCCGCATCGGGTGCATGGTCGCGCGCGTGCAGGCGCAACCCATCATTGCTGTTCCAGTACAGGTCGTCGTAAGACTGCGTCATGCAGAAGCTTCCTGGAGATCGTAACGGATGCGCTAGAAATCGTAACGGACGCTGAGGCTATATTGGCGTGGCGGACCATAGAAGCCAATCAGCGTGCCGACCGCCGGGATGTTGTAGCCGGTGGTGCGGTATTCCTTGTCGGCCAGGTTGGTGCCCTGCAGCGAGAAGGTCCACGCATCATCCAGGCGCCAGATGACGCCGGCATTGACCAGCCCGTAACCCTGCTGGCGGATCACCGGACTGAGATCAGTGGTCGGCCACACTTCGCTCTGATAGCTGTAGCTCACCCGCGCTGACAGGTTGCTGCCGTTGGCCAGGTCGGTGCGGTATTCCACGTTGAACGCACCGGAGAATTCCGGTGCATTGGTGAACTTCATCTGCCTGGCCACATTGACGCCACGATCCATGTACTCGTCGTACTTGGTATCCAGCCACGCCAGGTTGCCGGAAATCAGCCAGTGCTGGCTGGGCAGGTACTGGTACTCGACTTCCAGGCCTTTGACCGTACCTGCGCCGGCATTGGTGAAATCACCGAAGAAGGAATCGTCGATGCCATCACCATTGGTATCCAGGCCGGTGAAGACCGATAGCTGGATGTCCTTGTACTTGTTGTAGAAGGCCGACAGATTGAGGAACAGGCGCTGGTCGAGGAAGGCCATCTTGCTGCCGACCTCGTAGCTGTCCACGGTCTCGTCATCGAACGGTTCGGCCGAGCGCGGCACGGCCACCGCGTTGGCGCGGATGTTGTAGCCACCGGACTTGAAGCCACGCGTGGCCAGGCCGTAGACCATGATGTCCGGAGTGATCTGGTAGTCCAGCGAGACCTTGGGCGAGACGTTCTTGAAGTTGGTCTTCTTGTCGAAGTCCGCGGTCACCGCTACCGGGCGGCTGAAGGCCGGGTCGGCGTACAGGCGGTTCAGCACGATCGCGCGCTTGTCCTCGTCGGTGTAACGGGCGCCTACATCCAGCTTGAGTTTGCTGGTCAGGTCGAAGGTCCAGTCCGCGTACAGCGCGATGCTGTCGGTCAACACCTTGCCCTGGTTGTCGGCGAACTGCGCACTGAAGTAGTTGTTCTGGATCTGGCCGCCCGCCTCGCCACTGAACTGGTACAGGCCGACCACACCGCGCACCCGGCCGCCGGCATCGTAGTTCAATTGCACTTCGTTGCTGACCTGGTCGTCGTGATAGGTGCCGCCCACGTCGGCCAGCTTGACCGGCGCGGTATCGAAGTCGATGTTGGCCTCGCTGTCCGATTCACGCTTGGCGACCACGTACTTCAGCGCAATGTCCTCGTTCGGCCGCCAGTTCACCGTGGCCGAGGCACCCTTGCTCTCCACGTTGTTGAGGTTGCGCATGCCCGAGCGGATGTCATAGCGGCTGTCCATCGGCGGGTATGCGCGCAGGAACGGATTGGGCGCCAGCATCTTCGAGCCGCGCATGCCGGACTGGTCGTCGATCCAGTCCAGTGCGAACTGCACGTCGAAGTCATCGCCCGCGTACGCGCCCAGGTTCAGGCGTGCCGCGTTGATCTGCTTGTCACTGACCGGCTGGCCGTTGAAGGTGTTCTCGCCAAACCCGTCGTGGTTCATGCTGGCCACCGCCACGCGGGCGCGCAGGCCACTGTCGGCACCACCAATCGGGCCGCCGATGGCCGCCTTCGCATCCAGCTGGCTGTAGTTGCCCACGGTGATCTGGGCGAAGCCCTCGGTCTGGGTGGGCAGGCCGCGCGAGATGTACTTGATCGCGCCGCCGATGGTGTTCTTGCCGTAGAGCGTGCCCTGCGGGCCGCGCAGCACCTCGATGCGCGAGACATCGAACACATCCAGCAGCGCACCTTGCGGGCGTGCGATGTAGACGTCATCCAGGTAGATGCCTACACCCGGATCGGCGCCCCAGGTGGGATCGGACTGGCCGATGCCGCGGATGTAGGCGGTGACCGTGCTGCTGGCGCCGCGCGCCGCGTAGATGGTCAGGTTGGGCACCTGCGCGTCCAGGTCGCTGATGTCCTGGACATTCATCTTGTCCAGCGCCTCGGAGGTAAAGGCGGTGACGGCAACCGGTACCTCCTGCAGGGTTTCCTCACGCTTGCGCGCGGTGACCTTGATGCTGTCCAGGTTGGTCGGCGAAGCGGATCTGCCTGCCGTCGGTGATTCCTGTGCCAGTACCGGCCCCGTGGCCAGCAGCGCGCCGATCATGAGACTCAAACAATTCCGTTTCATTCGGTCCTCCCCCAGGCATGAGCGTGCGGATGGCCCATTGCCACCCCTGCAGCCAAGGCTAGCGGTGTCATCGGCCAGCAGCGAGTGGACCTAGGTCCAGTCGGCAGCGGCCGGTGGATGCGGATACTGGGCGCGCCCCCAGCCGGAAGCGGTCCCCGGTACTCCTTCATCCACGACTCACGCACGAGGATCTGGTCATGAAATCCGGAATCGATTCGATCAAGGCGGTACTGCTGATGTTGTGCAGCTGGCTGGCGATGGCGGGCAGCGCGCTTGCCGCTGGCCCGGCCGGGCATTGGGATATCGGCCTGTACGGCAATCTGTTCGGCGCCCGCGAGTACCAGGTATGGGTGCCGGCCGGCTACGACGCGGCCCAACCACTGCCCCTGCTGCTGGTGCTGCACGGCTGTGTGACCGGGCCGAACCTGATGGGCGAGGCGTCTGGCTTCAACGATGTGGCCGACACTGAGGGGTTCATCGTGGTCTACCCCCGGCAGAACGTCACCTCCAATCCGGCCCGCTGCTGGAACTGGCAGCTGCCGATCAACCAGGCCCGCGACAGCGGCGAAGCATCGATCCTGGCCGGCATCGTGGACAAGGTGAAAGCGGGCTACAGCGTGGATCCGCACCGGGTCTATGTCACCGGCATTTCCGCGGGCGGCGCGATGACCTCGATCATGCTGGCCTGCTATTCGGATGTGTTCGCTGCCGGCGCCATCCACTCCGGCGGCATGTTCAAGGGTGCGACCACGATTTCCGGCAGCGCCTATGCGTTGCTGGCCGGCAGCATCTATTCGCCGGACAGCAATGGCCGTCTGGCCTGGCAGTGCTCGGGATCGCCGTCGCCGCGACCGCTGCCGGTGCTGGTGTTCCATGGCAGCGCCGATCTCACCGTCAATCCGGTGAACGGCCAGCAGGCCGTGCGCCAGTTCCTGCAGACCAATGATCTGGCCGACGACGGCCTGGACAACGACTCGGTGAAGTACGTGCCGACCAGCAGCTATCACGGCCAGGTGCCGGGTGGGCGTGCGTATACAGTGGATACCTACGCCTACGGTGGCATGACGCTGGTGCAGCACTATGTGGTGCAGGGCATGGGCCATGCGTGGAGCGGCAGCCAGTCCGGCCTGCCGTTCACCGACCCGAAGGGGCCGGATGCCACGCTGATCACCTGGTTGTTCCTGAAGGACTACCAGCGCTGAGGGGAAGGACAATCCTTGCCGGTGCGGGAGCCACGCGCTCCCGCATCCGTCAACGTGGCTCCTGCGGCTGCTGATCGTCGGCGTCCGATGCCCGCTGCCGAGTGCCTCGTTCCGCCAGGAAACGCTTGGGCGGCGCACCCACGGTCTTGCGGAACATGGTCACGAACGCTCCGGCACTGTCATAGCCCAGGTGGTCCGCAACGGCCTGTACTGTCCTGCCTTTGGCCAGCAGCGGCAGCGCGACCACAACATGCAGCTGCCTGCGCCAGCGCCTTACGCTTAAACCGGTTTCTCCAGAGAACAGGCGCGACATGTTGCGCTCGCTCATTCCAATCCGGCTCGCCCAGACTTCAAGCGTTGCCCGTTCGGCTGGCGTGTCCAGCATTGCGTTGGCAAGCCGGCGCAACCTTGCATCGGATGGCATGGGCAGATGGAGCCACTCCGGTGGCGCGGCGATCAGCTCATCCAGGAACACGGCCATCAGGCGGTCCTGCGCGCTGCCGGGCTCGTAGTGCCCGGGAAGGGCGGACGCCCGCTGCAGCAGGGCCTGCATGAACGGGGTGATCGCCATTGCAGCGCAGTGCGTCGGCAGCCCCGGCACGACACCGGGTTCCACGAACACCACGAACCCGTGCGGCCGCCCACTGCTGCTGGCCCGATGGGACAGGCCACCGGGAATCCAGATCGCACCCTGTGGGGGAACCACCCACAGGCCGGCTGCGGTCTCCAGCATGATCAAGCCGCGCGTGGCAACCAGCAGCTGTGCCTTCCGGTGCGCATGGAAGGGCATCTGCCAGGCATCTGGAATGGGTTCCAGTCCAAGCACCATCACCGGAAGATCGACACGGTCCGGATAGTCGGGCCCAACCTCGCTCAGCCCCGCAATCGAAATCTCCACGCCGGACCTACGACTCAGAACTACGCCGGGCAGTACGGCGGCGCTTACTCGTCATCGCGTGCCGATCCCGGTTCGCGCTTATGCCAGACACAGATCAGTCCCATCAGGACATGGACGATCGGAGCGTCCTTTCCTGCGGGTTCGGCAGCCCATGGCTGTTCAATCACGCTGACATCCTCTCTGGTTGAGGATGAGAAGCGTATGGGTCAACCCGACAGGCGTCATTCGACAGTTCCGCCAGGTGATTCACCAATCCGGCCATATCGACCGCACGACATCGAAGCAGCTGGACAGCCAGGCCTACAAGGCCGGAACCGTGATCCTCTGCAGGTCGAGCTTGGCCCTCAGAGCGTAGTGCTTGCGGGTAACCGGAACGACGCAGGTCAGGCGGGGATCGACATAGTCCCTGAACAGCGGCGGCCGTGGAGAAGACAGGTAGAACCCGCGATCCTGCTTGACCGCTGCCGGCAGCAGAACCTCGCTGAGGTCGCTGTCGGAGGCATCGGTGACGAGGCAGGGCGCATGGCGGAACCCGAGCCGGCGCAGCAGGTACAGGCGATGGGAGCCATTGGTCAGCACCAGGCGCTTGCCAAACCTGGTGGCGCTGATCAGGTTGTCACTGAAACCAAGATAGATGACGACGGCGTGGCTGGCCGCGCCGAACGGTTCGTAATCGGTGATGGCAGCCGGATCGAGGGTCGCCACGTCGAGGAAACGCAGGTCGTTCGAGGTGGACGCGAAGGTGTAGCTGCCATCGGACTGGGTGAAGCGCACTTCCGGATGTGCATGGCTGCCGCTGCGCGCGACAAGCTGCATGACCTCCTGCGCGGTGGGCGAGGCGGTCAGGGATGCCGCCAACTGGTCGATGTGACGCAGGTTGATGCACTCCTGGAAGATCACCAGTCGATCGATATCGACCATCTGCCAACTGCGCGGCAGAACACTCGTCATGCGGTGCATCGAAGGTTGCCGCAGCGCCTGCTCAGCCAGCGGCAGCATCTCATCCGGCAACACATGGACATTGATGGCGTCCGCCTCACCGGCTTCCTCCTGCTGCAGCCTGAGCACCTCGGCACGAGCCGTCCGCCAGTCCTCCACCAGCGCAGCCTCGTCAAAGCGGCCCGGTGGGCAACGCTCCCGTACGAAGCGGATGAACTTCGGCAGGGGAAACATCCCCTTCAGCAGAAGCGTGGGATCCAGCCCGTCATCACTGATCTCGGTGTTCATCCCTCTTGCCTCTCATGGGTCGCATCGACAGCGGGCAGGCAGCGTCATTCGTCACGCCAAAATAATATGTTATATCGTAACATTTCGGTGCCTTGGCGGCAATCGCCCTGCAATGTGGCGGCGATGGTGGCTTGGCTGCTCCGTATCCAATGCAGCGCGATCCAACGCAATGCGCGGGTACATCCACTGACGATAGGAGATGTTCATGAACGAGCTGATTGAGCTGGGTGTAGTGGCAGGACAGCAGAACCCTGAGGATCAGGGCATGGGTGGCGAACTGATCGAGCTGGGCTCGGTGGTTTCGGAAACGAAGGCGCACAACCACGGCACGTTGTGGGATGGCGTGTTCCCGACCACGTCGCCCTGATCTGCCGCGCAATGTCGCATCTGCGGTGCATGCCCTGCATGCACCGCTTCTCCGGTTCCGGCGCAGGAGCGCATGATGGAGCAGGCTGCCGCCCCGTATTTCCTGTCAAAGCACGCCCACGTCTGTGTCACCGGCGATGCGATGGTGATTCTGGACCAGGCCACGGGAAAGTATCTCTCCCTTGAAAAACGCGGCGCCGCAGGCCTTGGCAAGCTCGTTCTCGATTGGCCCCTGCAGTCCGACGACGCAAGCACGCCCAGGCTTCTGCAGGCATTGATCGACCGCCGCCTGATCACCGCGGATCCGCAGCAGGGGAAATCCGCTGCCAGCCCTGCCATTGCGCTGCCTCGGTACTGGGCGCGCGAAGGCGCGCCGCGTGGCCGTCCACCCATCGTGGCGCGTGACCTGCGTCGATTCATCGCCTCGTGCGCCTATGCCGCCTGCAGCAGAACGTTCCTTCCTTTCAGTTCCACGGTGTCGGCCGTGCGCCGTCGGGCGGATCGCGGCCACAGCAGGCCGGTAGGCGCTGAAGAACTGGCCCTGCGGGTGCGGGTGTTCGACTGGCTTCGGCCCCTGGCCTTCAGGAAAACCGATGAGTGCTTTCTCTACTGCCTGGCGATGCGCGGATTCCTGTCGAACTACGGCATCGCTCCGGCCTGGGTGTTCGCGGTCAGAACCCAGCCGTTCGCCGCGCATTGCTGGCTGCAGCACGGCGATCAGGTGTTGACCGACATTCCCTTCAACCTGCGCCGGATGGTTCCCATCCTGGTGCTGTAACGAAACCTGCCATGTACCGATACATCGCCGTGCTCTGGAACACCCACTCGGAATCCGCGACGGCGCAGGCGGAACGCATCGTGGAAAGGATCGGCGCCAGGCTGCCCGGCATCGCCTGCGTGTTGAACGACAATGGCGCGGCGATCCATGTGCAGAGCGACAACCACGGCTATTTCGAATGCAATCGCTCGAACTCGCTGGTGGTACTGGGCAAGCTGTTTCACAAAACGTTCGGCGAAGGCAAAGTGCCTTGCTGCGTGAACCTGGATCCCGCCACAGCGGACGCCGCCTGCAGCAGCCAGGGCCGCAGCATCGTAGAACACTACTGGGGCCGCTACGTGGCGTTCGGCTTCCAGCAGGAAACGTCGAGCTGGTTCGTCCTGCGCGATCCCACTGCGGAGATCCCGTGCTACATGACCACGGTGGGCCAGTTGACGCTGGTCTTCTCCAACATGGAAGACTGCCTGATGCTGGGCCTGCGCGATTTCAGCGTTGACTGGTCCTTCCTGTCGTACTCGCTGCTGTACCCGTTTCGTGATGGCCTGCAGACCGGCTTCCAGGAGGTCACGGCGGTCGAAGCGGGTGAAGCGGTTTCAATCCTCGATGGTGAGCCGGTGGGCCGGCACTGCCAGTGGGACGTGGTGCGGCTGGCCCGCGACGCGCCGATCGAAGATCTTCAGCAAGCCGTGTCCCTGGCGCGTTCCACGCTGCTGGGCTGCATCGGTGCACTGGCCAGCCAGCACCGGCGCATCCAGCTGCAGCTGTCGGGCGGGCTGGATTCCTCGATCATCCTGGCCGGCCTGTTGCAGGCGCCGTCGGCACCGGAGGTGACGTGTGTCCACCACTACGATGATGGCATCGGCGCCGACGAACGGCTGTTCGCGCGGATGGCAGTGCAAGGGGCCAGTGATTCCTCGGGCAGGCGTTGCGATTACATCGAGTATCGAAGGCAAGCTCACTGCGCGCTGGAAGAGATCATGACCTTCCCGCGTACAGCCCGGCCGGCGCATTGTTCCGGCTATCTTCTCCACCGCCGTGACGTGGCCTTCGACGGTGACACCGTGCAGTTCACCGGTGTTGGCGGTGATGCGGTGTTCCTGCGTTTCAAGGGCAATGCCGCTGCGATCGACTACGCCTGGCGACGCGGCATCGACCGGGATTTCTTCCGCGTCGCCTTCGAAACCGCGCAGTCCGGCGATTCACTGTACGGCGTGCTGAAGGATGCGATGGTCCATGGTCTGCTCAAGCGGCCAGGCCGCATCAATGGTCGTTGGGGCAAACCCTGCCCATGGGTGCGGGTGGACCGCGCCGAGCAGGATGGCCTGCAGCCGGCCTGGTTGCGCCACGCGCAGGCGCTGGGGCATCACGTATCACCCTACAAGCTGGCCCATATCGGCCGCATGGTGTTTCCGACCAGCGTCCTTGATCCCTTCGAAGGTGCAGGCCACTGGCATGGCGTATCGCCGATCAGTGCACAGCCGCTTGTCGAACTGTTCGCGCGCATTCCGCTGCACCTGCTCATCGCGGACGCGGAAGACCGCACCATCGCGCGGCGTGCAATGAAAGGCCTGTTGCCGGAGGTGCTGCTGTCGCGGAAGGTGAAATCCTATCTGGATGATCACTCCGTGGCGGTCACCCAGGGGCACCAGCAGTTCATCAGGAATCTGCTGGTCGATGGAATGCTGGCCAGGCGCGGCTATCTCGACAGCGCGCTGGCCGATGCCGGCATCCAGCAGGTCGGCCCGGACCACTCGTCGCAGGTGCTCGGCATATTCGGCCCGCAGATCAACATCGAAGCGTGGCTGCGGCGCTGGTCCGGCCAGCGTGGCGCGCAGGCGGCCGCCGTGGCCTAGGCGCTGCGGCTCATTTCTTCCAGGTACAGGCTCTCAAGATCGTTCGCGGTGATCGTGCTGGCATCCAGCGTCCTGCGCAGGCGGCCGGCCCGCATCAGGCCGATCGTGGTCGCCACTTCCCGGGCGCGGAACAGATCGTGGGTGGCCATCAGGATCGCCGTGCCGCGATCGCGTTCCCGCACGATCAACTCATGGAATTCGGCTGACGCCGTTGGGTCCAGGCCCGAGGTGGGTTCATCCAGCAACAGGGCGCTGGCTTCCTTGACGATGGCCAGTGCGATGCCGACCTTCTGCCGCATGCCCTTGGAATAGAGACCCACGCGTCGCCCGAATGCGTCGCTCGCCAGGCCGGCTGACCTGAGTGCGTCGTTCAACCGCGCTGGCGAGCGTTCCTCGACACCGGCCAGGCGGGCGAAGTAGTCCAGATTCTCGTAGCCGGTCAGCTCGTCGTACAGCGCGACGGTCTCGGGGATGTACAGCAGCCGCCGGCGTACCTCCTGCGGCTGCTGGTGCGCACTGAGACCGTCCACTTCGGCCGCACCGGAGGTGGGTTTCAGAAAGGCAAGGAACAGCTTGATGGTGGTCGACTTGCCGGCGCCGTTGGCGCCCAGCAGGCAGAAGATCTCGCCGGGCTTCACCTCGAAGCTGACGTCATCCAGCGCCCGATGTGCACCGTGTTCCATGACCAGGCTTTTTGCAGACAGCATGTGGACGTCTCCTCAGGGCGTTGCCAGCCGGCTGCGCAATGCACCGGCTGCAAGCAGGACAAGCAGGGTGGCAATGATCAGTGCGGCGAGATCGGCGAGGACACCACGTTGGGCGACGCCGGCTGTTTCGTGGAACTGGAAGCGGGGCAGGGTGTCGTACTCTTCGAAGGTCTGCGGCGCGTCACGATCCAGATAGGCCTTGTGCAACAGCCGCCGCGCCTGCCAGAAGGAGTGGACCTGCCCCTGGAAGTCGAGCGCGCGGTCGGCATCCGAGCCTGCGATGCGGTCGAGCGCGTCCTGTGTCGCGACGGCCGGCAGCAGCAGCCGCACCTTGTCCAGAACCTGGCGATGTGCGGCCTCGGCCTGCGCATGCGAGGCGATCAGGCGTTCCAGTTCCCGGTCAGCTGCAACCCGATCGGCGTAGGCCTGGCGCACAGTGTCGGAGATGACGGGGGACGGCGAATTCACTGGCGCCGACCTCGCATGCTCGCGCTGCTGGCGCGTGGCGATATCGGACTGCATCGCTTTCACTTCGGTGGCGAACTGCATCTGTGACGGTGGCGGCGCGATCAGGTTCACCGTGGCCAGCGCCAGCGACGGCGCCATGACCACGATCAGCAGCCACAGCGCGCCGGCGGCGATGGCCGCCTCGGTGGTGCGCCGGGCAAGGCAGCCGATCAGCAGTGCAAGGGCCAGCCAGAACGCGCCGTACAGGAGGACGGTCAGGGCCAGCATGGCCAGGCCCGCAGGACTGCGCGCGCCGGCCCCGATCGTCACCGCCAGGAGGATGGCCAGTGCGGGCAGCAGCACCATCAGGCCACGGGCCAGCACCTTGACCACCAGCAGACGCGTTGCCGACACCGGCTGTGACAGCACCAGCGCCGCGATGCCGCGCTCGCGCTCACGTGACCACAGATCGTGGGTGGCCACGAGAATGACCAGCGGCAGCAGGAAGACGATGACGAAGGCGAGGTCGAACCGTCCCGCAGCCCGTGCCGCTGGATAGCCGATGTCGGCCCAGACGTGCTTGAGCAGCAGGGTCGGATCGCCCAGCGCGACCACATCGGCGGTGTAGGGGTAGGCGTCTGCCTGGCCGATCGACAGCGGTGCCATGGCGGCAGGCGCAAGCACCGGCTGGGCGCGGGGCAGCACCGAGGGCGCCTTGCCGACGAATGCCCGGCTGCGTTCCTTCGTCTGTTGTTCTTCCTGCTTGATCAGGGCGATGGCCGCCTCCCGCTGGTCCACCCATGCGCGGCCGTTCCACGCGGCGTAGGCACCCAGCCCGAGCAGCAGGACAAGCAGCACCGGCAGCGCTCGATCGCGCAACAATCGGCGGATCTCATAGCGGGCAATCGACACAACGTTCATGGCGATCTCCCTAGCTTCCGAGCGGAGATGAGCACCACCACGCAACCCAGCATCAGCCAGACCAGCAGAATGACGAGATTTCCGCGCTGCGCGGTAGCGGTACCGGCCAGGGTCTGTTGCGGCGGCCGGTAGTGCACTGAACGGGTGATGCCGGCGATGTCGGCCACATGCTTCCCGCCTTGTGGTGCCTTGTGCAGTTTCACTTCCTGGTTGAGTGCCTGGATCAACCGATAACGGTAGTCCTCCACGCCGCGCAGGAACGCCAGATGCGCCGGGAAATCCGTGCCGGCGAAGGCGCGCGACCAGGACTGCAGCGCCAGCGTCGGCGAGGCAAGGCCAAACAGGCGCTGGGTGGCGTCCTGCTGCTGGTAGGTGGCATGCAGGCGATCGAAATGGCGGTTGTAGACGCGCGTCGAGTTGGCCTCGGCAAACTCCAGCGCCACACCGCGGAAGTTCAGCGGCAGGTCGTCAACGCTGTCGACCCGGTAGCGTGCCATCAACGCCGCGCGCAAGGCATCAAGGCGTTTGTCGGCCGGGTCATGGCCATCCGCGCCGTTCTCCGCTTCTTCGGTCACGCCGGTCCTGAACGCCGGTGCCGAAGGGGTCGGGTACAGGGATTCGGCAACCGCAGGCGCCACCCTCGGCAGCAGCAGCGTGGACACCACCCAGAAGCCGAGCAGCACGACCAGTGACGTCCGTGCCGAGCCGGCAAGTGCCGACACCCCCACGGTAAGTGCACAGAACACCAGCAGATAGAGCAGGTAGGCGGCCGCCAGTGCGAGCAGGGCGGCAAGATCCGTGGCGTCGCCGTACTGGATGGACAGCCCCGGAAGACTGATCAGCAGCATGGCCAGCACCAGCAGCAGCGAGGCGGCCGCCAGGGCAATCAAGCGTCCACAGATCAGCACGCCGGCCGAGGCGCCGGTGCCGAGTTCCTGGCGCAGCGTCTCGCGGGCCACATCGCCGGACAGTGTGGCGAACCCGGCGAGGATGATCAGTAGCGGCGCCACCACCTGCAGCGCCCACGCCGCAGAGAAACCCTCGAAGCGGCTGAGTGCGGTGCCACCATCCACGGCACGGTGCCGGGCCGGGTTCTGCGCGTGGCCTTCGATGAACACCGAGGTTCCCAGGTAGTCCGTCAGCCCCGGGTCCAGTGCAGCCAGTGGCCGCAAAGGGGCAGCAATGGCACGCCCCACATGTGCGGCGCTATGCGGGTCGATTGTGCCCTGGCTGTCCCAGAGCCGCGCCTCTTCCTCGCTCATTGCCTGGCGCTCCTGCGCCTGCAGGGTCAGGCGTGCAGCACCACTGAGCACCGATGCTCCCGCAATCAGCAACAGGGCAAGGGCGAGCCACAGCACGCGCCGCTCGCGCCACATCAGCGTGAGCTGGGTTGCCGCAACAGCAAACGCCTGCTGGATGGCCATGACGGACCGGGACAGGGCAGGGGCTTCGGCGCGCATGGCGGCTTACCAGCGGTGCGTCAGCGTCATGGACAGGAAGCGACCCAGCGCTGTTGCATTGGTGGGGTCATAGCCGGTGTTGATGCTGTTGACGATGAACGGCGGATCCCGGTCGAACAGGTTCTGCACGTTGAACGCAAGCGATGTGCCACGCTGCGGGTCCGCCGATGCACCGAAGTGGTAGGCGAGGTTCAGATCTACGGTCGTCCAGGAGCTGACGTGGGGCCGGGCGACATTGGCGGGGTCGCGATAACTGTCCACGTAGTTCACGAAGATCCCCGCCGCGGCCTGCTGCCGGCTCAGCACGATGCCACCGCGCATCTTGAGGTCCACCGGGTAGTACACCGAATTCACCGCATCCACCTCGGGCGACGTACTGGTCACGCGCCGCTTCGACTCGATGATGTACTGCCCGGCCAGGTTCAGCCCGATGTGGGTCTGGCCGGCATCGAAGCCATAGGATCCGCTGAAGTCGACACCACGCTGCCGGGTAAAGGCGTTGTTGCGGAAGCGGTTGTCGAGGATCACCTGGCTGTTGGTTTCGTCCGTGCCTGGCGGCAACGCATATGGCCCCACGCGCGAGACGAACAGGCCCAGCCCCGATACGCCCAGCTGGCGTGCCTGCTGGATCTGCTGCTGCGTGGGATTGGTGGTCAGGATGTCTGCGTAAGGTGCGGTGGACTGCAGGAACAGCGACGGGAAGCTGCCGCCGAAGCCGCTGCCGATACGGTCGGCGTATTCGATGTGGTAGTAGTTCGCATCGATCTTGAGCCCCGGCAGCGACGGCGGCGCGAACGAGAAACCGCCGGTCCAGGTCTTGGCCCGTTCGGGGCCCAGATCGGGATTGCCATTGGAGAGCATCATCAGGATGGTGTTGCCGCTGGCTGCGCTCGGATTGGGCACGTTCGCCACCACCACGGTGTTGTTCAACTGCATGTCCTGGTACACCGGCGCCCGGTAGGAACGGCCGTAGCTGGTGCGGAACGAAAGCCCCTGGGTCGCCTCCCACAGCAGGCCGAACTTGGGGTTCAGCGTGGAACCGAAATCGCTGTAGTCGTCATAGCGCGCTGCGGCGGTCAGGGACAGGCTGCGCACGCCCGGCATGTCCTTCAGCAGCGGGATGTTGAGCTCGCCGAAGGCGGACCTGATCGTTCGATGCAGGTCGAGTGGCTTTTCCAGGCCGCGATGATCGATCAGCTCATAGCCATCGCGGCGGTAGCCCGCGCCGAACGCTGCGCGTATCGGCCCGGTGGGCAGGTTGAACAACTCGCCGTCGGCGACCACATCCAGGTAGCGGGATTCGGAGTTCGTATCGGTCGGTGGCGCCGTACTGGCCGAACTGCCGGTGATGGTGGTGCGCTGATAGGACACATCGCTCCTGCCGAACCCCGAATCCAGGCGCGCCTGCCACCCGCGTGGAAGATCCAGGGTGAGTCCGGCGAACAGGTCGAACTGGCGCGTATGCGGGAACAACCGGGTTTCGTCGGCCGTGCCGGAAATGGTGGTGTCCATCTCGCGCTTGGCGAACGAGCCGGTCACGTTCAGGGTCAGCACATCGCTGAGCTGCTGCACGCCGTCCACGTACAGGCTGTGGCGCTTCGAACCGGGGTAGAGGTCGTACGGCTTGACCCGCACGTTCTTCGAGAAATCCTTGTCCACCGCCGGCAGGTTGCGCTGCTTCAGGAACTCGTAGCTGGCCAGCACATGGCCACCATCCCACGACCAGCCTGCCGACTGCGAGGCCTGGTATTCCTCCATGCCGCCGGTGGTCACGGCGCCGTAACGCACAGCGGTCTCATACCCGGTGAAGTCGCGGCGCAGGATGATGTTGACCACACCGCCGACCGCATCGGTGCCATAGATGGCCGAGGCACCATCGGTGAGGATCTCAACGCGTTCCACCGCACTCAGCGGTATCAGCGAGACATCCACGTACTGGTAGCGGTTCGACGAGGTCACGCGGTGGCCGTTGATCAGGGTCAACGTGGTGCCGGTTCCCAGACCGCGCAGATTGATGGCGGTGCCCTGGCCGAAGTTGTTGCCGGTATCGCGGTCGACGCCAAGATTGGCGACGTTGGCACCATTGGCGCCACCGCCGAAGTTCTGCGGCAGTTTCTCGAACAGCTGCTGCACGGTGGCCGCGCCGGTGCGGTCGATGGCCTCCTTGTCGATCACGATCACCGGCGAGGCGCCTCCGCCAATGGCATCGCGGATGTTGCTGCCGACCACCAGCACCTTGTCCAGGGTGGCGGTCGGCGCCTCGGGTGCTGCGCCTGCGGCCCGCGAGCGCCGGGCATCGCCGGGGTTCTGGGCGATCGCAGGCACGCTGGCCAACAGTGCAGCGGCAATGCTGAGGGCCATGAGCGCGCGTGGCATGGCAGCGGATACGTTCGTCATTCCCCGGTCCATCGATCCCATCCGAAAGTGGCCTGCGACGTGGCTACGTCGCTCCTGAATGGATATGTTATAGCATATCATTCTGGGGTTGAGTCCACGCCGGAACCAGGCCGATGAAGAAGACTGCTGTTCCGCCGCCCGTCGCTGAAATCCTGGGCACGTACTGGAAGGCCGACCGCAGGCTGCTGCTGCTCATCGCCGGCAGTGTCGTGCTGTCCAGCCTGGCCAATGTTGCGGCGCCCTATCTTTTCTCACGCCTGATCGACCGTCTGCCCATCGACGGGGTCGGCGCTCTCGCGGGCGGCTTCCTGCTGTATGCGGTCATGCTTGGCGCTGGCAGCGCCCTGCAGAACACCGTGCAGTACCTGTCGTTCCTCAGCGGCGAGAATCTTGGCTTCATCACCAGTACCCGCTACTTCGCCCGTCTGCTGAAGAAGACCAACAGCTTCTTCCTGGAATACAACGCCGCCGAGCTGCAGGTTGCAGGGGAGAAAGGCCGTGGCGCGCTGAAGATCGTGGTGCAGCTGGGGCTGGTGGCCTTCATTCCCAGTGCGCTGCAGATCCTGCTGACGCTGATAACGCTGGGTGCGTTGATCAATCTGCAGGTGGTGGCCATCGTGCTGGCCTACGGCACGGTAGCCGTCACGCTTTCCGCCATCGCTACCCGGCGCGCACGCATCCATCGCGAAGCTGCGGTCGAGGCCGGCCAGCAGAACGCGCGCTTCGTCGGCAATGCCATGAATGCCATGGAGACGCTGCGCCAGTTCGGCGGCAGCGCCTGGATGGTGCAGCGCTTCGAGCAGAAGGCCCAGGAAGTGCGCGACAGCTGGCGCGCCTACGTACTGCAGCGGATCGGCTTCATTGCGCTGCTGGGCATCGGCCTGGCGGTCGAGTTCATCGTTACCTTCCATCTGTTGCTGCCGCGCTACCAGAGCGGCGGTCTGAGCGTCGGCGACATCGTCCTGTTCAATCTGCTGCTGCTCCAGCTCAACATGCCGTTCGAGATGATCGCCCGTTCGATCGATGACGTCGCGCGCTCGTGGAGCATGCTGGCTCCGCTTTCCACCTTGTGGGCGGCGCCCGAGGAGCAGCAGGTGGCCGATGCCCAGCGCTTCGCCGGGGAAAGCGGTGGCCTGGCGTTCGAGCGGGTCAGCCACCGCTATGGCAACGGTCGCGGGGTAAGCGATGTGTCCTTCGAGGCCGAACGTGGCGGCATCAATTTCCTGATCGGGCCGACCGGGGCAGGGAAGTCGACGCTGTTCAAGCTCGCCCTGAAATCGATCGATCCCCAGCGTGGCCGGATCCTGGTCGATGGCCTTGACCTGTCCCGGATCGACCGTGCGGCCTGGCATGCCGCTGTCGCGGTGGTTCCGCAGGATGTCATCCTGCTCAACGAAAGCCTGGCCGACAACATCCTGTTGGGGCGCGCACGCGATGATGATCGGCTGCAGCGTGCCGCACGCAAGGCTGCGATCCTGCCGTTGATCGAGGCGCTGCCCGAGGGCCTTGAAACGACGGTGGGCGAGCGCGGCCTGAAGTTGTCCGGCGGTGAACGCCAACGCATCGCGATTGCCCGTGCACTGTATGGCGAGCCGGCGATCCTGTTCCTGGACGAGGCAAGCTCCGCGCTGGATGAGGCCACTGAACGCGAGATCATGGACCATATCCGCGCACTGGCGAACGATGTAACCGTAGTGGCCATCACCCATCGGCGCGGTATCGTGAGCCCGACTGACCGGGTGATTGATCTCAGGGGCGATGCTTAGGGCCAGGAGGCGCTCCGCAGCCAGCGTGTTCGCCTCCACAATCGGCTATCGTGAGCGCTCTTTCCTGATCGCCCTTCAAGCGCCAACGCATGGAAGCCACTTCGATGACCGTTCGAAACAGACGTTGGTTTCATGCCTTCGTCGTGTCCGTCGTACTCCTTGGTGCCGGATGCACGGGCGGGAAGGCGCCATCGAAGGAACCGGGGGCAGAGATCGACGAGGTTGCGCAGACCCTGATCGAGCAGCCCTTGCTGCACTCGGCCTCCATCGGCGTGGTGTACCGGGGCAGGACCTTCATCCGCCATCGCGGCGACATGGTGGCCGGTACAGCCGGCGCGCCGACCGATGCCACGCTCTATGAGATCGGCTCACTGAGCAAGACGCTGGCCGGCACCTTGATGGCCAATGCGGTGCTGGAAGGCAGGGTGGGCCTGGAGGATGACGTTCGCACGTACCTGCAGGGCGACTATCCCAACCTGCAGTACCAGGGCCAACCCATCCGCGTCCGCCACCTGCTGTCGCACACCAGTGGCCTGCCGAACATGCTGCCGGAGCGCGCGAACACGGTACTGGAGGACTTTACCGATCACCGCACGCCGGGCGAACTCAATGCGCTCTACGCGCACTACGGCAAGACGGATTTCCTCCGGGACCTGCACGCCGTGCAGATCCCGCGGATGCCAGGCAAGGAATACGCCTACTCCAGCGCAGGGACCGAGCTGGCGGCGCATGTTCTGGAGGTGGCCTACAAGACCGACTACGCATCACTGCTGCGTGGCTTCTTCAGCGACTCCGCGGCGATGACCGGCCTCCGGATCAGGCTGGATGATGCCGAAGCGCCGCGGTTGGCGGCCGGCTATCACAGCGACAACCCCGTACCGACCACGCCGATGCCGCAGTTGCCATGGGGCGCTTCCGGAAACGTCAAAGCAACCGTCCCGGACATGGTGAAGTACCTTCAGTTCCAACTGGCCAATGGGCCGGTGGTAAAGGAATCGCATCGCGCCCTGGCCAGATTCGACGACGAGTTCAGCATCGGCTACTTCTGGAACATCGTCGCCGGCGATCGCCAGAAGGGCCTCTACTATGCCCATCACGGTGGCGTACCGCGCTCACAGTGCTACATCTACATCATGCCCGAGCACGATCTGGGCATCTTCGTGATCACCAATCAGAGTGGCGACCAGACCGCGCATGCCATGGAAGCGGCGATCGATGCCCTGGTCGGGAAGATTGCTGCAGGCAAGACCCCATAGTCCGGGGGGCGCCCGGCAGCCCCCGACTAGAGCAGCAACAGTGCCCCGATCAGCGCAGGCGGCATCACCAGCGCGCCGACGCGCAGGAAGTCGAGCGCGCTGACATGCTCGCCCTCGCGGCGCAGCGCCACCAGCCACAGCATCGTGGCCAACGAGCCGGTCACCGACAGGTTGGGGCCCAGGTCCACGCCGACCAGCAATGCGGCGCGCGTCTGCGCCGGCAGGTCGGCCATCTGGCCCAGCGAGCCTGCGGCGAGGCCGACCGGCAGATTGTTGGCCACGTTGCTCAGCAGCGCGGCCGCGGCACCGGCCAGCCAGCTGGCCCGGTGTGGCGCTGCCTGCGCCACGGCCTGCAGCGCGCTGGCCGCCGTCTGGATGACACCGGTCTGTGCCACCGCTTCCACCAGCACGAACAGGCCAGCCACCAGCGGCAGTACGCCCCATGACACATGGCGCAGCAGCGGCAACGGACTGCGCCGCTGGCGCATCGCCACCACTGCCACACTCAGCGTGCCTGCGCAGAACGTGGCCAGGCCGAGCGGGCCGTTCAGTGCGGAGGTCACCAGCAGCACGGTGCCGGTGAACAACACGCCCAGCGCGCTCAGCCGGCCGCCTTCGGTCAGCGGGCGATGCGCCGGCGCCGCCACCAGCGGCTGCGCGATCTCGCGCCGATGCACCCAGCGCAGCACCAGATAGGTGGCGCCGATCGCGGCCAGCGACGGCAGCGCGAACTGTGCCAACCACTGCATCAAGGGCGGCATGTGCTGGCCGTACACCACCAGGTTGGCCGGGTTGGAAATGGGCAGCACGAAGCTGGCCGCATTGGCGATGAACGCACAGACGAACAGATAGGGCAGGGGGTTGGCACGGGCCGCCTTGCAGGCTGCGTAGACCGCCGGGGTCAGCACCACTGCCGTGGCATCGTTGGAAAGAAACACGGTCACCAGCGTGCCGACCAGGAACACCAGGTCGAACAGGCGTCGTCCCGAGCCTCCCGCATGACGGACCGCGTACAACGCCAGCCAGTCGAACAGGCCTTCGCGCCGGGCCAGCTCGGCCAGCACCATCATGCCGACCAGGAACAGATAGACATCGCGCCCCTCGGCCACCGCGTGCAAGGTCGTGCCGAACGACACCGCTCCCAGCAGTGGAAGCAGAAGGGCAGCCCCCAGTGCCCACACATATTCCGGAATGCGGAACGGCCGGAACAGCAGGCCGACGGTGGCAACGGCCACGGCCGCCCAGATGAGGAAAGAGGAGTAGGAAACGAGCATCGGGCGGGGTGTCTCAGCGGCGCCGACGCGTACCTCGCAGGAGCGCGCCCGCTGCAATCACGGCAGTTCGGGGAAGGCGGCATCATACTCCGTGAGCCGCGCCCGAGCTGTGGAGCCCAGCCCATGCTTGTCTGCTTGCCGCGTGCCCCCGGCACCCACGCTCCGCGAACGTTTTCTTCGGGCGCTCTTCACCGTCGCTCCGCTTAGAGTGAAGGCCACTCAAAGTGTCACGCATGGAATCAACGATGTCCGAATACCGGGACTGGATCTTCAATGCCAACGGCCGAACCCTGGTGGCCCGGGTGGAGCTGGATGGCGACGGCGGCGGCACCATCAACCGCTACCAGTTGACTCCGGGTCCCGCGCAGTCCGGGCTGTGCATCAAGGTAGCCTCGCAGGCCGAAGCCGC
The DNA here is from genome assembly GCF_029836955.1 of Stenotrophomonas sp. GD04054. Lineage (NCBI taxonomy): Bacteria > Pseudomonadati > Pseudomonadota > Gammaproteobacteria > Lysobacterales > Lysobacteraceae > Stenotrophomonas > Stenotrophomonas sp. GD04054. Next base: position 230,882 of record NZ_JAOECR010000001.1, on the reverse strand, counting down.
AAAGAAGCTCGAAACCGAGGTGGAGAAGCTGCTCGGCCCAGAGTGGTGAGAGGGCTTCGCTACGGCAGAAGCGTTGAGAGGTCGCCAGCGCAACTCCGCAATCTCATTCCATGCGACGGCCGACCGTATTCTTCGGGCCATGCATTCACCCTCCAGCCCTCCCGATTTCATGACCGCTACCCGGCCCTCCGGCTGGGTGCAGAGCGGTGACCGCTGGGACCTGTGGTGGAACGGCCGCTGTGTGGCCAACGTCGTGCCGCATGCCGTGCTCGGGGTCCGCCTGTTCCTCGCCGCGCGGAAATCACCCCAGCCCAAGGTCGTGGCCGCCGTGAATGCTCGCCAGGCCAAGCGCTACGCCGAGCGCTGGTGTGCCGCCCGGCTTTGCCCGCAGTTGCGGTTGCGCGATGCGGTGGCGCGGCTGGTAGATACCGGTGCTCCATCACCTCCGGCGCCTACGCGGGAGCAGCGGCAGCAGGCCCGCCGCCTGGCCGAGGCCGGGGCGCGCGAGATGGGCCGGATCAAGGAGGCGCTGGCGCTGAGACGGACCCCTGCGATGTCGCGAGCGCAGGAGCAGGCACGCCCGCTACCCAGATAGAACCTCGGCCACGTGGTCCTGCGCGCACCTATAATGCCGCCCCCGGCCCCGATCACTTGCTGATCGAGGCACCTGCCGGGTCTACCTGCGGCATCCATCTGGAGTTGATCAAGAATGCAGACGTTCACGGAAGAATGGATTGGCGCCCTGCGGCGCGTCGCACTCTGTGCGGGGCTGGCTGCCCTGGCCTGCAGCACGCCTGCACTTGGCAATGACAACGCGGCCGAGCGGGATCGCGTGATGGCTGCGGCGAAGGCCGGCAACGCGGAAGCCCAGAATGAACTTGGGGACAGGTATCTGCGCGGCGCAGGCGTCGACAGGGACGCAGCGAAGGCAGCGGACTGGTACCGCAAGGCGGCCGATCAGGGCTATGCGCCGGCACAGTCCATGCTGGGTGTGCTGTATCTGCGAGGCAATGGCGTGCCGAAGGATTCCGCTCAGGCCCTGCACTGGGTACGCAAGGCTGCCGATCAGGGCAATGCGGACGCACAGTCCGATCTCGGGATCATGTACCTGCAGGGCCTGGGCCCGCAGCAGGATGATGCCCAGGCTGTCCTGTGGCTCCGCCGAGCCGCTGAACTCGGCTCGCCGGCCGGGCAGTACAGCCTTGCCAATCTCTATCAGAAGGGACGCGCCGGCCTCACGAAAGACGAGGCCCAGGCCATGCAGTGGTATGCCAGGGCAGCCGTGCAGGAGCTCGGCCTAGCGGGAGTCAAGGAGGCCCGTCTGGAGCTGTGCCTGAATCGCAAGGAGAACGAGGTGTGGTGTGCCGAGATGGACACGCCCGGCGCGTTTGGCCCGGTTGAAGCATTCACAGCGGCTGCCGATGGCGGTGATGTGGAGGCGCAGACCAGGCTCGCCCTGATGTATGCCAAGGGTATCAGCGTACAGAAGGATGAGGCCCGATCCGCCGACCTGTATCGCAAGGCGGCAATGGCGGGCTACGCGCCTGCACAGGCCGAGCTGGGATACCTGTACTCCATCGGGCGCGGGGTGCCCCAGGACCAGGAAGAGGATATCTACTGGACCTGTGAGGCTGCAGCGCAGGGAAACCGCAGGGCGATCCGCAATCTGGCCATCAAGCAGACCTACGATCTGTTCGATCCGAAGGAGTGCCCCGAACGGCGCGCGCGCAAGCGCTGAGTGCCGATGCGTCCGGACCCCGCACAGAGGTCCGGACGCAGATCGCTTGCAGCGGTTACGCCGAGAGCTCCTCGCGCACGATCCTGGCCCCTTCGCTGAGCGCACGCAGCTTGCCCCGTGCCACGTCACGCGCCAGCGGCGCCATGCCGCAGTTGGTGCTCGGGTAGAGCTTGTCGGCATCCACGAACTGCAGCGCCTTGCGCAGGGTGTTGGCCACTTCCTCAGCCGTCTCCACCGTGCTGGAAGCCACGTCGATGGCGCCCACCATCACCTTCTTGCCGCGCACCAGCTCGATCAGATCGATCGGCACGTGCGAGTTGTGGCATTCCAGCGAGATGATGTCGAGGTTGGAGGTCTGCAGCTTCGGGAACGACTCTTCATACTGGCGCCATTCCGAGCCCAGCGTCTGCTTCCAGTCGGTGTTGGCCTTGATGCCGTAGCCGTAGCAGATATGCACGGCAGTCTCGCACTTCAGTCCTTCGATCGCACGCTCCAGTGCGGCCACGCCCCAGTCGTTCACTTCGTCGAAGAACACGTTGAAGGCGGGCTCGTCGAACTGGATGATGTCGACGCCAGCGGCTTCCAGCTCCCTCGCTTCCTCGTTGAGGATCTTCGCGAATTCCCAGGCCAGCTTCTCTCGGCTCTTGTAGTGCGCGTCGTACAGGGTGTCGATCATGGTCATCGGCCCGGGTAGTGCCCACTTGATCGGCTGCGTGGTCTGCCGGCGCAGGAACTTCGCATCCTCCACGAACACCGGCTTGGGGCGGCTCACGGCGCCGACCACGGTCGGCACGCTGGCGTCGTAGCGGTTGCGGATGCGCACGGTTTCGCGCTTCTCGAAATCGACGCCGTTGAGGTGCTCGATGAACGTGGTAACGAAGTGCTGCCGGGTCTGCTCACCGTCGCTGACGATATCGATGCCGGCGTGCTGCTGTTCCTGCAGGGACAGGCGCAGGGCATCCTGCTTGCCTTCGGTCAAGCTTTCATCCTGCAGTTTCCAGGGCGACCAGAGCTTTTCGGGCTCCGCCAGCCAGGAGGGCTTGGGCAGGCTGCCGGCGGTGGAGGTAGGGAGCAGTTTCTTCGTCGACATTGCGTTCTGTGTCCTGGGGCGAATGGGAAATCGGTGGATCAGCGGGCAGCCCACTGCTCAAGCACGGCGCGATACGGCTTGATGAAGTGCTCTTCGGTGAATTTGCCCTGCTTGACCGCCAGCTGGCTGCGCTCTTCGCGGTCGTAGACGATGCGGGTGGAGGAGTAGTCCTGGTGCTTCAGGCTGGGCTGGTAGACCTTGCCGGCCACGGAATTGGCGTTGTAGATCTCCGGCCGGTAGATCTTCTGGAAGGCTTCCATCGTGCTGATGGTGCCGATCAGCTCCAGGTTCGAGTAGTCGCCCAGCAGGTCGCCCTGGAAGTAGAACGCCAGCGGCGCGACGCTGCCCGGCGGCATGAAATAGCGCACCTGCAGGCCCATCTTGTCGAAGTACTGGTCGGTGGGGGAGAACTCGCCCTGGCGATACTCCACGCCCAGGATGGGATGGTGGTTCTCGGTGCGGTGGTAGGTCTTGCTGCTGGAAACGCTGATGCAAATTACCGGCCCCTTGCTGAAATTGGCGCGGTAGGCCTCCGATTCCAGGAAGTGCTGGAACAGCTTGCCGTGAAGATCACCGAAGCCTTCCGGAATGCCGAAGGTGGCCTTTCCCTCGTTGCTGGCCGGCAGTACCACGCTGAAGTCGTAGTCGCGCACATAGGACGAGAAGTTGTTGCCGACGATGCCCTCGGTGCGCGCGCCGGTGTGCGTGTCGACGATGGTCGGGCGCAGCACTTCGATCAGCGGGAACGGATCGCTGCCGTCGGCTCCATCGATGTGCATCTCCACCGAGATGATGTCCAGCTCAACGGCGTAGCGGTCCGCGCTCGGGTTGTCCCAGTGCGCCAGATCGTTGAAGCGGTTGTTGATCATGCTGATCGTGTTGCGCAGGTTCTCCTGGCGGGACTCGCCGCGAGCCAGGTTGGCGAAGTTGGTGGTGATGCGCGTGCCGTCAGCGGGCTGGTAGTCCTCGTTGAAAGGGATGCGCGTGATGCTGAAGGTGAAGTTCTCGGTCGTCATGGGCGGCGTTCCGGGTTGCGGAGGTGACATCCGAATGCGGGTCGCTGGCATTCGGCATTCAAAGGACTGCAGCGGTCTCGGCAGTGGCAGGCGCTGCGCGATGGGACAGGGCAAGCAGGGGCATCGCCCGCTGCACCGCCAGCCGTGCGCGCTGGATCAGAGCGTCGTTGTGCACGCGGCCCTCGGCGAAATCGCGGTCGGTGGCGTAGACGCCGAGGGGCAGGGTGCGCGCCTGGAAGAAGCTGAAGAGCGGCCGCAGCTGATGATCGATCACCAGTGCGTGGCGCTCGCTGCCGCCGGTGGCGGCCAGCAGGATGGGGGTGTCGACCAGCGCATCCTGGTGGATGAAATCGAAGAAGTGCTTGAACAGGCCGGTGTACGAACCGCGGTAGACCGGCGTGGCCACCACCAGTACGTCTGACTGTTCAACGGCCACCAGCTGCCGCTCCACAGCCTCGGGCAGCTGCGAGCGCCACAGCGCACCGGCCAGCTGCGGCGCCAGTTCGCCCAGCTCGATCAGGTGCGGCTCGCAGGCAACGTCCTCGCCGATCAGGTCCAGCAGGTGCTCGGCCAGGGTTGCAGCCCTGGAGGGGCGCTGCAGTCCGCCGGAAACGGCGACGATACGGAGGGGGCGGGTCATCTGTTCGTTTTCAGCAGGGGAGGGGCTCCTTCGGGCAATCTGCGGGGGCGCAGTCCTGCAGGCCGGCGAGGTGACCGGGCTGGCAGGCGACCGAAGGCATGACCCGATCCTAGTCATGCCCTTCCATGACGTAAAATGGTATTACTTCACCAATCCATGAGCGGTATTCATCGTCATGTTGGAACGGATCCACCTCAGCATCGTGCAGCAGGTCGAGCAACAGGGCTCGCTGACCGCTGCCGCCGGCGTACTCAACCTGACCCAGTCAGCCCTGAGCCACAGCATGAAGAAGCTGGAGCAGCAGCTCGGCACCGACGTCTGGCTGCGCGAAGGCCGCAGCCTGCGCCTGACCCAGGCCGGGCAGTACCTGCTGGCGGTGGCCAATCGCGTGCTGCCGCAGCTGGACCTGGCCGAAGAGCGGCTGGGCCAGTTCGCCCAGGGCGAGCGCGGCGCGCTACGCATCGGCATGGAATGCCACCCGTGCTACCAGTGGCTGCTGAAGATCGTCTCGCCCTACCTGGCGGCCTGGCCGGACGTGGATGTGGACGTCAAGCAGAAGTTCCAGTTCGGTGGCATCGGTGCACTGTTCGGCTACGAGATCGATCTGCTGGTCACGCCCGATCCGCTGCTGAAGCCGGGCCTGAAGTTCGTGCCCGTGTTCGACTACGAGCAAGTGCTGGTGGTGGCCAGGAATCACGCCCTGGCCAAGGTGGATCACGTAAAGCCGCGCCAGCTCGGCCAGGAAGTGCTGATCAGCTACCCGGTACCGTTCGAGCGCCTGGATATCTACAACCAGTTCCTGCTGCCGGCGGGCATCACGCCGCGGCGCCACAAGACTATCGAAACCACCGACATCATGATGCAGATGGTGGCCAGCGGCCGTGGCGTGGCCGCGATGCCGCGCTGGCTGGTGGAGGAATATGCCGCACGCATGGACGTGGTGCCGGTGCGCCTGGGGGCGAAGGGCATTCCCAAGCAGATCTACCTGGGCGCGCGCGAGGCGGATACGGGTATCGACTATCTGCAGGCCTTCGTCGAGCTGGCGCGTAACAGCACGCCGATTGCCGGCAATGTGGGCGGAGCGCGTTGATGCCTGCACCTGGATCGCAGCGGGCGGAAGCCTTCATCAACGCGTTTTCTCTGGAAGTGAGCGCGAAGGCCATGCCGGCACTGCGCGCGGAAGCGGATCGCATCGCTCCGGGAACGACGATCTCGATCCCTTACCTGGCGAGCGAGGACGACGACGCCCGGCTGGCGGCCGCGCGCACGGTGCGCGAGCTCGGCTTCGAGCCGATGCCGCATCTCTCGGCCCGCCGCATCGGGTCGCGTGCGGCGCTTGAGCGGTTCCTGGAACGCGCCGCCAGCGAAGCGGGGGTAGAGACGTGCCTGCTGATCGCCGGTGATCTTTCTGCGCCCGCAGGGCCGTATGCCGACAGTACCTCGATCATCGAGACCGGCCTTCTTGAGCGTTGCGGCATCAAGGTTGTGGCCATCGGCGGGCATCCGGAAGGCCATCCGGTGATGACCGCCGAGGATCGATGGCGCGTGTTGGAACGCAAATGCCAGGCCATCGAAGTGCAGGGCATGGCGCCGTTGATCATCACCCAGTTCGCCTTCGATGCCGATATCGTGCTGGCCTGGCTGGATGCGCTGCGCGCCCGTGGCATCACGGTTCCGGTACTGGTGGGCGTGCCGGGCCCGGCCAGCATTGCGCGGCTGGCGCGCTACGCCGCGATGTGCGGCGTGGGTGCCAGTGCATCGATGCTGGCGCGGTATGGCATCTCGATCGGCCGGCTGCTCGGCACGGCGGGGCCGGAGGTATTCGTCGATCGGCTGGTGAAAGGGCTGACGGACGCCCATGGCCCGGTCAGCCCGCACTTGTTCCCGTTCGGCGGTATCGCGCCATCGCTGGAGTGGGTGGAGCAGTATCGGCGGAGCATTTACAGCAGCGGCGGCTGAAAATCCGGGCAGCGGCGCATCCCAAGATCGAGGCGCTCTGCAATGCGCTGGGGATTGATGTCTCCGGCACGATTGATCAGGACCACGACCGTTCTTCGTTGCGCAGGAACGTGCCGCAAGTACCCAGTAAAGCCTGCGGTTCCGCCTCCGTGACCGACTACATTGCCGTCATCGGCAACCTGCCAGCCGGCCCCCCAGCCCGCCTTGCTTCCGCTGGAAAGAACCGTGTCGCACCACATGCGCCTCAGCGCACCATCAGGTAGCAGCCGACCCTGGTCCAATGCCACAGCAAGGCGTGCCATGTCATCGATGCTCGCCAACAGGCTGCCGGCCGCCCACGCCGAACCCGCAGCAGTGGGCGGTGGGTCGTGCCACTGGCCATCCTGGAATAGATGCCCCTGGGCAATCCGGCGCCGATCCTCTGAGCGGCGCGGTCCCGCGTCGCGCATGCCTAGCGGCGACAGGATCTCTTCCTGGAGAACGTTCCAGTAATCCATGCGGGTTGCATGTTCGATGGCCAGACCGAGCAGAATGTAGTTCGTATTGGAATAGGCATGCCGCGTACCTGGCGCAAACTCCAGCGGCATCTGCTCCACCCCTGCCAACAGTTCACGGGGTTGCGGACTCGTCGGCATCAATCGCAGGAAGTTGTCTTCATTCAAATAATTGGGAATGCCGGAGGTATGGCTCAGCAGCCGCAGCAGTGAAGTGGATGCCCACTCTGAAGGCAGTCCCTCCACATACAGGCCGATGGGCGCCGTGACGTCGAGCAACTGTCGCTGCTGGAGCCGGAATACCAGCAGCGCCGTGAACACCTTGGTAATCGATCCCAGCTCGAACACGGTATGGCGATCAATCGGTGAGGGCCGGGTGTCGGTGCGTCGGCCCGCCGTGGCTAGCGCGGCGATGCGCCCATGATCTACCAGAACGGCCGCCAGGCCAGGCTGCTGCTCGGCCCGCAGCAGCGCGGCCAGCGAACTGCAGCTGCCTGAAGTACGCCGGCTCGCCAGTGCAGAGCGGGCAGACAGGCCGCAGCCGGCAGCCAGTAGTGCTGCACACAGGTGGCGCCGGACAGGATCGTTGCGCATGGCGTATCAGCTCGCAGCGGCATTGTGGCAATGGTATCGCGGGTCGAGCAGGCCGAGCGGATGAGGCGGGTGTCCCGGGTGGGTCCGCACTGTGGCTGTTGGCAGCGTGGCACGCCGCCACATCACCTACGAAGGCTGACAGCTGTCACTGGCTGCAACCTTGGGGGAAGCGAATAGTGAGCGCCAAGGCGAGGGCGCCTCGCCACCACTCAGCCACCACTCACCAAGGGGACCGCTCATGAACATGCTCCAGCAACTCGCCGCACAGACGCCGATCTGGGTCTGGCTGCTCCTGGCGTTCCTGGTCACGCGTGGCATCGCCGCCATGAAACCGGGTGAGACTTCGTTGCAGAAGCTGGCGATCGTGCCCGTCCTGTTCGCCGTGTGGGGCGCGTGGTCGATCAGTCATCGCTTCGGCGCCTCGCTGACCGCCTGGGGCGAGTGGTTGGTCGGCATCGGCACCGGGGCGGCACTGGGATGGCTGCTGCTGGGCCACGTGAAGCTGACCCTGGAGGGCGCTACCGGAAAGCTCTGGCGCAACGCGGACTTCAGCCTGCTGCCGCTGCTGCTGATCACCTTCCTGGTGAAGTACGGCTTCGAAGTCGCATTTGCGGTGTCGCCGTCGCTGACCGCCAGCGCCGGCTTCAGTGCCGCCTACCTGCTGCTGGCAGGCGGATTCACCGGCCTCTTCATCGGCAAGTACTGCCGCTATCTGGCCTCGTTGCGACTGGGTGAGGCAGGTAAAGGGGTTGGGGTGGCAGGCTGAAACCAGCTCCGTCGTGACGCGTCACATTAATAGCCCCAGAGGGTAGTGCCGGCCGGTGGCCGGCACCCCTTGTCCCTACAGGCTCCAATCAACCCGCATGCCCGCAATCAACGCATTCGGCAGGTCCCGCTGGCGGGCAGGTTCGTTGAACTGGTCCGGATGCACGATGTAGTGCAGGTTCGGTGCGATCCGGAGCTGCGGGGTGAGCTGGATGCCATAGCTCAGTTCCATCATGACCTGGCTCCCGTGCGGCGTGCCGCTACCGCCTGCCGCGGCGCGGGCAAGGCGCAGGTTCTCCAAGGCGATGCCGCTGTACTTCTGCTGGGTCACAACGAAAGCGATGCTGTCCTGCGGCCGGCCGGCGAACGTGCCTTTCTGCACCACGCCCGCCTGCAGGAAATGATCCTCGATCAACTGGCCGGAGGTGCCCTTGAGCGCCGCACCGAACAGGGTCAGGCCGCGCCCGGCACCATCCCCGGTGAGTTGCTGCTCGAAGCGGGCGAACACCCCGGAACGGCCACGGCGGTTCGCATAGTTCTGGCCGCTGAGCAGCGCCGGGGCGCCGTTGGCATCGCGCAGCGGATCCAGATAGGTCGAGTTGTCCTGCCAGCCACCGAGTTCGTAGCGGGCATTCAGTCGTGCCGAAGCAGGGCTGCGCCAACCGAGCGTATAGGGCACGATCCAGCCGGTGGCCTGACTGGTACTCCATTCCAGGCCGTGCTGGCCGTCCTCGGCCTGGCTGGGGTCGACCTGGTAGGCGCCGACGCGCACATAGACATCGGGCGTCACCCAGGCCGTGGCATCGGCCATCCAGCTCGATACCGGCCACCAGGTGAAATTACTGGTGCGGAATACGTAGGTCGGGTTGCCACAGGCCGAATTGCCCTGGAAGTACTGGCACAGCTCCGAACCGAGGTGATGGATGTTGGCGACGCTGCGCCCCGCTTCCAGCACCAGTTGGTCGTTCAGCAGTTTCTGTTCAAGCGTCAGGTTGGCCAGGCGCGTGCCCTGGCCGCCGTAGATTTCCTGCACCGAGGTGCTGTTGCCAGTGCTGCTGTTGGCCAGGTTGGTGCCATGGCGGTTGATACCGTAGGCCTTGATCGTCGCGCCCCGCCAGCCAAACGCAGCATCCAGGTTCACGTCGGCGCCGAACATCAGCTGTCCGGCATACGCCGTGCCGCTGCGCTTGCCGCCGTCGAGCGTGGCAGCTGCTTCACCGGTGTACGCCAGCTTGGGGGTGAAGACGTCGCTCGTGCCGGCGGCTGCGGCCACGGACGGCAGGGCCAGCAGGATCGCTACCGGCAACAGGCGGCGGGAAGGGGAGGTCATGGGCGAGGTTCCTATTACAGGGTGGGAGCCGTGACCGGCTTCTTGAGGACGCGCAGCGCGACGGCGGTGACGGCCACGCCGGCCACCAGCGCCAGCAGGTAGATGCCAAGGTGGGTGACCGCGTTCGGGATCGGCAGCACGAACACACCACCGTGCGGCACCTTCAGCTCCACGCCTGCGGCCATCGAGATCGCACCGGCCACGGCAGAGCCAAGGATCAGCGCTGGAATGGTGCGCAGCGGATCGCGCGCGGCGTAGGGGATCGCACCCTCGGTCACGAAGCTGAGGCCGAGCACGCCCGCGGCACCGGCCGTGCCACGTTCCTCGGCGGTGAAGCGGTTGCTGAACAACCACGTTGCCAGCGCGATGCCCAGCGGCGGCGTCATGCCGCCGATCATCGTCGCAGCCATCGGCGTGTAGACCTGGCTGGAAATCAGTGCGGTGGAGAACGCGTAGGAGGCCTTGTTGACCGGCCCGCCCATGTCCACCGCCATCATTCCGCCCAGCAGCAGGCCGAGCAGGATCGCACTGCTGCCCTGCATACCGCGCAGCCAGTCGGTCAACCAGGCCAGCAACCCGGCGACCGGCGTGCCGATCACATACATCATCAGCAGGCCGACCAGCAGCGTGCCCAGCACCGGCAGGATCAGCACCGGCTTGAGGCCTTCCAGGCTGCGCGGCAGGCGCAGCGCACGATTGATCCAGTGCACACCGTAGCCGGCGATGAAGCCGGCCAGGATGCCGCCGATGAAGCCCGCATCCATGTTGACTGCCACCAGTCCGCCGATCATGCCCGGCGCGATACCCGGGCGATCGGCGATGGAGTAGGCGATGTAACCGGCCAGCGCCGGCACCATCAGCATGAAGCCGGACTTGGCGCCGATCTGGAACAGCGACCAGGCCAGCGTGCCCTTGTGTGCATCGTCAAAGGCATAGATGCCGCCGAGTGCGAACGCCAGTGCGATCAGCAGGCCGCCGGCAGTGACGAACGGCAGCATGAACGACACGCCGGTCATCAGATGCTTGTAGGGGCCGGTGGCCCTAGCCTTTTCGGTGGTGCGGCCTGAAGCTGCCGTGCCCGCCTGCACGCTGGCCTCGGCCAGCGCCTTGCGGATCAGGTTCTGGCCGTCATTGATCGCCGGCTTTGTGCCGCTCTTGAACAGGCGTTTGCCAGCAAAGCGTGACAGATCGACTTCGCGGTCGGCGGCGATCAGCACCAGGTCGGCGGCAGCGATTTCTTCGTCGCTCAATGCGTCCTGCGCGCCGACCGAGCCCTGGGTTTCCACCCGGATCGCGTGGCCCAATGCCTTGGCGGCTTGCTGCAGGCCTTCGGCCGCCATGAACGTGTGGGCGATGCCGGTCGGGCAGGAGGTGACGGCGACGATGTGCTTGCTGGCGTCCGCGGCGGGCGCGGTTCCGGACGTCGCGGCAAGCTGCGCCAGCACGGCAAGCGGGTCGTCCAGCACCTCACCGAGGCTGGCGCGTACGATCTGGGCGCTGCCGAAGCGCGCGGGATCCGCCTCGCCGTCACCCACCAGCAGCAGCTGCGTTGCGGCGGCGGCCTGCGTGGCGGGCAGTGCCCCGGTCACGCCCTGGTCGCTGCGGATTTCGATCGCCAGTTCAGCCCCTTGCTGGCGGGCAGCGCGGCGCAGCGCTTCGGCGGCAAGCACCGCCTCGATGCTGCGTTCGCCTGCGGCGATGACTACGGTGGAAGCTTGCATGGGAACTCCTGGAATTCTTCGGGTTCGTCCTTGCAGGAGGGGGCGGGCCAGCCGCAGCTCCCTCTGCAGGGGTTTCAATCCAACCGCTCGATCAGTACGTGGCCGGTCCACGCGCGCACCTGTGCCGGATCCAGCTGTCGCGCGTCGCCGCTCTCCAGCCGGCTCATCGAGAACGCCGTCGCCAGTCGTGCGCAGGCAGCCAGATCGAGGGAGGGCTCCAGCAAGGCGGCGGCGATGCCGGCGACCATGGCATCGCCAGCACCGACCGTGCTGTCGCGTGCCAGTCGCGGCGGTCGCGCGATCAGGGCGCCGCTGCGATCAATGAACAACGCGCCGTCGGCGCCCATCGAGATCGCCACAAGCGCAACTCCGCGTTCAACCAAGGCGTGGCCTGCGGCCCGCAGGGCGCTGCGATCCGGCAGCGGCGTACGGGTCCAAGCCTCCAGTTCGTGGCGGTTGGGCTTGATCGCGTAGGGCAGTGCGCCCTGTGCGCCGCTCAACGCCGCGGCCAGCGCGTCGCCACTGGTATCCAGCAGTACGCGCGCACCGGCGGCGCTCGCCTGCGCCTGCAGTCTCGCCCATGCATCGGCTGGCAGCCCGGACGGCAGGCTGCCGGACAGCACCACCGGCAGGTCCGGCTGGAGCAGGGCGTCGAGTCGGCGCGATACCGCGTCCAGATCGGCATCACGCAGTGACAGGCCGGGCAGGTTGATGTCGGTGGTCTCGCCGTTGGCCTCTTCGACCAGCTTGATGTTGGTGCGGGTGCGGCCCGCAATGCGCAGGCAAGCGTCTGCGATGCCGCGCTCGGCGAACACTGCGCTGAACACGCCGTCGTTGCCTTCGCCGAGCACGCCCAGCGCGGTGGTCGGCACACCCCAATCGGCCAGGCAGGCGGCCACGTTGATGCCCTTGCCGCCGGCGTCGTCGCGCGAGCTGCGGGCACGATGCACATGGCCCGGCTGCAGGTGCGCCAGTCGCACGGTCTGGTCGATCGCCGGATTCAGAGTGATGGTGACGGCGCGGGCGCTCATGCGCGCACTCCATCGAGCGCACGTACCTGCTCGGCGGTTTCGCAGTCGAGTGCACTATTGGCCAACGCCTGCAGATCGGTCATCGCGTTGCCACGCAGGCGTGCCTTCACGGCCGGGATGTCGTTCGGGGTCATCGACAGTTCGTCCGCGCCCAGGCCGGCCAGCAGCATTGCACCAAAGGGATCGCCGGCCAGGCCGCCGCAGACGCCAACCCAGCGCCCATGCAGGCGTGCACCTTCCACCGTGGCGCGGATCGCGCGCAGCACGGCCGGGTGCAGGCTGTCGGCCTCGGCGGCGAGTTCCGGGTTCTGGCGGTCGATCGCCAGCACGTACTGGGTCAGGTCGTTGGTGCCGATCGAGAAGAAGTCGGCATGGCGCGCCAGTACATCGCTCTGGGCTGCTGCGGCAGGGACTTCAATCATGATCCCGATCGGCACTTCGGGTGCCTCAAGCGCGGCGCGCAACCGTTCGCAGATGGCGCGCAGTGCGATCAGCTCGGGCACCGAGGTGATCATCGGAAACATGATGGACAGGCGTGCGCCGTCCTTCGCCGCGCGATACAGCGCACGCAGCTGTGGTTCCAGCAGGTCGGGGCGGCGCAGCAGCAGGCGCGCGCCACGCACGCCGAGGAACGGATTTTCCTCGCGTGGCAGCTCCAGGTGAGCGACCTGCTTGTCGCCACCGATATCGAGCGCGCGCACGATCAGCGGGCGGCCGTCGAGTGCCTTGGCCATCGCCACGTACGTGGCGTACTGCTCATCCTCGCTGGGCGTGCTCCCGCGCTCGAGGAACAGGAATTCGGTGCGCATCAGGCCGACGCCTTCCGCGCCTTGCTCCAGTGCCAGCGGCACCTGCTCGGGCAGGTTGACGTTGGCGCCGATGTCGATGCGGTGGCCGTCAGGGGTCTGTGCCGGCTGCGCGCGTTGCGCCGCTTCACGCTCGCGGATCTGCTGCTGTTCGGCGATCCACGCACGGGCCGAGGCGAGATCGGCCTCGGACGGAGACAGATAGAGGCGCCCGCTGCTGCCATCGATGATCGCCTCGCTCCCCGCGCTGATCGTCAGCAGCTCCGCGCCCGCGGCAACCAGCGCCGGCAGGCCCAGCGTGCGCGAGAGGATCGCGGTGTGCGAGGTCGGCCCGCCCAGCGCGGTGGCGAGGCCAAGCACGCGACCGGTATCGAGGTTGGCCGTGTCGGACGGCGACAGATCAGCAGCGAGCAGGATGCAAGGATGTGCAGGCAGGTCGGCAAGGCCGCCACCCGCCGCGGACGGATCAAGCTGTGCCAGTACGCGCCGGCCCACGTCACGCAGGTCGGCGGCGCGCGCGGCCAACACCGGGTTGCCCAGGGCAGCCAGCCCGGAGGCAATCTGCTCGATGGCCTGGTGCCAGGACCATGCAACGCCATGGCCTTCGACCATCAGCTGGCAGGTACGGGTAATCAGATCGGTGTCGTCGAGCAGCGCGGCCTGCGCCTTGAAGATTGCCGCATCCGAGGCGCCGAGCCGGCGCTGGGTGTCGTCCTGCAGTGCAGCCAGCTGCTGGCGGGTGCGGCTGAGCGCCTCCTGCAGGCGTGCGCCGCCTTCGCCGAGCGGGGTGGGGCGGTCAGCAACGTCGGCATGCGTGCTGGCCAGCACATGCACCGGGCCGATCGCCAGGCCTGGGCTGGCGCCGATGCCGACGATCGCCGCCTGTGCGTCGGGCGGATTCCAGCCCGCAACCGGCGCGGCCTTGCGCTGCGCCGCGCGCTCGGCATCGGCCCTTTCCTGTGCCACCAGCCCGTCCATGACCTTGCGCAGCGCGGCCAGCAAGGCAGGGGCATCGGCGCCCTCAGCAGACACGCTGACCGCGTCGCCATGGCGCAACCCGAGCTGCAGCAGCGCCACCAGGCTCTTGGCATCGGCAGCCTGATCGCCCGCTCGGACCTGTGCGCGGGCCGCGAAGCCGCGCGCTGTTTCGGCCCAGCGCGTGGCCGGGCGTGCGTGCAGCCCGTTGGGATAGGCGATGGTCCAGTCGAAACGGTCGGCCAGGTCAGTCACCGGCACAGTGGGGGCCGTGGTCGCAACATCGCCGGCCAGCGCGCTGATGATCTCGCTCGCATCGGCCGTGGTGAACAGGCGCTGCAGGGTCGCGTCATCCTGGATCAGTCGGGTCAGCCGGCGCAGCAGGGTGATGTGGGTATCGGACTGCGCGGCAATGCCGACCACCAGCCGGGTGACCTGGCCCGGATTCCACTCCACGCCTTCCGGAAACTGCAGCACGGCAATGCCATCGCGGCGCACCAGGTGGCGGTCCTCGCCCAGCCCGTGCGGAATGGCCACGCCGTGGCCGAGGAAGGTGTTCGCCAACGCCTCGCGACGCCCCATGCTGGCCTCGTAAGCCGGCGCAACGCAGCCGGCGGCGACCAGCATCTGCGCCACCTGGGTGATGGCGTCGGCCTTGTCGAGCGCCCGCGCATCCAGGCGGATCAATTCCCGGCTGACGGGGGCTGGAGAGGTCAAGGGCTGCAAGGCGGGCTCCGGGAAGGGGGTGCTATGGCGTATTGGGAACGTTCCCACACATCATTTCAATGTGCACTGCACAAAAAGCCAATAGTCCTTTGGCGTTAGCATTGTCCTGAATGGCCATCCGGCCTCGAACAGCGACAGTTTCCGGGAACGGTTCCAATGAGCATCAGCATCAACGACGTCGCGCGCGTGGCGGGGGTCTCCAAGTCCACGGTGTCGCGCGTGCTCGGCGGCGGCCCGGTCAGCGAGGCCGTGCGTGGCCGGGTGGAGGCGGCGATCCGCCAGACCGGCTATCACCCCAACCTGCAGGCACGGCGCCTGCGTGCCCGGCACACCGGCATCATCGGGCTGATCGTGGCGGACATCCGCAACCCGTTCTTCACGGCGCTGATCCGAGCGGTGGAGGAGATGGCCTATCGTGAAGGCCTGCGCGTCACCCTCTGCAACACCGACGAGGACCCCGAGCGCGAAGCGCTGTATCTGCAGTTGATGCACGAGGAGCGCATCAGCGGACTGATCTTCGCGCCCACCCGGACCACGGTGGGCCGGCTGGAGCGGCTCGCACTGGACTATCCGACGGTGCTGGTGGACCGCGCCGCACCCGGCGGGTCGATCGACAGCGTGGTGCTCGACAATCCGGCCGCGATGGCGGGCCTGGTCGAGCATCTGGTCGCGCGTGGCTATCGCCGCATCGGCGGCCTGTTCGGCAGCACCAGCACCACCGCAGCCGAACGTCGCGACGGCTATCTCGCTGCGATGCGTACACATGGGCTTCAGCCGGATTACCGCGAGGTTGAACCTACGGCTGAAGCGGCCATTGCAACGGTCGAACAGTGGCTGGCTGGCCCATCGCGGCCGGAGGCGCTGGTCGCCAGCAACAGCCTGCTGCTCATGGGAGCGTTGAAGGCCGCCCGCAGTGCAGGCCTGGCAATTCCGGACGCGCTGGCGCTGGCGGGCTTTGACAACGAACGCTGGACCGAACTGGTCGAGCCGGGCATCACCGTGATCGAACAGCCGGTCGAAGAGATGGGGCGCGCTGCGATGTCGCTGTTGCTTGAGCGCCTGCGCGCGCCGGAGCTGCCGGTACGCCGGCTGGTGATGACGGGCCGGTGCGTGGTGAGGGGATCAACTGCATGGAATCCAGAAGGACGACAACCAAGGTCCAAGGCATGAGAGGACATCAAGGCCGACAGGCGGGTCGTCGCATGATTCGGCTGCTTATGCTTGGAGCCTGCTTCCTGACCGGATCCTTGCTTGCGGAGACATCACCACCGAAGCGCACCTGGCTTGTGAGCGGCGCGGAGCTGATCACGCTACTGCAGGGAAAAGGGGCTGACGGATTCTGTGCCAGCGAACAGTGCCGGAGTCTGTCCATCGCCCGTGCCAATGCCTACATCCAGGGTGCTGCCGATACCAGTCGTGGCCAGTGGTGCGGCCAAGGCCAGATCCTTCCACATGAACTGGCCGATCGTGTCACCTCCCATCTTCAGCAATTGCCCCAGGAGCGCTTGCAACAGAATGCTTCTTCGCTGGTTGTGGAAGGCCTGCGAACAGCGTTTCCTTGCGAACGCCGGGCATTGCACGGTGGCATCGGACAGTCCAGGGGAAATTGACCCAGCCTCGTTGAAGTGATTTGCCAGGCTTGTTCCCCCCGCAACCGGGGGTTGGCAGCAAGCGCCGCCGTCGAGAAAATCCGCGTTTTGACTGCAGATTGCTTCGGCTCGGGAACAATCCCAGCGCTCCACATTCCAGACCAAGCAGTCCATAACCGGCCTTCCACGTCGAAGTAGCATCGACGCTTGGAGCATTGAGCACTTCCGCTGAATGCGTTCGGACTACGGAAGCTATTGGATGAACATGAAGCGGACGACGGCGGGCAGCCCCGCTCCCGTGCGCGGTGATCGGCGGGATACCGAGATCCGGAACTACGTGATGAACCTCGGCCCCCAACATCCTGCGGCACATGGGGTACTGCGCCTTGTGCTTGAGATGGATGGCGAGACCGTTGTGCGCGCGGATCCGCATGTGGGCCTGCTGCACCGGGGTACCGAGAAGCTGGCGGAGTCCAAGCCCTTCAACCAGTCCATCGGCTACATGGATCGGCTGGACTACGTATCCATGATGTGCAATGAACACGCCTACGTACGTGCGATTGAAACCCTTCTGGGAATCGAGGCACCCATCAGGGCACAGTACATCCGCACGATGTTCGATGAGATCACCCGTATCCTCAATCACCTCATGAACATCGGAACGGGCGCGCTGGACCTGGGCGCCATGGCCGTGATGCTCTATGCATTCCGGGAACGCGAAGAGCTGATGGACTGCTACGAGGCGGTATCCGGCGCTCGAATGCATGCCACGTATTACCGGCCCGGCGGTGTGTACCGTGATCTGCCTGACCAGATGCCGAAGTACAAGGAGTCACGCTGGAAGAAGGGGAAGGAGCTGCGGCGGCTGAACGCCGCGAGAGAAGGGTCGCTGCTCGATTTCATCGAGAATTTCACCCGCGAATTCCCGAACCGCATTGATGAGTACGAAGCCCTGCTCACCGACAACAGAATCTGGAAGCAGCGCACGGTGGGCATTGGCGTTGTGACCCCGCAGCAGGCCATGGACTGGGGCATGACCGGGGTGATGCTGAGAGGCTCGGGCGTGGCGTGGGACCTGAGGAAGAAGCGCCCCTACGCGAAGTACGATGCCGTTGACTTCGACATTCCGGTCGGCAGCGCCGGTGACTGCTATGACCGCTACCTGTGCCGTGTCGCGGAGATGCGGCAGTCCAACCGCATCATCCGCCAATGTGTCGACTGGCTTCGCGCCAACCCCGGCCCGGTGATGGTCCAGAACTTCAAGGTGGCGCCGCCGTCCCGGCAGGAGATGAAGTCCGACATGGAAGCGCTGATCCATCACTTCAAGCTCTTCAGCGAAGGCTACCAGGTGCCGGCAGGTGAGACCTACGCAGCGGTCGAGGCGCCCAAGGGCGAGTTCGGCTGCTACCTGATCTCCGATGGCGCCAACAAGCCGTTCCGGGTGCACCTGCGTGCTCCCGGCTTCGCTCATCTCTCTTCTCTGGATGAAATCGTCAGGGGCCACATGCTGGCGGATGTCGTCGCCATGATTGGCACCTACGACATTGTGTTCGGCGAAGTGGATCGATGAGGAACCGGCTCAGCCCACACATGAGCTGAGCCACGCTCCGGCGGCCGCGAAGGGAACAGCCATGTGCAGCCTGAGCAGGTCTTCCACGGTGCGTGCCCCGCCCATCTCCAGGTCGAGGATGCCGGGCTCCAGGATTGATCCCAGCAGAACACCGACCGCGATCGCATGAAGGCTGCGGGCCGCAGTGGCTGTATCAACGCCCTCACGGAGCTGGCCCAGTGCTCCTGCACGCTGGTATACAAGCTCCAGCATGCGGACCTCCGGCATCGCGCACGCCGCGAGCACGTCGCCTATGCCGCCCAGCTCATGTGATGCACCAGAGCGCAGCAGAAGCTCAACCGTTCGGCGAACGCGTGGGGTGCGGCGTGTGTGATCAAAGACCCTGACCAGGTCCGCAAACAGAAGCTTGAACGGGTCACTGCACTGCTGGATGGCGGCTTCCCGCAGTCCTTCGGGTGCATCTGGCCGCCCTCTCGCGGAAAGTTCACCCAGCAGGTTCTGACGGGACCCGAAGTGCCAGTAGATCGCGCCGCGCGAATAGCCGCACTCGGTGGCGATCAGCTCCAGCGTGGCGCCCGCGGGTCCATGGCGCAGCAGGCACACCAGTGCGGCATCGAGGATCCTCTCACGCGTGGCGTGTGCGTCCTCCCTGGTTCTTCTAGCCATGGCACGGTTGCATCCCTGCTGTTCGATGAGCGCGCGACCGCGCGTCCTGATCGTCCTTAGACAAGGCGATGGGACGGACCGTGGCCACAGCGCTGCACCGGGATCTGCGGCGTTTGAATGTCGATCTTCGGTTCATTGGCGGGGGCAGGGCAGGACAGTGAGCCAAGCCACAGACCATCGGCGGCGAGACGCGCAGACCTCAGCGTGGGATCGTCGGCCTCGGACGGCTCGGTGGCCAGCTTCTTCTTCATCCACTCGATCCACTGCGACGCGGATACCTGGGTCAGGTCCAGGCGGATGATCAGGGCCGAGAGCATTGCAACGTCGTGCCGCCTGCAGCCCTCGACCACCGATTCCACGTAGGCGTTGGTGAATGCGCCGGAGCGGAGCCCGTTGGCACGCATTCTCCGTTCCACATCCTGATTGAAGTTCTGCAGCCAGCACGAGAAAGTGGCGTCGATGAGATCCTGCTTGCAGTAGAAGTGATGGAACATCGCGCCACGGCTGACGCCCGAGCATTCGAGAATCTCACTGACGGTCACCGAAGACCGGCCATTGCGGACGATAAGCGCTGCCGTTTCGCGGATGAGTATGCCGGGCACACGCACGGACGAACTGTGGGTAGCGTTCAAGAGAGTTTTCCTCATGTAGCGGGCGACGAACGATCCGCCAGGCCGGTACGGGCTGGCGGGTTGCCGTTCGAGCCAGTCAGTGATGCGCAGCGGATGCTTCGCTTTCGGCGCTCTTCCGGGAAGCGATGGGCCTGCCGATTTCAATCTCCGGGTCTCCCTTCTCGGGCTGCCATGCCCCCAGCGCCAGCTGCACCTGCACGTGGGCCATCAGCAGCCCGGCCTGTGCCGCCGCAAGCTCTCTGCGCGCCTTTTCGTGCAGCGCCTGCTGCTGCAGGCCGGCATCCTTCGGCTCGATTCCGGCGTCCACGCGGGAAGAGGCATAGGCCGAAGATCTGCTGCTGAGTGCCTCGGCATTTACCGCCTGCTGCATCCTGACCTGGGAACTCGTCCACGCATGCAGGGAGTCCTCACTCTCCTTCAGCGCCGTCAGCACGGTCTGCTCGAAGGCATGCCAGTTCTGATCACTGCCGGCGCGAGCGGCTTCCTCCCTGGCCTTCTTCCGGCCAAAGCTCAGCCACTCCCACTGAAGCTCCGGGCCGGCCGAGAAGCGCTTTGCACTGGAATCGCCCAGCGAACCGAACGGTGCAAGAATGCCGCCGAAAACATTCAGCGTGAGGCGCGGAAGGTGCGCGCGCTCGGCGAGTACGACGTTGCCAAGGCTTGCTCGCAGTAGTGCATCGGCCTTGGCGACGTCCGGCCGCCGCGCCAGGAGGTCGGTCGGCTGCGCAAGCGATGCAAGATCCGGCGGGACCGGCAGTGGAGCCGGGGCCAGCAACGCCTCCCAGGCATCATCCTGCGCGGTCGGCGAGCGGCCCGCAAGAACCGCCAATGCGGCCCTGTCCGCCTGCAGCCGGGTAACGGTTGCCGCCTCCTGCGCCACCAGCTCGGCATGTTCGGATTCGACCGCAAGTGCCTCCCTGCGATCGACCAGCCCTGCCGCATACCGGGCCTTCACGCGCGCCACGCGGGCCTCGCTGAGGCCAACCTCCCGCTCAAGAGAGGACAGGCTGATCTGGTCCATCCTGAGCAGGAAGTAGTTCTTCGCAACCTCGGCCTGGAGTACTGCGGCAGCTGACCTCGCGTCAGCCGCCGCAGCATCGGCCCTGCGATCGGCCATGGCTGCAGCGGTGCCAATGCGCCCAAACAGGTCCAGTTCCCAGGAGAACATCTGTCCGGCGGACAGCAGCCTCTGGGAAGGGGGGCGGGGAAGATCCTGGCGATAGGGATCCGCTTCGATCTGGGCGGACTGCATGGCTTCGGCCTTGACCTGCAGCGCACCGCTCGGCAGATAGTCCTTGCGCGCTGCGCCTGCCAGTGCGCGCGCTTCCACCACGGCGGCAAGGGCAGACTTCAGGTCATGATTCCCGCGCATGGCCAGGCTGACCAGCGCATCCAGGTTGGGGTCGGAGAAGTCCTTCCACCATTGCCTGTTGGGCGTCCCGGGCAGGACATCCGCGTCCAGCGCCGCCGGCGTGGGGGCCTGGCCCACATGATGCCGGGCTGCGGCGTCAGGGATCTCGGTCCTGGGAGCCACAGAGGCGCAGCCAGAAGACAGGGCTACAAGCACAGCAATCGACAGGCAGGCAACTCGATTTCCAATAGACATGATCATGCCTCCTCGGCCGGGTGAATGCGGTAGAGCGCGGCATACAGCGCTGGAATGAGACCCAGCGTGATCAGCGTTCCAAGGGCAAGGCCGCCGATCATCACGATCGACATGCTGGTCCACATGGAACCGCCAAACAGCAGCAGCGGGACAAGGCCGAGAATGCAGACCATCTTGGTCATGACGATGGGGCGCAGGCGCTTTGCTGCAGCCTCTTCAATGGCCTGGAGAGGAGGCAAGCCATCGCGCTGGCCTTCGTCGATCGCATCGATGAGCAGAATCGCGTTGTTGACGATGATGCCGGCAAGTGCGAGCAGCCCCAGTGTTCCGATGAAGGTCAGGCTGGTGCCACTCAGCTTGAGTGCCAAGGTCGCGCCGATGACCACGAACGGAATGCTCGCCAGGACGATCAGGCTCTTGCGGATGCTCTCGAACTGCCATACGAACAACAGGAACATGGCAGCAAGGCAGAGCGGGAGCAGCTTCTCGATGCCTTCGTTGGCACTCTTGCTTTCTTCGATCTCGCCACCGAGTTCAACCCGCACGCCCTGCTTGCGGAATTCGGAAAGAAGTGGCTCGACCTTGTCCGCGATCCCCTGGGCCGTCAGCTCGGAGCTCTTTGCAAGCACGGTGACCGCGCGCATCTGGTTCACTCGCTGGATTGAAGACAGCTGCGGCGCCAACCGAAGCTTGGCCACCTGGCCCAGGGGCACGCTTCCGCTGCCATCCGCCTTCTGGATCGGGAGTGCCTCAAGCTGGCCGATATCCGTGCGCAGTGCCGCTTCTCCGCGGAGGATGACCGGGAGAACGGTGTCGCCCTCACGATAGCGGGAAATCGTTGCGCCGGTCAGCAGCATGTCCATGCTCTTGGCGATGTCCGCGCTGCTGATGCCTGCGGCCTGGGCCTTGGGCTGATCGACGTCCACATCAAGCTGGACAACCTGGCGTTCGGCATCGCTGGATACATCCACCATCCCCGGCGTGTCCTGCAGCGTGCGCAGCAGCTTCTCGGCGGCAATCCGATGTGCGCCGTCGCTGCTGGAGATGCGGAACGTCGCAACGCCGGCATCCGAAGACCCCATCGAGAACCGCTTGGGCTCCACCCGCACATCCGGGAAGTGTGTTGCCATCACAGAACGCAGCCGCTCAATGGCCGCTTCATGCTTGACGCCCTTCGCAAGTGACAGCACGGCATACGCGCGGTGTCCTGCGGGAGTAGGGGGATTCAGTGCCAGAATGAAGCGTGGGCCACCATCGCCCATGTACAGGGCGTGGCTGGAGATCTCCGGAACGAGCTTCTCGTCGGCCAGCACCTTGCTGATCTGGTGAGCAACCGCCATCGTATTGGCCGGACTGGAATCCGGGGACAGCTCGATGGCCATCTGCAGCTGATGGCGCTCGGACGGCGGCATCAGCTCGTTGGGGACGGTGGTGAACAACCAGCCGGAGGTTGCCAGCAGTGCAACCATTACGCCGATGTAGATGGCCTTGTGCCCCAGGATCCAGCGGACCTTGCCGCGGTACCAGCCCGTCAGCCGCTCGACCGCGCGTGCGGTGCGGCTGAGTTCGGCATGATGATGGGCAAAGTACTTGCACAGCAGCGGAATCAGGGTAACGCCGATGACCAGCGACAACAGCAGCGCGATGGCCATCACGATGCCGAGGCTGCGCAGATACTCGCCGGTTTCCGTGCTGGAGATGGCCAGCGGCATGAACGCGAGGATGATCGCCAGCGAAGAAACCAGAAGCGGCACGAACATCGTGCTGCCTGCGTGAGCGGCAGCCTGGTCCGGCGACTCACCCAGCGAGAGCCGCCGCTCCATGTCCTCGGCAACCACGATCGCGTTGTCAACGAACAGGCCCAGGGCAATGATGATTGCACCCACCGAGATCATGTGCAGATCGATGTTCAGGATCTTCATGATTGCCATCGTCCCCAGCACCGTGGTCGGCACGATGGCGCTGACAATCAGGCCGGTCCTCATTCCAAGGAACAGCACGACGACCGCCATGACGATGGCCAGGGTCTCCAGGAAAACCTTGGCAACACGCAGCAGCTGGGTGGAAACAACCTCGGCCTGATCCGTGATCTGGACAAGCTGCATGCCGGCCGGCAGCGTTGCCGAAAGCCGTTCAACGTCGCCGCGCAACAGATCGGCGAAGCTGACCACGTTGAGTCCTGGCGCCATGGAGACCGCTATCACCACGGCCGGCGTGCCATTGACGAATGCACCCGTCATCGGCGGGTCCTGGGTAACCCGTTCCACTCGCGCAAGGGCACCCAGCGGCACCGAGCCACCCTTCGGCAGCGGTATCGGCGTGCTCTTCAGCTGGGAGGGGTTGTCGGCGTCACCGCTCACGTTGAGCGTGATCTCCGAACCTCCGATCTCGACATAGCCCGCCGGCGCAATCACATTGCGCCTGGAAACCGCATCGGCAATCACATTGGGGTTGAGCCCACGCGCAGCCAGGGAAGGCACGTCCAGGATGATCTGGACCTGCTCGTCCCTCACGCCGTGCAGCGAGACACGTTCCACCCCGGGCAGCCGGAACAGTTCATCGCGCAGGCGGCGGGCTTCTGCCCGGAGCTCGCCTGCGTTATAGCCATCGCCGGTCAGGCCCATGGTCATCACCGCAACCCGACCGAATTCGTCGTCCACGACCGGGCCAATCGTTCCCTCGGGAAGCTGGCTCTGGATGTCCCCCATGCGTGAGCGCAACCGTTGCCACACGATGGGAATTTTCTCCGATTCCACGGTGGGATAGAGATCAACGTAGGTGAACGCAAAGCCTGGACGGACAGTCGTCCGGATCCGCTTGACCTCCGGCATGCCACGAATGCTCTCCTCGATCGGGCGAGCGACCAGCTGCTCGACCCGGTCCACGCCGGCGCCCGGCATGAAGCTGAGTACCGTCGCCGTGCGAATGGTGATGGGGGGCTCTTCAGTGGACGGGAAGTCCAGCGCCAGAATGAGGCCGGTGAGGACGATCGCTACGATCGCCAGCAGGGTCAGGCGGGGACGCGCCAATGAGAATGAGGAGAGGCTCATTGTTCTGATCCCATCTTCATGTCGACAGGCTTGATCTGCGTGCCCGGGCGGATGGCCTTGGCACCCGCAACCACGACGCGCTGACCGGCGGAAATCTGCCCGCTCACCTCGATCCAGTCACCGTGATACTGACCCAGATCTACCTCCGCCAGCTCGGTCGTCTTGCCATCCTTTGCCAGCCGAAGCACCTGGCCCTTGCCGCCAACGGCAGACGGCAGAACAGCCCGAAATGGCACTTGAAGCCTGGCTGGGCCTGTATCCGTTCCAGTGATCCGGACCGACCAGGTCGAACCCACGGTCGCCGCCTCGGGCACTGCGATGTATGCGGTACGCACGCCGCCTGCATCAACGCGGCCGTCGACACGGAGCACCTTGCTCGCCACGGTGTCCGAGCCGCTGATCAGGTTGACCACCTGCCCAACAGCCAGGGGAGCAGTGCCCGGAATCGCGACAGACAGCTCGCGGCCCGCACCATCGACCTGGATGGCAGCAGCGCCGGGGCCCACGGACTGTCCAACTTCAACGTTTCGGGCAGCCACGACTCCGTCAAACGTTGCCTTCAGCGTGGCTTCGCCTTGCGACCAGCCGGCGAGCTCGTGCTGCGCGCGGGCATTGCGGACGGCCGCATTCGCAGCCGCCAGTTCGGCCTTCGCGGCGGTCATCTCCGCCGGGCTGAGCGCATCAGCCTTCTGCGCAACATCCAGTCGTTCGACGCGTCGCTGGACCTCGTCCAGTGCGGCCTGCGCGCGTGCGACGTCGCCGGCAGCGGACGCCTCCTGCGCTGCAAAGGGGACCGGATCCAGTCGAGCAAGCACCTGTCCCTTGCGTACAACGTCACCCGGTTCAACAAGTACCGCGGAGACCTTTCCGGAGACCGGGAAGGACAGCTGTCCTCGCTGCGTGGCACGCACGGTGCCGATGTAAGCGCGCTGATCGCCAGCAGCCTGTCGAACGGAGGCGACATACGCGGTGCGGGCTTCTGCCGTCCCGCTCTCTGGTGTATCGGAACATCCCGTCATCGCGGACAGGGCAATGGCCAGCGCGCTGAGACGAGGCACCAATGACCAGGTCATATGGGTTTTC
Organism: Stenotrophomonas sp. GD04054; assembly: GCF_029836955.1. Taxonomy (NCBI): domain Bacteria; kingdom Pseudomonadati; phylum Pseudomonadota; class Gammaproteobacteria; order Lysobacterales; family Lysobacteraceae; genus Stenotrophomonas; species Stenotrophomonas sp. GD04054. Next base: position 205,801 of record NZ_JAOECR010000001.1, on the reverse strand, counting down.
ACGTTCGATTCCTTGTATGGGTGGTCAGTTCCACAGACCAGCGCGGTGTGGTCAGGTCTGCAGGCGGCGTAAATTTAGGGGGACACCTGGACCACGAACAGGACACTTCCGGACATGCCGGGGCTCGTACAGGTCATCTGGGACAGGCGGCGCACTCAAAGCGGCCATCCGGACAACGCAGTCCCACCTGAAGCCAGTCAGTCACATCGACGCTGGATCATCATCCGGACCCATCAGGAGCATTACCGGACACGCGGGGGCCGTTTAGGCCACGCGCGGTCTCCTGCATTGAAATCAGTCCCCCACGGGATGACTATGGGGACTGCGAAACGCCCCTTCGAAAACGTGATGGCTGCCATCTCCAAGAATCTGCCGACCTCCATGGACTGGCGTGAGCCCGGTGAGGAACTCGCGTTGGACGCGACGTCTCTGAACCCCTCCGACGATCCAGGGTCAACGCACGAATCGCAGATCGCAGAAATCGTGCCGACCGGCGCCAGGGCCATCCTTGGGCTTGTTGAAGAACGGGGTTTCTCGCCGGAAGAGCTGTGCCGCGGGCTTGGTTTCACGTACCGCGATCTCTCGATGAGAGATGTAAGGCTGTCCTACAGACAGATGCGCAAGCTGTTCATGCGCGCAGAACGATTGCTGGACGAACCTGCATTGGGCCTCGCCCTGGGAGCCCGGCAGACACCCATCTCCTGGGGTGTTCCCGGCCTGGCGATGCTCACCTGCGAGACCTATGGGGAAGCCCTGAACTATGGGCTCAGCCACCAGCAGGCAATCGGCGCCATGCTGATTCACACGATCGAGGAAGCGGGTCGTGAAATCCGGATGGAGGTCCGATTCCGGCGCTTTGATATCCAGCTGGAATCCGTTCTTGTGGAGGATGCATTCGCGGGGTTCGTCGCCGTCAGCAGGTACCTAATTGGCCCCTCCTTTGCACCGCTACGGGTCGACTTTTCCCTACCCAAGCCCTCCGATCCGGACGTCTACCGGCGGTTCTTCCAGTGCCCGGTGCGCTTTGATGCAGGGATCAACCGCCTGACCTTCGACTCACACTGGTTGAGTGTGCGGCTGCCAGGCTTCGACCGGATCAACTCGAAGATCGTACGCGACCAGCTCGACACGCTGCTGCCAATGCGGGGCGTGCGCAATGAAATTGTCGAATCGCTGTCGAGCCACCTGCGGTGCGACATCGAGACGACCCCCCGGCAGAGCGAACTCGCAAGCCTGATCAATGTAAGCGAGAGAACGCTCAGGCGCCGGCTCAATCGCCAGGATTCGAGTTATCGGGAACTCCGCGATGAGGCCCGGTATGAGCGGGCCCGCGATCTCCTGCTGAACTCAGAGTTGAGCATCGCCGAAGTTGCAGACGCGGTTGGATACTCCGACGCCCGTGCATTCCGCCGCGCATTCAAGCGTTGGGCGGGTTGCCTGCCAACCGAGTTCCGGGAATCCAGGTAGACAGCATCCACCCTGGTTCCAGCACGGCGGGTAGCCATCGGTAGAGACCGGGCCACCCAATCACGTCGGGGCTGCCGCCGGGCCGTGCTGCCGGTGGTGGTTGCGCGTCTGTAGTCCATTGCACCAGTGCGTGTGCAGTCCTCTCCAGCCACCCCTCCTTCACCTGGGTAGAACCATGAAGCGCATACGGCTGTTTGAATCGAAACTCGCGGCGAGATTCCTTGAGGTCGATCGATTGGCGCGCGAAGGCGCCACGTTGAAGAACGTGGCTGAGAACATGCGCACGATCACCATTGCGGTGACGATGCTGATCGTGGTGGGGCTGCTGATGGACGTTCCGGCGTCCGTCATTCGTGTGGCGGCCATCGCATGGGGGTGCTGGGCACTGGTCTATGCGCTGCTTGCCGCAGCACAAGCAGGACTTCTCTTTGTCCTGCTGCTTGGCGAGGTGGCCCTGTTGAAGCACATCCTCATCCGAATTGGATTTCTCAGAGGCGCCATTGCCACAGGATTCGCGGTGCTTGTCGTGATCATCATGGCAGTGTCGTGCGTGCTGTTCGATCCGAAGCACATGTTGCATTGGTGATTGCCGACATCCTGCCGACACCCTGCAATCGTCGGGCCCGGCATTCCGGACCGGCCAAGGCGAGCCCCGCACATGGGGGATGTTCGACCTCGATTGATTCCGTTCCACTCAACCTGCGAAAGTCATGCACTCTGCAATTCCCTGCTGCCGTAGTCATTCATCAGGCGGCGATCGAACTGCCACTCTGGCCAGAACATCCGGTTCCGGACGCGCCGCGAAAGGCTGCTTGTCGCGGCGGGTTCCGCAGCTCCTCGCAGGAGTGGGAATGCTGTTGCTGGCCGCATGCAGTCCGGTGCATGTGGTCAGGTCAAACCAGGCCAGGACCTATGCGGGTCTCAGCATCCACGGGGAGCGTCGGATGGAGATCGTGCCAGCGGGTAGCACGCACGGGCACTTCCAGACGGTGACTCTCGCCCCCGTCCTGCTGATGCCAGAGGTAGCTGCAACGCTGAGCCCGGGCGTCGGTGATCGCCTCAAGGCTGCCGTAAGCAGTCAGCTGCAGCGGCAGATCGACAGGCGCCTGGGCTGGAGTGGGGCAGGGCGGCCGGGAACGGGGCTGTTGCTGCTTGCAAGGATAACCTCGGTGAAGGAGGTGTCTGTCGGCCTGAACATTGCCACATCGGTCCTGATGGGACCGGTGAGCAAGGGGCAGCTTTCCCTCGAGATCGAGGCGATCGACGCAGGCACTGGCAGGCAGGTAGCACTGCTGCTGCTCGCCGACGAAGCCGATATGAGGGACATCCGGAAAAGCTACACCCCGGACGGTCACGCCAAGGCGATTGCAGGCCGGTTCGCGATTGAGGCGGTGGAGTTCATCGCGCCAATGGTGCGATCACGGCAGCTTCCCGGAGGGCGCAACTGCCGTGCGCTTCACCCCGGTTCCCAGGCCTCATCCGAACCGCGGCTGCAGGAAAGGGAGGGGGGAGGGAGTTCCAATTGCAAATGACTCTCACTACACTTGCGGCATCCCACCCCTTCCGCCGCCTATGGCGGCCAGAACTCCGGCTCCCGACGTGAATTCCCCGCCCCACCTGTGCAGACCGCTGGCATTTGCCCTGAGGGTGATGTGTCCACGCTAGGCCGGGGCACGGGCAGCAACGCGGATCGGGCCTCGTCCACGGAGGCGGGCATTCCGGAAGACGCCTCGCCAATGGGCGGGAACCTCCTTGCGAAAGCCTATGCCCGCTGGCGCGGGCCCATTCTGCGCAGCCTTGCGCGTGTCAGAGGTGCAGACGGTGAGGACGCCCTGCACGACGGTGCAGTCAAGTGGCTGGCGGCAAACCCAGCACTGGCGTCGTGCGACCAGCAAGGTGCCTATTTCCGGCGGACGGTGATGAACACCGTGGCCGATGAGTATCGTGAGCACACCGCAGGCCGCCGTCTCCAGACCCTGCCACTGGCAGATGCCGAGGATGCGGGCCAGGCCATCACCAGCGATGAATCACAGTGCCCGTTGCAGCTCAGCGCCCAGCGGCAGCGCCTGGAGCGCCTGCGAGAAGCGCTGGCCGAGCTGCCGGAACGTCAACGCGAGGCCTTCGTGCTCTGCCGCTTCGATGGCCTGACCCAGGAGGACGTGGCCGCTCGCATGCAGATCTCCCGCCGCATGGTGGTCAAGCACCTGTCGCGAGCGGTTGCCTACTGCGAAGTGCGGGTACGCTATGCGTCTCTGGCACAGATGCAGGAACTGCATCGTCCGACCAAGGCGGGCGAGGCGTTGGCGCCTGCCATCGATGCTGATTTTCCCTGCCGATGACCGATCTCCCTTCTCCCGCAGATTCCGACCCGTTTGCCCTGCATGAGGCGGCGGCCGCGTGGCTGGTACGGCGGCAGGATGCGGACTGGCAACCGAAGGACGAGGCGGCCCTGCAGCACTGGCTGGCCGGGAGCGAAGCACATCGACAGGCGTTCGCCGATGTGACCAGAACCTGGCACGACCTGGGCCAGCTGCCACGCCCCGTACTGGCCTCGGACGCGCATGCGGTGATCACCCCAGCAGTACCTGCACCTGCCGCTCTACGGCGGGGCAGGGCGGCGCGGCGTGCACGCTCGTGGCGCCTGCCACGCGTTGCGGCGGCTGCGGCCGTGGCGATGCTGGCCTTGGGGTACGTCGGCTACGGTTGGTACGCCGCGCCCAGCTACGTACAGGACGTGGCCACCGGCGCGGGCGAGATACGTGATCTGCAATTGCCGGACGGCTCACGGATTTCGCTCAATGCACGCAGCACGCTGGCCGTGCATTTCTATCGATCCCGCCGTGAAGTGGTGCTCAACCAGGGCGAGGCGTTCTTCGAGGTCGCCCCGGCGGCCGACCGGCCCTTCACCGTTGATGCCCAGCGCAGCCGGGTGACGGTGGTCGGCACGGCCTTCAATGTGCGCAATGGGCCGGGCGAAGTCGTGGTCAAGGTGCTGCATGGGCACGTGCGAGTACAGCCGGATCGCGCCGAAGGTGCCTCGCCGGTCAGCCTGCGCGCCGAACAGGGCCTGGCCGTTACCACGCTCACCGCTGCTTATCGCCCCATCGCCGCAAGCGCAGACAGCATTGGCGGTTGGCGCAATGGACGCCTGGTGTTCCGGCGCACCCCGCTGGACGAAGTGGCGCAGGAGGTCGGGCAGTATCTGGGCCATCCCGTCACGTTGGGCCAGCCAGGGCTGAAGTTCCTGCCGGTCTCCGGCTACGCAGCCACCGATGCCCCGGCCACCTTCCTGGAAGCACTGCCGGATCTGTTGCCGGTGCAGGTGACCCGCAATGCCCAGGGCGGCTACCGCATCGACGAACGGCCTGTGACCCGCTGACGCCGGAACGAAAATTTCTTCCGGCGCGGGTTCCCACCCCACCGCCATTTTCCGTTTACCCCAGTGAGGCCAGTAGCGGCCAAGCATGATGGAGCGGTAATGGGGTACATGAAGATCAAGCGCGCACTTGTTGCTGGCGCGTTCTCTACGGGGGTACACGCCAAGCGGCTGCCGTTGCTGGCGCTGTGCATTTCCAGCGCGCTGGCAGCGCCGGCCATTGCACAGTCGCAGCCGGCTGCACGCGTGCAGTTCAATATTCCGGCGCAACCGCTGGATGCCGCACTGCGCCGCTTTTCCGAGCAGTCCCGGCAGCAGGTGCTGTTCAGCGAATCGGCGGTGGCGGGCCGTCGCGCTCCGGCCTTGACCGGCAGTTACACGCCGCAGGAAGCACTGGCGCGCCTGCTGGAGGGCAGTGGAGTGCGTGTCAATGCCACCCGTCCGGGCGTGTTCACCCTGGCGCAGGAAGCAGCAGCGCCTGCGCGCAGCAAGGATGCCCAGACCACCCTGCAGACGGTGAACGTGACCGCCAATGCCCCAAGCGATGGCGCTTACACGGCACGTGAACTGAGCCTGGGCAAGCTGGGGCAGAGCATCCGCCAGACCCCGCAGTCGGTCAGCGTGATCACCCGCCAGCAGCTGGACGACCGCAACCTCACCACGCTGGACGAGGCCCTGGCGCAGACCACGGGTGTGACCAAGACCGCCCGCAACTTCGGCAACCACAAGTTCTCGATCCGCAGCTTTACCGTGGACGACAGCAACTATCTGGTCGACGGCGTGGCCGGCATCGTCTATGCCCCCGTGGGTTGGCTGCCGATCGACACCGCAGTACTGGAGCGCGTTGAAGTGCTGCGCGGTGCTGGTGGCATGATGCTGGGTGCAGCCGACCCCAGCGGAGCAATCAACATGGTGCGCAAGCGCCCGCGCGACCAGGCTCATCTGGATCTGGCCGCAACCGTGGGCTCGTGGGACAACTACCGCGTCGAGGTGGATGGCGGTGGCCCGCTCAATGCTACCGGCAGCGTGCGCGGCCGACTGGTCGCCGCCTATCAGGACCGCGACTACTTCCAGCGGGGCACCTCATCGAAGACGCCGGTGGCCTATGGGGTGATCGATGCCGATCTGGGCACGGATACCACGCTGACCTTCGGCCTGCGCCATCAGGCCAGTGACACCGACGGCTACTGGCTGTTCGGCCTGCCGCGCTACACCGATGGCGGTGCGCTGGACATCAAGCGTTCCACCTCGCTCATCCAGGACTGGAACCGGCAGGAGGGCTCCGTCGACGAAGCCTTTGCAGAGGCGGAGCACCGCTTCAACGAACGCTGGAAGGCACGCCTGTCGGTGAACCGCACCGAGTCGGACCTGGACCAGCGTGTCGCGGTTCCGCTGGGCGGGGTGGACCGCGCCAGCGGCATCGGTTCGCGCTTCTATGACATCTATTTCAACCGCTCGCGCGTGCGCAGTGATGGCATCGACCTGCACACCACCGGCAGTTTCGACGCGTTCGGCCGCAGCCATCAGCTGCTGCTGGGCGCGATGTGGTCGCGCCAGCGTACCCGCCAGAGCTCGGCGGACCTGGCCATCGACGTGCCGATTGATGTCTACGCACCCGACCACAGCGCCATCGCGCAGCCGCTGCAGCCCGCGTGGGACTGGTCAGAAAACGCCCGCGCCCAGCAGAGCGGCGTGTACAGCAACCTGCGCCTGCAGCTTGCAGAACCGCTGCACCTCACGCTGGGGGGCCGGCTGAGCTGGGTGAAGTACCAGTCCAGCGATGGCTTCACCGGCGCCAAGAGCCGCGACTACGAACAGAAGCACGAATTCACCCCGTACGCCGGCCTCGTCTACGACCTGGGCCCGCAATGGTCGGTCTATGCCAGCTACGCCGATACCTTCCAGCCGCAGAGCTCGTACGTCACCGCGTCCGGCTCGGTGCTGGATCCGGCCATCGGCGCCAACTACGAGCTGGGCGTAAAGGGTGAGTTGAACGATGGCCGCCTGAATGTCTCCGCCGCAGTGTTCTCCATCCGCAAGACCGGCAACGCCGTGGTGGACGAATCCGACCCGGGCAGCTGCCGTGGCTCGCTGGCGTCGTCCGATTGCTACCGCAATGGCGGCAAGCTGCGCAGCAAGGGCTTTGAGCTGGAGGCCAGCGGCGAACTGGCGCCGGGCTGGCAGATGATGGCGGGCTATACCCACGTCACCAGCCGCGACGATGAGGGCGCGACCATCAGCGCCGAGACGCCCCGCCACCTGCTGCGCCTGTCGACGTCCTACCAGCTGCCGGGCAAGTGGAACGCGTTCTCTGTGGGCGGTGGTGTATCGGCACAGAGCAGCTACTCCTATCCGGCCTACGACGACCCGGACTGGCGCATGGGCGCAGCGGGACGTGCCGTGTGGGACCTGCGCGCCGGCTACCGGATCAATCCGCGCTGGAGCGTAGGCGTCAACGTGGCCAACCTGTTCGACACCCGCTACTACGCGATGATCAGCCAGATCCGCCGCGGCAACTTCTTTGGCGAACCCCGCAATGTGATGCTGACGCTGCGCGGCTCGCTGTGACCTTCCGCAGCCGGCGGGGCAACGGCCTGCCCGCCACGGGGCAGGCATGAAAGCGGGTTTCCGGCAGAGCATGTCGTGGCTGCACACCTGGTGCGGCCTCACCTGTGGCTGGTTGTTGTGCGCGATTTTCCTGACCGGCACGCTCAGCGTGTTCCGTGAGCCGATCACGCGATGGATGGAGGCCGGCCCCGTGCCGGCCTCCTCGCCGGCGCTGGACACCGCAACGCAGGCGGTGCGTGCGCAGCACTGGCTGGCCGCCAACGCCGCCGATGCCCGGGCATGGCAGATCCGTTGGCCTGCGCAGCACGGCTGGCCCCTGGAGCTGTCATGGGAGGATGGCGACGGCACTGCGCACGAACGCTGGGTGGATGCCGGCGCCGGCATGCCACAGCCTCCACCTCGTCTTCGGGAAACCGAAGGCGGGCGCCACTTCATGTCCTTCCATTACACCCTGCACGGCGGCATGGCCGGCTACTGGCTGGTCGGCTGGATCACGGCCTGCATGCTGCTGGCGCTGGTGTCCGGCGTGGTGGTGCATAAACGCATCTTCAAGGACTTCTTCACCTTCCGCCCGGGCAAGGGACAGCGCAGTTGGCTGGATGCGCACAACCTGAGTGCCGTGCTGACCCTGCCGTTCCTGTTCATGATCGGCTACACCGGGCTGACCTTCTTCTACAGCAGCTATCTGCCGTGGCCGGTGCATGCGGCCTATGGCGATGCCGATGACGCCTATGCGCGCTACGAAGCCGAGCTGGCGCCTGTGCAGCCAGCTCCGCCAGGCATCCTGGTATCCACCGCGCAACTGCCGGACCTGCAGCAACTGCTGGCACGCGCGCACGCCATCAGCGGGCAGCCACCGGCACTGATCGTGATCCAGGCGCCCGGCACCGTGCACAGCGTGGTGGAGGTGATCGGTCGCAAGCCCGTGGGGCGCGCAGACAGGCATCTGCTGACCGAGGCCAGCCGGGCGGCGTTCGATGCTGCCAGCGGCGCGCTGCTGCAACAGCATGGTGCACATCCGCATGTCATTGGCGCCGTACAGGTGCACGAAACCATCGAAGCACTGCACAAGGCCGATTTCGGCGGCTGGCCGATGAAGTGGCTGTACTTCATCAGCGGCCTGCTGGGCACAGCGATGATCGCCATCGGCACGCTGCTGTTCTCCATCAAGCGGCGCAAGCGCAGCGAGCATGAGTTCGGCGCGGCCACGGCGGGCATCTACCGCTGCGTGGAAGCCTTCAACGTGGCATCGCTGGCCGGGGTGGCGCTGGCAAGCATCGTCTACCTGCATGGCAATCGGTTGCTGCCATTGGGAATGAGCGATCGCAGCGCATGGGAAATACGCATTTTTCTTGCTGCCTGCGCTGCCTCGGTGCTGCACGCGCTGTGGCGCCCACCGCGCCTGGCCTGGATCGAGCAGTTGTGGCTGGCTGCAGCACTGTGCCTGGCGCTGCCGCTGGTGAATCTGGCAACCACCGGGCAGGGGCTGCTGATGTATCTGCAGCGGGGCGCGTGGCAGCAGGCCGGCGTGGAGCTGGTCGCACTGGCATTCGGGTTGATGCTGGCAAGAATAGCCCTGATGCTGCAGCGCCGCTGGCCCCGGGCACCGGAGGCGGCGCGTACGGCCAAGCCTCCGGCCGGGCGAGAAGCGGCCTATCGCTGGCAGGTGGCGAGCCGTGTGCTGGCCGCCTCGCTGGGCGGCTACGTGTTCACCGCCGTTACCGCTGCGGCACTGGCGTTGTTGCTGCCCGCGCTGGTGGGGGTAAGGACGTCCGTTTCGGTCCTGGCCAGTTCACTGCTGGGGTTCGTGCTGTTCATTGCCGTTGCTGCGGGCGTCTTCAGTGCCCGCAGTGTTGGGAGGGTGTGGCTGAGTCTGGCGGCGGGGAGTGCCCTGATGGGGTTGCTGGTGGCGATGCTGCGGACGGGGTGAGGCCAGGGGGGGCGTTGGCCTGTCACATGCTTCCGTCCAGGCTCTTCCGGAAGAACGCCCCCAGCGCTGCAAACGGAATCAGATCGGTGCGGTCGTACAGATCCACATGGCCTGCACCCTTCACCCACAGCAGTTCCTTCGGTTGTCCCGCCAGCCGGTAGGCCTCCTCACTGAATTCCTTTGAATGCGCCTGATCACCCGCAATGAACAACATCGGACGCGGGGAGATGGTCTCGATGTCGTTGAACGGATAGAAGTTCATGAACTTCACGTTGCTGGTCAGCGTCGGGTGGGTGGTGAGCTGCGGTGATGAACCAGTCGGCGTGAACTCGCCGCGCGAAGTGCGGTAGAAATCGTAGAACTCGCGCTGGATCGGATGAGTATCTGCCTCAAGCCTATGCACCGTGCCGGAGGTGTACTGTGCGGCGCCGCCCTCGGCTTCGACCCAACGCTGGCGCGCGGCAGCAGCAATCACGGCCTTGCGCTGCTTGACGCTCTGCGAGCGGTTGAGGGCACTGCGGTTCGCAGCGCCCATGTCGTACATGCTGACGGTAGCAATGGCTTTCATGCGCGGGTCGATCTTGGCCGCACTGATCACGAAACTGCCACTGCCGCAGATGCCAAGCACGCCGATCCGTTCGCGATCCACCTGTGGCTGCGTGCCCAGGTAATCGACGGCTGCACTGAAGGCCTCGGCATAGATGTCCGGCGCAACTGCATTGCGGGGCTCGCCCGCACTTTCACCCCAGAATGACTGGTCGATAGCCAGGGTCACGAAGCCTTGTTCAGCCAGCTTCTGTGCGTAGAGATCCGCACTCTGCTCCTTCACTGCGCCCATGGGATGGCCCACGATGATCGCGGGCAATGCTTGCCCAGGCCTGTGGTTCTTCGGTACGTACAGATTGCCGACGATCTGCATGTGGTACTGGTTGTTGAAGTGCACTTTTTCGCTGATGAGCTGGGTGCTTCGATAGAAGTTGTCGGCGTCGCGGGTCATGTCCTGTCCAATTGCAGTGAAGGGGATGGTCGCGAGGACCAGAGAAAGCAGCAGCGTCTTCATTCGCTCATCTCCGAATACTCTTCGTCGCTTACTTTCTCCAGCCACGTCACCGGGCTGCCATCCACCGCCTCGGCAATCGCGATGTGGGTCATCGCCACTGCGGCACTTGCGCCATGCCAATGCTTCACGCCCGGGGCGATCCACACGGTGTCGCCCGGACGAATCTGCTGGCGTGGCTGACCCCACTGCTGCACCCAGCCCACGCCTGCGGTCACGATGAGGGTCTGGCCCAGCGGGTGGGTGTGCCAGGCTGTGCGTGCGCCGGGCTCAAAGGTGACCGTCGCACCGCCTACGCGGGCCGGCGCAGGGCGTTGGAAGCCGCCGTCGATGCGCACGTTGCCGGTGAAGTAGTCAGCGGGGCCCGCCACGGACGATGCGCTGCCAGCAGGCGTTATGCTCAGATCGTCGCTGGCCGGGCCGCCGCCGGTGGCAGGCGCAGCCATGGATATCAATGTGCCGAGAAGCATGGACATGGGGAGTACTCCAGGAGTTGGGGGATTACCAGGCGTAGGCATTGGGCGCCTCGCCACCGGGGCCAGGCCAGATCGCATCCAGCCGAGCCAATGACTCACCCGAGAGCTTCAGGGCAGGGGCCTTCAGGTTCTGCAAAAGCTGGTCCACCGTGCGCGGCCCGCTCAACGCGGTGGTCACCACCGGGTTGTGCAGCAGCCACGCCAGCGCCACGTCGGCGGTCGCCTCACCCAGTTCATCGCAGAACGCTTCATACGCTTCCAGCTACGGGCGCAGCTGTTCGATACGCTGCAGGAGCTGCGGGGTAGCGCGTCGGCCATTGGTGACCTTCTTCAGCACGCCGCCCAGCAGGCCCATGCCGATCGGGCTCCAGGGGATCAGGCCGAGCCCGTGGTAGCGCAGTGCCGGGATCACTTCCAGCTCCACCGTGCGCTGGGTCAGGTTGTACAGGCTCTGCTCGGCCACCAGGCCAAAGGTGTGCCGCGCGGTGGCCACGCCCTGTGCGGTGGCGATGTCCCAGCCGGCAAAGTTGCTGCTGCCCACGTAGGTGATCTTGCCTTCGCGGATCAGCTGTTCCATGGCCTGCCAGATTTCTTCCCATGGCGTGGCCCGGTCCACATGGTGCATCTGGTACAGATCGATGTGGTCGGTCTGCAGTCGGCGCAGGCTGGCCTCGCAGGCGCGGCGGATGTGGTACGCCGACAACCGGCGATCATTCGGGCCCAGCCCCATCGGCTGGTACACCTTGGTCGCCAGTACCAGACCATCACGCTTGCCACTGCGCTTGAGCCAGCGCCCAATGATCTCTTCGGAGAGGCCGAAGCCCTGCGCCATGCCCGGCGACTGCGGTCCGCCGTAGACGTCGGCGCTGTCGAAGAAGTTGATGCCGGCATCCACGGCGGCATCCATGATGGCGAAGCTGGTCGGCTCGTCGGCAAGCTCGCCGAAGTTCATGGTGCCAAGACCCAGCCGGCTGATCTTCAGGCCCGATCGGCCCAGACAGGTGTAGTGCATGGGGGACTCCTTCAGGTATGGACAGGCAGGCGATGGTGCTGCGCCGAGCGCGCAGCGATGCAGGACGTGACCACCGAGCCCAACAGCAGGACAGCGCTGAACCAGAACGTGGCGCGGTAGCCCTGGTGGTCCAGCAGCAGGCCGCCCACGGTCGCACCGACGGCGATGGGCATCTGCACCACGGCTACCATCAGGCCGCCACCGGCCTCGCCGTCATCGGGCAGGGTGCGGGCCAGCCACGACCACCAGGCCACGGGCGCCGACGTGCCAAGCAGGCCCCACAGGGCGAACAACACCGCCACCCTCGGCAGCGTGTTGCCGAGCAGGATCATGCACACCGCCACCACGGCCATCAGTGCGGGCAGCAGCACCAGTGTGCGGAAGAGTGCCTTGTGCACGAAGGGCTCGATCAACAACGTGCCGGCCAGGCCCGCAGCACCCATCAACAGCAGCAACAGCGACAACGTCGAAGGTGATACGTGCAGCGTGCCTTCCACGAACGGGCGCAGGTAGGTGAACAGCGAGAACTGGCCCATGAAGAACAGGCTCACGCCCGCCATGCCCCACGCCACCGGCGGGCGCTTCAACAGCGCGAACACATTCCAGGAAGCGCGCCCGGCGGTCGCCTTCATCGATGGCAGCGCGGCGATCTTCCACAGCAGGGCCACCACAGCCACCGGCACCAGCGAGAAGAACGCACCGCGCCAACCGATGATGGCGCCGAAGTAACTGCCCATCGGCGCCGCAATGACCGTGGCAAGCGCGTTGCCGCCGTTGACGATGGCCAGTGCGCGGGGCACCTGGTGCGAAGGAACCAGGCGCATGGCGGTGGCGGCCGACATGGCCCAGAAGCCACCGATGGCCACGCCGATCAGCGCACGGCCCAGCATGAACATCGGGAAGCTGGGCGCCAGTGCCGCCAGCGTTCCCGAGAGGATCATTGCGGTAGTGAGGCCCAGCAGCAGCCATTTGCGGTCCAGCTGTCCGGCCAGTGGCGAGACCAGCAGGCTGGTGACCAGGGCGAACCCGCCGGACACCGCGATGGCCTGTCCGGCCTGGCCTTCACTGACCCGCAGGTCCGTGGCGATGGGCGTCAGCAGGCTGACCGGCATGAATTCGGAAGCGACCAGCGCGAAGGCGCCGAGTGACAGGGCCAGCACGGCACCCCATTCCCTGGGAGATGCCGAGCGGACAGGCGCGGCCGTGCTCGCCCCGGTCGGGGGGAGATTGAGTGAACTCATGAAGGTTTCCAGGCCCAGAAGGGCGATGACGGCGGAAAGCTCCGGCTGCCGGAGCTCCCGTGGTGGGGGAGGGGCCAGTCTGGACCACGCGCGGGTGTTTGATTAGATAATCAATTGCGAATGGCTCAATTAGTTGTGCTAATTAATTCCTGTGACACACTGCACGCATGGCACGACGCAACTTCAATGATCTGCTGGCTTTCGTGACCGTAGCGCGGGAGGGCAGCTTTACCCGCGCGGCGGGCGTGCTGGGGGTTACCCAGTCCGCACTGAGCCAGGCCATCAAGACCCTGGAAGAGAGTCTCGGCATCCGGCTGCTGACCCGCACGACGCGCAGCGTTTCGCCGACCACGGCAGGCGAGCGCCTGCTGCAGTCGATCGGCAACCACTTCGACGACATCGAAATGGAGCTCGAAGCCCTTACTGCATTGAGGGACACGCCAGCCGGGCAGGTCAGGATCACCAGCGGCGACCACGTACTGCGCACGGTGCTGCTGCCCAAGCTGATGCCGCTGCTGCACCGCTATCCGGACATCCGCATCGAGTTCGACGTCAGCTATGCACTGCGTGACATCGTTGCCGACCGCTTCGACGCCGGTGTTCGCCTTGGCGAATCCATCGACAAGGACATGGTCGCCCTGCCCATCGGCCCACGCCTGCGCATGGCCACCGCAGGGACGCCGGGCTACTTCGCTGCGTACGGAATGCCGAAGGTGCCGGGCGATCTGACTGGTCACCGGTGCATCAACATCCGTCTTCCCAGCAGCGGTGGACTGTATGTGTGGGAGTACGAGAAGAAGGGTCGCGAGATCAATGTGCGCGTGGATGGCCCGCTGGTGTTCAGCACGTCACCGCACATGGTCGATGCCGCGCTTGACGGCCTGGGCCTGGTGCATCTGCCCGTTGATGAGCTGGCCCCCCATCTGGAAAGCGGCCGCCTGGTGCGGGTACTGGAGGACTGGTGCCCGCTGTTCCCCGGCTATCATCTGTATTACCCGAGCAGGCGGCAGCCTTCCCCGGCGTTCAGCCTGGTGCTGGAGGCATTGCGGGTCTAGGTCGATGTTGCCTCGATGACCGTCCGGCATCACAGCCGCGATGGGCTCACTGGAACAGGATCGCCGCCCTGCAGCCGGCCCTCGCGTGCGGGTTCTTCGCTACCGATCCGGAAACGTGCCGCATCCCAACCGATGCAGAACACGGCAAGAGTTTGACCAGGCGGAACGCACGCCTGGACAGCCCACCCGTCAACTGGGCGGGGCACGTTCTAGAGTACCTTGCAATGCGTATTCTGGACCTTCTGGACACACTGCGTTCACGGTCACCGACACCCGCGCTCACCACACTGCACCTTCCTTACGCACGAAGAGGTGCCACATGGCCACCTGTGATGTATGCGGCAACAACTACGACAAGAGTTTCACCCTGCAGCAGGGCGGACGCAGCGGAACCTTCGATTCGTTCGAGTGCGCGATCCATGCATTCGCGCCGCGCTGTGCACATTGCGACTGCGCGGTGATCGGGCATGGCGTTGAAGGAAAGGGCCAGATCTTCTGCTGTGCACATTGCGCCGGTCATGCCGGTGTACAGGGTGTAGCGGACCGGGCCTGAACTGCCTCGATTTGATCCTGCCGATTACGCAGAAACCAGCGACGAAATTCGGACGACCCGGGCTGCGCCCGAGTCTGCCAGCACTGCCAGTGCATGCCGTTTCTGCGAGGGCATCGCCGCCACAGCTTCCAATGCCACCACGACCTCGAACTCCCTGGCGTTGGCGTCCAGCGCCGTGGCCAGGACACACGAGTCGGCCGTCATGCCAGTGAGGCAAAGACGGCGTACTCCCAGCTTGGCCAGCAGAATCGGCAAGGGACTGGCGAGGAACGCCGAGTGCTTGGGCTTGAGCACGAAATAGTGGCCGGGCAGGGGGGAGAGGGTTGTGGCAATTCGGGCAGCCGTCCCCCCGTCCCTCTGGCACTGCTCCACTTGCTGGCGGAAGTCCCGCTTCCAATCTGAGAAGTTGTCATTGGCATAGATGACTGGCCACCCTTGGTCATCGAAGTGGTCTCTCAGGCGGCGGATCTGCCGGGCCGCGTTCTCTGCCGCTGGCGCCAGCGCGTCTGCACCTGGGAAGTCGAAACGACTGAACATGTCGATGATCAGCAGGGCGGTAGAAGGGCGGCGTGCCATGCCTCAATCTCCTGTCTGCGCATGCGGCGCTTCGACCGGCTTGGACTGTGGCGAATCCTTCTGGCGCAGGAAGATGGTCAGCACAACCAGAGACAGCACGGCCAGAAACTCACTTTGCCAGTTCTGCATCGATTCGAACCAGAACGTGCTGCTGGCCAGGTGCTCGAGAAAGCCCGGCACTGGCAAGCCCTGCAGCCGCTGCTCGGCCTGCTCGGCTCGCCAGCTTCCCAATGCGTGCAGCGTAAAGCTGGCCAGGAACAACAGGCCGAAGGCGATGGCAAGCGAATGGCCATAGATGATTTTCCATGCGCCACCACGCCTCACGGGCCAGGGCGTGGGCCCCGGCTCGACGCGATTCTGTTCCTGCGCAGGGTCCAAGGGCCGCGATTCGGCCGAACCGCGCTGGCGAAGGCTCACTGTCAGAAGGACATACATCCCCATCTGCAGGAATTCGCTCTCCCAGTTCTCGAATGTGGCGCTGACGAAATGCCCGGTTGCCAGGTAGTGCCAGAGATCGATCGGCGTGCGTCCGTGCTGCAGCAGCTCCTGGTTGTGCACGTGATGTCCCGCAATTGCCTGCCCACCAATGAATACAACGGTGAGCACAAGCAGCACCAGCGAGAGACCGTTGCGCTTCCACATGCAACACCTCGTTCAGGCTGTTTCAATGGCCATGATGAAGCTTGCGCCGCCAGCGGGCCATGAGCTGTGAATCCGGCGCATCCAGTATGTGAGGCGGTCTCAACGTTTCCCTGTTGGATCGGGATCAGGACGCTCGTAGTCCTCGGGTACAGCCTTGGGCCCATCGCCATCGTCGGGCATGTCGTGCTCCTTCCATCTGGCTCGATCATTGCGCCGCTTGTCCGGCGTATGTGCCTTCGACTGATCATCGACGTCCGTGGTCGGATTGAAGGGAAGCTTGTCGGTCATGGGTCGCTCCTGCAGCAGGAGGTTGAAGCTTGCGGCCAGTGCGGTTAACGCGGTGACGTCGCGAAATGAACACCATGCACACCGGGATGTCACCGCAGGGGGGAGGGGGGTGTTGCGATGCTGGAACCCCCTCTTGCTGGAGAACCGCGATGCAGGCATTGACCTACCACGGCCGCAAGGATGTACGCGTCGAGACCGTGCCGGACCCGGTACTGGCGGCTGATGACGATCTGATCCTGCGTGTTACCGCTACCGCCATCTGCGGCTCGGACCTGCATCTGTATCGGGGCAAGATTCCGGATCTGCACGATGGCGATGTTCTCGGCCACGAATTCATGGGCATCGTGGAAGAGGTCGGCAGCGGCGTTACTCAGGTAAAGCCGGGGGATCGGGTGGTGATTCCCTTCGTGATCGCCTGTGGTGAGTGCTTCCACTGTCGGCTGGCCGAGTATGCCGCTTGCGAAACCACCAATACCGGCAAGGGCGCGGCGCTGAATCAGAAGGGCCTTCTGCCGCCGGCCGCGCTGTTCGGATACAGCCATCTGTACGGTGGGGTTGCCGGTGGCCAAGCGGAGTTCGTGCGCGTGCCCAAGGCGAATGTGGGCCCGCTACGTATTCCGGAAGGCGTGGCCGACGAGCAGGTCCTGTTCCTGTCTGACATCCTGCCCACCGGCTACCAGGCCGCGCTGAACGCAGGGGTGAAGCCGGGCTCAACGGTGGCCATCTTCGGTGCGGGCCCGGTCGGGCTGATGAGCGCGGCCTGCTGCCGCCTGCTGGGGGCCGAGACCATCTTCATGATCGATCATCTTCGGTACCGCCTTGATTATGCGCGCCGGGCCTACGGGGTGACCCCCATCGATTTCAACGAGATCGAAGACCCGGCCGATTTCATTCTTGCCCACACCAGCGGGCGGGGCGTGGATGCCTGCATCGAGGCGGTAGGTTTCGAGGCCGAGGGCAGTGCGCTGGAGTCCGCATTGACCGCTGTAAAGCTGGAAGGCAGCAGCGGCGTGGCGATCCGGCAATGTATTGCAGCTGCACGCCGCGGCGGGGTGGTCAGCATCCCAGGGGTCTACGCCGGCTTCATCCATGGCTTCCTGCTGGGTGACGCGTTCGACAAGGGGCTGACGTTCAAGATGGGGCAGACCCATGTGCAGGGACTGATGCCGGAACTGCTCGACGCAATCATGGAAGGAAAGCTGGACCCGGGCGACATCATCTCGCACAGGATGCGACTGGCCGATGCGGCGCAGGGCTACGCGATGTTTGACGCCAAGGACGACGACTGCCGCAAGATCGTATTGACACCCTGAGCATGCCGCCATGAGCGCGATCGTCATGGCATGTGTCTATGCGCTCTGGTTGGCCGCCGGTTGGCTCGACTTCCATTTCCACCGGCGTACCGACCTGCCGCACACCTCTGCGTTGCGGGAAAGCGCATTGCACGGGCTGCAGCTACTGCTGATTGGTAGTGGCGTGCTGGCATGGCTCCTGCTGGAGAATACCCGGTCACTCGTCGCGCTCCTGGCGCTTCTGGTGATCGCACACGCGATCACCGGCTATTTCGACACCGTCAGCGCGGACGGCCGCCGGCGTATCAGTCCAGCGGAGCAGCACGTGCACAGCGTGCTCGATGCCGCGCCCTGGGTCCTGCTGGGCTGGGTCGGCTGGCACGCGCAGCCGCGGTGGTCGCTGAGCGTGGATCCTGCGGCGCTTGAGGCCTGGTGGCTCGTGCTGTCGCCGGCGCTGGTACTGGTGGTGCTGCCATGGCTGTGGGAATTGCAGCAGTGCCTGCGCGTGAGGCAGCAACGGCGTGGGACAGGTGCGTGAGGATCACTGCGCGGGGCATTCATGTGCCCGCCACACCTCCAAGACAGTGATGTGACCGCCTGCCGCCTACGTTCATGACATATCTTCATTGCAGAAGCCCTCATGCAGGATGCGACGCCGCCATCATCGTTGATCAACCGCGCCCGCCAGGTGCTCGTCCAGCAGCCTGAACTGCCATTACCGGGATGCGGGCAGACACTGGATCGTTGGAGGGCGCTTGCGGCGTTGGGGGGCGAAGATCTCTGCCTGGCCAAGGTGCTGGAGGCGCACCACGACGCGCAGGCGATCATGGCCGAGTTGAAGGCACCGTTGGCTGCTGAAGGCCAACTGTGGGCTGTGTGGGCGGCAGAAGGCCCGGCGAGCACACTTCGCATCGACGCCGAGGGCAGACTGCGCGGGGACAAGCCTTGGTGCTCGGGCAGCGCCTGGGTGGATGCCGCATTGGTCACGGTTCGCAGTGCTCAGGGGGTGTGGCTGTGCCAGGTCGCAGCGGAGCACTGGGGTACGCTGTCGGGTGAGCCATGGCCCGCCGTCGGCATGGCCGGGATTCCGTCCACCACCGTGCGCTTTGATGCCGCGCCAATGGTGATATTGGGGGCTCGCGATGACTATCTGCAACGACCGGGCTTCTGGCATGGAGGCGCGGGTATGGCGGCGGTATGGTTTGGCGCAGCGGTCGCGTTGGCCGAACGCATGCGATCAGCCTGCACCGAGGGAAATCGTGCACGTCTACTGGGTGAAGTGGACCTCGCGTTGGCGCCGGCCGCGGCGCTGCTTCGCGAGCTGGCAGCACGCATCGATGCCGAGCCCGAATCGGCGCATCGCGAGGACGTGGTGCGGATTCGTTGCGTGATCGAGCGGGCGGCTACGCGCGTGCTGGATCTGGCGGGTCGGGCCCTGGGCCCGGCGCCCATGTGCCTGGAAGACGCCCATGCCCACCGCTGCGCGGACCTGACCGTGTTCCTTCGCCAGAACCACGCCGACCGCGATTGGGAGTGGCTGGGTGGGCAGCGGGCGGCCCAGGAGGCGACATGGGCGCTGTAGCCAAAGCACCGCTGCAAGGCGAAGGAACGCAGGAACAGGCGTGGCTGCGCTGCAATTGGCTCTGGCAGCAGCCGATTACGCCGGCAAGCGCGCTGTGCACCGGGCATGACCGCCTGGTGGTGGTCGCGCCGCACCCGGACGACGAGATCCTCGGCTGTGGCGGACTGCTCCATCACGCAGTGGGGCAAGGCATGGAGGTGAGCGTCGTTGCAGTGACGGACGGCGAAGCATGCTATCCGGGCGAGCCGTGGTGGACGCCAGCGCGCTTGCGGTCGGCACGGCGGGCGGAGCTTGCCGCGGCACTGGGCGAACTCGGCATCCCGGCCGCTTCCATATTTCACCTGGGTATCGCCGACGGCGCGGTCAGCACGCACGAACAGGGCCTGGAAGGCTGGCTGCAACAGCAACTGCAGCCCCGCGATCTGGTCCTGGCGCCATGGCGGTTTGATGGCCACCCTGACCATGAAGCGGCAGGGCGTGCTGCCTGCCACGCCGCCCGGGCGGTGGGGTGCCGCCGTCTGGAGTACCCGGTCTGGGGATGGCACTGGCTGGATCCGGCCTGTGCACATATGGCGTGGGAGGTGCCCAGACTGGTCGACATTTCAGCAGTAGCGGCCGCGAAACGAAACGCGATCGCGCATTTCCGGACGCAGACGGGCGACGTGCCGGGGTTGAACAGCCCTCCGGTGCTGCCCGCGCATGTACTGACCCGATTCTTCCGAAACTACGAGGTTTTCCTGGCATGAGCGCGCAACCGTACTTCGATGACCTGCATGAGCAGGAGGACCCGTTCGGCTACCGAAGCCGATGGTATGAAGAACGCAAGCGTGCACTGCTGCTGGCAAGCCTGAGCCAGCGCCATTTCATTCGCGGGTGGGAGCTGGGTTGTTCCAATGGCGTGCTGACCGAGGCCCTGGCCGCCCGCTGCGAGCGCCTTCTGGCAACCGACATCAGCCCGCGTGCTGCGTTCCAGGCGCGCCGCAACCTGGCCCACCTGCCGCACGTGCAGGTCCACTGCGCCAGCCATCCCGAGCAATGGCCGCCGGGCCGCTTCGATCTGATCGTCTGCGGCGAAATGGGCTACTACCTGGGAGCCGGCGCGCTGCGCGAGCTGCGCACCGGTATCGGGGAAGCGCTTCGTGATGATGGACTGCTGGTGGCCTGCCATTGGCTGCCCTCGTTCCCGGGGCGCGCGAGCCGCACCGAGGTCGTGCATCGATGCCTGGGTGAAGGCCTGCAGGAGGCCTTCCACTATCGCGACGCGGACTTCGTACTGCAGGGGTGGACGCGCGGCGCGCTGTCGTTGGCCCGTCTGGAGGGCCTGCGGTGATAGGCGTGCTGGTTCCGGCCCACAACGAGGCAGCCAGCATGGAGCGGTGCCTGCAGTCGATCAGGAGGGCGGCCCTGAATCCCGGGCTGGGTGGCGAAGCGGTGGAGGTGATTGTTGCGCTGGACGATTGTTCGGACGCCACGGAATCCATCTGCGCCCAGCAACGGGTTGATACGCTGCGGTTGGATGCACGCTGCGTCGGCATCGCCCGAGCCGCCGCCGCCGCCGAGCTGCTGGGCCGGGGTGCAAGATGGCTGGCGAGCACGGACGCGGACAGCGAGGTACCTCCTGAGTGGCTGGTCGCACAGCTTGAGGGACGCCGGGACGTCTTCTGCGGGCTGGTGGACATCGCAACGAACTGCAGCGCCGAGGAGCGCCTGCGCAAGGCGTTCCGGAGGCGGCAGCAATGGGGGGACGATCATGGGCGTATCCACGGTGCGAACCTGGGTGTTTCCGCCCAGGCCTATCGTGCGGCAGGCGGCTTTTCGCCGCTGCACTGCGGGGAGGACGTCCAGCTGGTGAGGACATTGCAGCGTCTCGGCGCTGATGTGCGGTGGGCGGGTGCCCCGCTCGTCATGACCAGTGCCCGCCTGGCAGGGCGCGCGACAGGCGGGTTTTCAGCCTATCTGGCGGAGATGGGCGGGTTGGGCGCCGCCCCGGCGGCAGGCCAGCCGATCCTGTTGGCTTGAAAATCAGCTGCTTCGGCGCGCCATGGCGGGATGCAACGGAAATGCTGTTAAAAACCCCGGTTCGCCGGGCGATATGTGACCAATTCACGTTTGGCGTTTACGGTCTCTCAACGACACCGGCCTTAGATTGAGCGACCGGGAGAGCAGGAGCGCCACCATGCCGAACAGAGCCATCGTCTATGTCAGCGAAGCCGTCGCTGGATTCACGTCCGCGCGCTTGGAAGCACTGATGGAAGATGCGGCCCGCTTCAACCGATCAGCGGGTGTGACCGGCGTGCTTCTATTCGACGGCCGGCACTTCCTGCAATACATGGAGGGCCCCGCCGATGGGCTGGATGTGGCCTTCTCCCGCGTCAGTGGCGCCGGCAGTCACACCGACCTGATGGAGCTTGCTCGCGGGCGTGTCGGGCAACGGCGGTTGCCGTTCTGGCCAATGCGCTGCCTGCCAGTCAGTGCGGATGAGCTGCGGATGATCGCCCTTGCTGACTGGACCAGTTTCATCCAGCGGGCGGCGACGAACCAGGCGGGAGCTACCGCGATGGAAAAGCTCCTCTCGATCGTCGAACCCTATGCTAAAGCGGCCTGACTGGTCGACGCGTTGTTGTAGGCCGACCCTCCCGAATTTCGCAGGGCGGCGCAGGGCAAGTGAAACGGGTTTTCCCTTGCTGACACCCCACTGAGTTGACTGCGACGCAGGATCAGTGCGTGGTCAAGGGCGTGCAGGCATCGCCCATCACGCGTTGGACGGCCTGCTGCAACTGGGCGATGTGGAAAGGTTTGGCCACGAAGGCCGCGCTTCGGTGGCGCTGCGGCACCAGTTGGTCATAGACCGCAGACACAAACAGGAACGGGATGCCAAGCTCGGCCAAGCGATCGGCAACCGGAAAGACCACGCCGTCACGAAGCTCCACATCCAGCACGGCGCCATCGAACGTCTGCTTCTCCAACAGCCCCATCGCATCAAACACGCTATACGCATGGGTTACCTGGCCCCCTCCGTCTTCGAGCGCCTGCTCCATCAGTGCGGCCAGATCGAACTGATCTTCCACCAGCAGCAGGTTGCACCTGCGCCAGCTCATATCGGGTTGCATGCGCGCATGCCTGTATTGCATCGGGAACTGCAGTGTGTGCTGTGCTGCATCAACGCTGCGCGTGTGGAATGTCAGCCCGGTGCGAAGCTGGGAAGGTGCCGCCAATGCTGTCGAGGTGGCGTGGAAAGAGCGCGGCGTTCCTTGACGGCATTTTGGCAGCGGCCATGGATTATTGCCGCCATCTTCGACACTGGAGCTTCTGCCATGCATCGACCTGGAACCGATCCCGCTTCGCCACGCGTGCTGCGTGTCGAGAGCATGTCCCTGGACTGCGGTGGCACCGCCGTTGTTGTAGAGCTTGACCGCACACCCGAACGGGTGTGGATGAAGTCGCTGAAGCGAGCCGTTCAGGCCAACACCGCCCTGGAGGGGGCGCAGGCCAAGTTCGATGGCCGTTTTGTGTATTTCGTGGGCATGGAGGAGAGTGGGAATCGCGTCCAGCATCACGTGATGCAGGCGCTGATTTCGGCGGAACCGGGCCGCGACCCGGCCAGGCCCAAGGGTTTCCCGGGCGCAGCACTCTCCAGCTCGATGACCGCCTGAGTGCGACCTGGGCCGATACGGCATTCCGCCTTGATTGCCACTGTCAGCCCATGCCGGCCGCCCTCGCGGCTGAAGCCCGCCATGTGCTGGCACGCGTGCGCACATCTGAAGCGCACGTTGCGTGTAGACGCGATGCGCAGCGGCCACGCCACAGCTCGACGCAACCTCCACACCGGTCTCACCGCGCGTACGATGCGCGTCGCTAAGGTAGGGCTGTCTGCAACAACCGGTGGTGTCATGCCTCTTCGCGCAATTGCCTATGTAAGTGAAGCGTCCGACAGCCTGACTGCGGAACGACTGCAGCAGCTTGTGATGGACGCGGTGCTATTCAATGAATCCGCCGATGTCACCGGTACGCTGTTATTTGATGGCAGCCGCTTCCTGCAGTACCTCGAAGGCCCCGAAGCGGGGATCAGCAGCGCGTACAAGCGGATCCTGGCAGCCGGCAGCCACAGTGGCGTGGTCGAACTCAACCGGGGGAGGGTGGGCCGGCGGCAGTTCCCCCATTGGCGGATGTGCTGCGTGCGGGTGGATGAACTGGCGCTGGGAAAGATTGCCATCTCCGACTGGACAGGCTTCGTGCGCAGCGCATCGGCGCTGGCTTCAGGCACCAGCGCGCTCGATCGCCTGCTGTGGGTGACGCAGTCAAATGTGGACGGCGCCGCCAGCAGCGCTCTGGAACCTGACGGCTGGGTGGCGCGGTGAACACAGCTCCGACGCCGCCTGGTCCGACACGCATTGGTTGCGCTGGCTGGTCGCTGTCCCGGTCGGCGCAGGGAGCCTTTGGGCAGGGCAATAGCCTTCTTCAACGCTATGCCACCCGCCTGCCCATGGTCGAGATCAACTCCTCGTTCTATCGTCCGCACTTGCCCAGTACCTATGCGCGGTGGGCTGCGAGCGTACCGGACCATTTCCGTTTCGCAGTGAAGATGCCGCGCTCGATCAGCCATGAACATCGGCTTCGCGATGCAATGCCGCCGCTGCAGCGGTTCCTTGATGGGGTGCTGGCACTGGGTGACAGGTTGGGTCCGCTGTTGCTCCAGTTGCCACCCAGCCTGGCATACGAACCGGCGACGGCGGAGAGCTTTCTGCAGGGTCTGCGCGAACGCGTCCAGGTCGATGTGGCCTGTGAGCCGCGCCATCCCAGTTGGTTCACTACGGAAGCGGACGCCCTGCTGAGCGACCATGGTGTTGCACGGGTTGCAGCGGACCCGGCACGGGCGCCCTCAGCCGCGATTTCCGGCGGGGACCGCTCCTGGAGCTATTGGCGCTGGCACGGCCAGCCACAGATCTATCGCAGTGCGTACTGTGAACAGACCCTGGCGGAATTTGCGCAACGGCTGCGGCGCGAAGCCGACACGCAACGATCAGTCTGGTTCGTACTGGACAATACCGCGCTGGGCCACGCCACAAGCAACGCCCTGCGCCTGCAGGCCTTGCTGCAGGAGGACGAGCATGCCTGAGGGCCCATCCATTGTCCTGCTGTGCGAGGCTGCGAGGCATTTCAAAGGGCACGTCGTCCGCGCGGTTTCAGGGAACAGCCGGATCGATCTGTCGCCACTTCAAGGACGCAGGGTGAAAGCCGTTCGAAGCTGGGGCAAGCATTTCCTGTTGGAGTTCAGCCACCAGACCCTGCGCATCCATCTGATGATGTTCGGCAGCTGGCGCATCGACGAACGGAAGCCAACCCCTGCGCGGGTGTCCCTGGGGTTCGACAATGGCGAGCTGAACTTCTATGCCTGTTCCGTAAAGCTCATTGGCGAGCCATTGGACGACGTCTATGATTCGCGCGCGGATGTGTTGAACGATGCCTGGGATCCGAAGCTGGCTCGGCGCAAGCTGAAGGCAATGCCGGACGTCCTGGTATGTGACGCGCTTCTGGACCAGACCGTCTTCGCCGGCGTCGGCAACATCATCAAGAACGAGGTGCTGTTCCGCATAGGCGTGCACCCGGCCACTCGCTTGGGCAACCTGCCGCCGCGCAAGCTCACCGCCTTGATCACGCAGGCACGCGCCTACAGCTTCGATTTCCTGGAGTGGAAGCGCCGCTTCGCGTTGAAGAAGCACTGGCAGGTACATATGCGCAGGATCTGCCCGGTCTGCGGTGGCCCGATCAGCAAGCTGTACATGGGTACCACCCGGCGGCGCACCTTCTTCTGCCCGAACGACCAGGTGCTGTACCGACCCTGAGGCCGCCTTCCATGGCGGCCGTGCTGCATTCCACGCGGCTCAGGCAGCCTGCGCGGCCTTGGCGTTGCCGCCGCCCTTGGCCAGCAGGGTGAGCTTTTCATCGGTCGCCTTCTCTTCCTCCAGCGTCTCCAGCAGCAAGGGGAGGGCATCCTTGTAGCCCAGCTGTTTGGCCAGCGCGGCGATGGTGCCGTAGGACGCAATCTCGTAATGCTCGACCTTCTGCGCGCCACCAATCAGCGCGGCATCACGCACAGGGCCCATGTCGATGCTGTCAATCACCTCCTTGCCTTCCTCTACAAGACCCTCCATCGCCGCGCACTTGATGCGCTTCAGGCGGATGCCAAGCACCTCCACCACCTGGTCGATGCGCTCGATCTGGCCCTGGGTTTCTTCCAGATGCGTTTCGAACGCCGCCGCCAGATCCGGATTCTCGGCCGCACGGGCCAGGCGTGGGAGGGCCTTGGTCAGTTGCTTCTCGGCGCTGTAGATGTCCGAGAGTTCATGGATGAACAGGTCTTCCGCCGTCTTGATAGCCATAGTGGGCTCCGCGTTGAGTGGAGCGCTCAGCGTAGGCGTCGCCCGGTTGCGCCAAAGCAGGGGCCAGGTGAAGGCTGCATGGGAACGTCAGCAGAAAGCCTGCGCGCCGTCTTCACGAAGCGGCGCCCGTCACCGTGTGTGGCTGCGTTTCGCTGCCGGCAGGCCTTCGGCATGGCTTCACGATGGCATCGCAGCTTGGGACTGCTTGCGTCCCCGGTCGATGGCCTCCGTCGGAACAGCGCTGCAAGGCCCTGCCGGGCAGCGCCTTGCACCAGGACATCCCCACGCGGGTCTGCCGCCGTCGCGGCCCCCTTCAGGCCTCGGCGGCCGCGTCCGCATCGCAAGGCATGCAATGCTCTTTCTTGAACTTGATGTCTGCAGCGGTCTTCGCCAGTGCCTCGTAACGCTGGCGTATCTCTTCAAGGTGAGCGGGCTCCATCGATTCCAGGTTCAACAGCTCCTGGTTGGCATCCTTGCTGACCCGGATCAGTTCATCCAGCTTGATGTGCAGCGCGGCCGTATCGGCGTTCTGCGTATGCTGGATCAGGAACACCATCAGGAAGGTCACGATGGTCGTCCCCGTATTCACCACCAGCTGCCACGTATCATTGAAGTGGAAGGCCGGCCCGCTGGCGGCCCAAGTGATGATCACCCCCAGCGCGGCGACGAATGCGCCCAGGCTGCCGGACAATCGTGCCGTTGCGGCCGCCACACGGGCAAAACCGCGCCCGATCACGCGTCACCTCCCGCGGCCTCCTTATCCGTGCGGCGGTCTGGCAGCGTGACCCGCTCCCCAAGGCGCTTGGCCTGCTCTTCCGGGGTTGGTGCAGCAACAAAGGGAGAGATCGGGTCACTGGCGGGGAAGGCTTCCTGCAGCGCTTCGTCATGGTTGCGGCGGTTGTGCAGCTTCGCCTGCAGTGGACTGACAGGATCGGGATTCTGCGCTTCCGGGTCCGGGTGGGGAAGGTCTTTCTGATCACGTTGCATGGTGCGGTCTCCAGGTTGGGTGCCACGGCTCAGGTGGCGCGCCCAGCATAGGAACTGCATCGTGAGCGGCCCCATCAAGGGCGGAGCAACGTGGCGTCAAGCCTTCAGGCAAAACGCGTTAACAATCAGCAGGGCGGGGGTGTTCGGGGTCGGCCACGACGGCGACAGGCCATCACCTGGCCCACCACGGCCGTCAACAGCAACATCGCATTGGTCACCACGAAGACGGTGCTGCCCAGCATCGCGCTGTACACGGTAAACAGCGCGGACGCGGTCATCTGGCCCACGAACAGCCACTTCGATACCGCCTCGGGGTTTGGCGACTGCCACTGCTTCACCATCTGCCGGATCAACGTCGCCATCAGGACCGCCGTGGCGATCCAGCCAAGTACATCGGGATGCATGATCGCCTCCTATCGTGCAGATGACTCACGCTAGCCCTTGGCCGCGCAACGGCGTAGCAAGGGGGGGTGAAGGTGGCATTCCACCTCCTGCGCCCTCACACCATTCACTCCGCAGCAGCGAGAATGGCCTACCGGGCGCGCTCATTGCGCGGCCCGCCCGCCGAATGCAGGAACGCTGAAATGTCCAACACCCCCTTTGGTGAATCGTCATGCGCTGCCGCCGCCAGCGGTTGCGTCGAGGTGCGTGGTGCACGCGAGCACAACCTCAAGAATGTCGACGTCTCCATTCCGCGCAATGCACTGGTGGTGTTCTCCGGCGTATCAGGTTCCGGCAAGTCATCGTTGGCCTTCGGTACCGTCTTCGCCGAGGCTCAGCGGCGCTACTTCGAGTCCGTTGCGCCGTATGCCAGGCGCCTGATCGACCAGGCGGGCGTGCCGGACGTGGATGCCATCGACGGGTTGCCGCCGGCAGTAGCGCTACAGCAGCAGCGCGGCGCCAGCAATGCACGTTCATCGGTGGGCAGCGTGACTACGCTGTCCAGCCTGGTGCGCATGATGTACTCGCGTGCCGGTGCGTACCCGGCCAACCAGCCCATGCTGTACGCCGAGGACTTCTCGCCCAACACGCCACAGGGTGCCTGCAGCACCTGCCATGGCCTGGGGCATGTCTACGAAGTGACCGAAGCGCTGATGGTTCCGGACCCGTCGCTGAGCATCCGCGAGCGCGCCATCGCCTCCTGGCCGCCGGCATGGCATGGCCAGAACCTGCGCGACATCCTGGTCACGCTGGGCTACGACATCGACGTGCCGTGGAAGAAGTTGCCGAAGAAGGATCGGGACTGGATCCTGTTCACCGAGGAAGCGCCCAGCGTGCCGGTCTATGCCGGTTTCACGCCCGCAGAGACCCGTGCCGCACTCAAGCGCAAGCAGGAGCCCAGCTACATGGGCACCTATACCGGCGCGCGCCGCTACGTGCTGCACACCTTTGCCAGCACCCAGAGTGCGCTGATGCGCAAGCGCGTTTCGCGCTACATGGAAGGCAGGCTGTGCCCGGCCTGCCACGGAAAACGCCTGAAGCCGGAGGCGCTCTCGGTCACCTTTGCCGGCGTGGATATCGGCGAGTTCATGCGGCTGCCGCTGGACCAGCTGGCGGCGCTGCTGGAGCCCATCGCACAAGGTGATTTCGGCGCGCACAGCAAGGGCGATCGCACCAGCAGGAGCGCGACACCCCGCGATCGCGCCCGGAGGGCCGCGAGTGGCCAGGCGACCCACGAGGGCGCTCCGGACGTGCGCCTGACCTCGGCCTTGTCCGAAGAGAAGCGCCTGGCAGCACAACGACTGGCAGGCGGAGTCATGGCGCGTGTACGCCAGCTGCGTGACCTAGGCCTGGGCTATCTCTCGTTGGATCGGGCCACGCCCACACTGTCGGCCGGCGAACTGCAGCGCCTGCGGCTGGCCACCCAGCTCAGTTCCTTGCTGTTTGGTGTGCTGTACGTGCTCGATGAGCCCTCGGCTGGCCTGCACCCCGCTGACAGCCAGGCGCTGTACGACGCGCTGGAGCGGCTTCGCGACGGCGGAAACTCGGTGTTCGTTGTTGAACATGACCTGGATTTGATGCGCCGCGCGCAGTGGCTGGTGGATGTTGGGCCAGAGGCGGGCGAGCATGGTGGCCAGGTCCTCTACAGTGGCGAGCCCGACGGCCTGCGCCAGATCCAGGATTCACGCACGGCCCTGTATCTGTTCGACCAGGTGCCGGCGCCTGCCAGCCAACAGCGTAGCGCCAACCGCTGGCTGGAACTGAAGGGCATCCACCGCCACAACCTGCAGGGCGTGGACGCACAGGTGCCGCTGGGACTGCTGACAGCCGTGACCGGCATTTCCGGCTCCGGCAAGTCCAGCCTGATGGCGCAGGCGCTGCCCGAGCTGTTGCTGCTGCGCCTCGGGCATGAGCCTGCGGACGACAACGCCGATAGCGCGCCCACCGACGGGCCAACCGTGATTGAAACGACGCGGGGCACATTGGCAGGCGATGTAAACGCGATCCAGCGGGTGGTGCAGGTCGACCAGAAGCCCATCGGCCGCACGCCACGCTCCAACCTGGCCACCTATACCGGGTTGTTCGATCACGTGCGCAAGCTGTTCGCCGCGACGCCCGCCGCGCGCCGCCGCCGTTTCGACGCGGGCCGCTTCTCGTTCAACGTGGCCAAGGGCCGGTGCGAGACCTGCGAAGGCGAGGGCTTCGTCAGTGTCGAACTGCTGTTCATGCCCAGCGTCTATGCGCCGTGCCCCACCTGCCACGGCGCCCGTTACAACGATGCCACGCTGAAAGTGCAGTGGAATGACCGCAACATCGCCGAGGTCCTGCAGATGACAGTCGACCAAGCGCATGCGTTCTTCAGCGAGGAAGAGGCCATTGCCCGGCCGCTGCAGTTGCTGCAGGAGATCGGCCTGGGCTACCTGCGGTTGGGCCAGCCGGCCACGGAACTTTCAGGCGGTGAAGCGCAACGCATCAAGCTGGCCACCGAGCTGCAGCGCAGCCAGCGCGGGCGCACGCTGTACGTGCTGGATGAGCCCACCACCGGCCTTCATGCGTCGGACGCGGACCGGCTGCTGGTGCAGCTGCAGCGGCTGGTGGACGCGGGCAATACGGTGGTGATGATCGAGCATGACATGCGCGCGGTCGCACAGGCGGACTGGGTGATTGATGTAGGCCCCGGCGCAGGCGGGGCAGGGGGCACCATCGTGGCGAAAGGGACGCCACAACAGGTGGCGCGCGCCAAAGGCAGCAGGACGGCACCGTTCCTTTCCAGGGAGCTGGCTCTTATGTAGAGCCGAGCCATGCTCGGCTGACGAAGAATCCACGCACGTGGTTCCAGCACTGCACTCATCAACAGATGCGGGCTATGGACAATCAGGGCATCCACTGCAGTGCAGGTTGTACTCAACGGGCTCGGCGGTGATTCCAGACGCATCCTTCAAGGTAATCCGCTCCCTCCAGGTCAACGGGGGAGGGGGAATGACGGGAGGCGGGTAGAGCACGATGGGGTAGAAGCAGGCCCATGTGTAGTTGAGCGGGGAGGGCATCTTGTCCGGCAACGTTTCCGTGGCGGGTTCGCAGGGCCCGCTCGGGCACACCGGGCGCTCCAGCGTCAACTCTATAGGGAACTTCGGAACTCCCTTGTACGCAACCGGAACGGAAAATGGCCTGAAATAATTTTCTGTGCGATCTGCGATGCCGGTGACTTCAAAGGCCTCCGTCAATACGGTAACGCCAAGTGCTGAAACCCGCTCGATGGGCATGTAGAACAGGTCGTTCTCAAATCCCGTGTCTTCACCGCCCCGGCCGTGAATGACGCCGACGGCCGCATTGTTCGAAAAGACCGGCCCACCGCTGTCCCCTTCGACGCTGAGAGGGCCTGGAGAAAGGTTGCGTGCACGGATGTACCTGCCTATGGCCCCATTATGATTGGACCTTGAATTCATATCCTCAATGGTCCCGCATGCGTAGTGGCCATGAATTCCACTCTTGCAGATCACATCCCCCACATGCGTCGAACTGGAGGGGAGTGTGCTGGTTATTTCGAGCGTCTGCGACGGACCATTGATCAGGGAGATTTCATTTGTCTGCGCGTGGCGCGGGCCCCTGGGCGGCTCTTTATGCCACTGGACATCGTAGTCGCCTACGTTCTGCTCGCTCTGGAAAACGAGAGGCGCGGCAATGCCCTGATAGGTCAGCGTATTGTCACAGTGACCGGCCGTGAGGACGCCAAGCTCACGATCTGCGTCGAAGACGTTGAAGCCAGTAGTGCAACTGAAGGCAGTACCGGTCAACTTATGGCCGCCGGAGATTGCGGTAGTGACAGTAAAGCCTTTCACTTGCTTGATCGCCATGAAATCGACAGCGCCCAGCAATGGCCGCAGTACGCGTCTAGCGGCCGCTTCGTCCTTCACGTAAAAGGTCACAATGGACCGCTTGATATCAACGCCCGACTCGAACCCAAGCTTCTTTGCGAGAAGCTGGGCCTCTGCCTCGGCCTGGGTCGCCAGGAGCATCTCGAGCGATTGAGCGGAAGTGCGGCCGGTAAATACAGGATCCTGCGTGTACTTTGCCAAGGTCTCTTTCGGCCTCTTCGTGAACAGCACTACGATCTTGAATTCTGGCTCATGTTCAACGTACAAGCCACCAAACGTATCCGGCTCAGATGCCTGGATCCGGGCTTCCAGCGCTGCCGCAGAGATCGATTTCATCGACCTGTATTTTGCTTCGGCCTCAGATACATTGAACGTTCGCGAGTAGGTGTGTGCCGTGGGGTTGCCAGTTATCGGCTGGCCGTGCAGGGAGAATGCGAACGCACCGAGGGCGGACAATGTCAGGGCACGCATGGATAGCTTCGTGCGCAGACTAATCATGCTCCTTTGCCTGACGCATCAAGTGAATCGTCATGAGTGGGCCAGTACAGGCATCCGGAATGGACGCAGCAAGACTCGAACGGAGCGATTCACCTCCATGCCCCCCTCCGAATGATGCGGCGATTCCGAATTCCATTATTTCCCCCGATCGTTCATCCTGCACGCCTACGGGAACGCCCCCCTTCATGGCCAGCGAGTAATCGTGAGGCCATGCTGCAAGATATGCCGTGCCACCTGGATCCACGAAGTAGACACAGCCGTTGATTGGCCTCAACACCCCCCTGAGTAGCCCGGTTGCCAGGACCGCCCCCTGCTCAGGTGAGAGTCTGACAAGCACAAGTGATCGGCCCTCTTTGGCGCCAACCGGCATGATCGCGGCGATGCAGGAGGCAATCATCAGATAAAGGAGAGCCGCAAGCTTTGCTGAAGACCTGCCAGATACCGTGCACATCCCTACCTCCATGTCACAGCTGATTGTTGGCCCGCCCGGAATCCACTCGCATTTTCAACAATTACGTTGCAGCGAGATTGAAGGTATTGACTTTCTCCGGACTTAACCGTGACCACCTTCACGAACGCGTATTTTCAGATTACCTGCTCGCTCCGTGTAAAGCCGAGTTATCTTGCGAACGAGGGGCAGAGGATTACTGCCAGGTGCCGAGGTTCTGGCATGCCCATTTCCACGCCCTTGCAGCCGGGCCCGGATGAAATTCTGCACCGCCCGAATCCACGCATGGACGGCGCCGACCGGGAACGGACACGCGGCGGGGCAGAAACACTCTGATGTGAGACGGGCTCCGGCACGATGCCGGAGCCCCGGTTACTCACTTCTCCTGCAGGAAGCTCAGCAGATCCTGGTTGACCTTGTCCTTATGGGTGTCGGTCAGGCCGTGCGGCGCGCCCGGGTAAACAATCAGCCTGGCGCCCTTGATCAGCTTCGCTGACTGGCGGCCGGAGATGTCGATCGGCACGATCTGATCGTCATCACCGTGAATCACCAGCGTCGGCACATCGAACTTCTTCAGGTCGGCGCGGAAGTCGGTAGCCGAGAACGCGGCGATCGAATCGTAGGTGTTCTTGTGGCCACCCTGCATGCCCTGCGCCCACCAGGCATCGATCAGGCCCTGCGACACCTTTGCACCCGGGCGATTGAAGCCGTAGAACGGCCCGGACGGGATGTCCTTGTACAGCTGTGCGCGGTTGTCCATCTGCGCCTTGCGGATGCCATCGAACACTTCCATCGGCAGACCATTGGGGTTATCGGCGGTCTTCAGCATCAACGGCGGCACCGAGCTGATCAGCACCGCCTTCTTCACCCGGCCGGTGCCATGACGGCCGATGTAGCGCGCCACTTCACCGCCGCCGGTGGAGAAGCCCACCAGGGTGACATCGTGCAGGTCCAGCGTGTTGATCACCGTGGCCAGGTCATCGGCGTAGTGATCCATGTCGTTGCCCTCCCAGGGCTGGCTGGAACGGCCGTGGCCACGACGGTCATGCGCGATGACGCGGTAGCCGTGGTTGGCCAGGAAGATCATCTGCGATTCCCAGCTGTCCGAGTTCAGCGGCCAGCCGTGGCTGAAGGTGACGACCGGACCATCCTTCGGGCCCCAATCCTTGTAGTAGAGCTGCACGCCATCGGTGGTGGTGATGTAGCTGGCGGTGCGCGCGATGCTGGTGATTGCAGCCGGCTTGGCCGGTTCGGCGGCCTGCGCGGACAGGCCGGCCTGGACCGAGAGGGCGAGGGCGGCAACGGCCAGGGTACGGGCAAAGGTGTTCATGCGAGGCGTCTCATGGGTGGGTGGTGAGACGTACTTTGCGACCGAAATCAGGCGCCTGGATGATGACATGTACGAATTTCTTGATAGATCGTCCTGCGCGAGCTTGCCCGCGCGAGAGGTCGCCGCGCCACCCGTTGACAGGGTAGAACGATCGTTCTACCTTGGCGTCGTGAACACAACTACCTCCGATACTCAGCAGAAGATCCTGGCCACGGCCGAGGCGCTGATCTACCAGAACGGAATCCACGCCACCGGCATGGACCTGCTGGTGAAGACCTCCGGCGTTGCCCGGAAGAGCATCTACCGTCATTTCGAAAACAAGGACCAGGTGGCCGCTGCGGCACTGAACGCGCGCGACGTGCGCTGGCTCACCTGGTTCCAGCAGGAGTGCGACAAGGCCGACACCCCGGAAGCACGCATCCTCGGCATGTTCACCGTGCTCAAGGGCTGGTTCCAGTCCGAGGGTTATCGCGGCTGTGCCTTCATCAACACCGCAGGCGAGGTTGGCGATCCCGACGATCCGATTCGCCACATCGCCAGACATCACAAGCAGAAGCTGCTGGATTACACGCTGGAACTCACCACGCAACTGGATATCAAGCAGCCCGCTGCATTGGCGCGGCAGCTTCTGGTTCTCATGGAAGGCGCCATCACCGTCTCGCGCGTGATGGGCGACTACACCGCCGCAGATACCGCAAGGGATGTTGCAAAGGTGTTGTTGGAGCAGGCCAGGCGCTGACGCCTCAGTGATCAAAACCCGTCGAAGCACCCCGTTCATCCACTTGATTGGAGGCCCCACCGTGTCCATTGAAGCACCCCGTCCGCCACTTCCCCCGTTCACCCGTGAATCGGCCATCGAGAAGGTTCGTCTTGCCGAAGATGGCTGGAACTCCCGCGATGCTGACAGGGTTTCGCTGGCCTATTCGCTGGACACCCAGTGGCGCAACCGTGCCGAGTTCACCCATGGCCGCGAGGAGGCCCGGCAGTTCCTGGCCCGCAAGTGGAACAAGGAGCTTGAGTACCGGCTGATCAAGGAGCTGTGGGCCTTCACCGACAACCGTATTGCCGTGCGCTACGCCTATGAGTGGCATGACGACTCCGGCAACTGGTTTCGCTCCTATGGAAACGAGAACTGGGAGTTCGGCGCCGATGGCCTGATGCAGCGCCGCTTTTCGTGCATCAACGACATGCCGATCAAGGAAAGCGACCGCAGGTTCCACTGGCCGCTGGGGCGTCGCCCGGATGATCATCCCGGGCTGTCTGATCTGGGTATGTGATTCGCATTGCTTCCCGGAATGCAACATCACGTCCCCCTCCACGGGCCTACCGCAGCAACGGTGTGCTGCCTAGGCTGATCGCACACGGCACACGCCGTGTTCCGGGCCCACCGCTTGCGCAGTGGCCCGTCTTCCCATGAACCCTGCAGCGCTGGCCTGCCAGGCATCCGTGCCTTGGCAACGCCACGCCCTGCGCCGTGGGAAAGCGCCCGGAATCGTTCGCGCCAGCCTTGCATCGCTGCCCGCCCAATGCCCCTTCGTGGAGATCCCTCATGTTCAGTCTGGAAAACACCGCCGCGCCCATTGCCCCCGCCCTCGATGAACTGGTGCCCTCGCGCTACGCCCTCAAGGTGGGCGACGTCGAAGTGCTGGTGATCAGCGATGGCGTCCTGCCGTTGCCCACCCAGATGCTCGGCCACAACGTTCCGGCCGCCGACCGTGCCGAATGGTTCGAAGAGATGTACCTGCCACAGGATGCCTTCGACTGGGCATTGAACGTGATGGTGGTGCACAGCGGTGATCGCACCATCCTCATCGATGCCGGCCTGGGCATGGACCCGGACCTGCAGCTGCCGCGCGCCGGCCAGTTGATCCGCCGCCTCGGTGCCGCCGGCATCAACCTGGGCGAAATCACCGATGTGGTGATCACCCACATGCACATGGACCACGTCGGCGGGCTGCTGGTTGAAGGCGTAAAGGAACAGCTGCGCCCGGACCTGAAGATCCACGTGGCCGCGGCGGAGGTGGAGTTCTGGAAGTCGCCGGACTTCAGCCGCACCAACATGCCGCAGGGGTTCCCCGATGCGCTGCGCGCCACGGCCAAGCACTTCTGGGCCGAGTACAGCGGCTACGTGCACACCTTCCAGGACGAACAGCAGATCGCGCCGGGCGTGATGGCCCGCCGCACCGGAGGGCATACCCCAGGCCACTGCGTGGTGCGCGTGGCGTCTGCCGGGCAGGCCCTGACCTTCGCCGGTGACGCGGTGTTCGCGGTCGGCTTCGACCAGCCGAACTGGCACAACGGCTTCGAGCACGACCCGGAGGAATCCGCGCGCGTCCGCATCGCCCTGCTGAAGGAACTGGCAGGCACTGGCGAAATGCTGGTGGCCACGCATCTTCCGTTCCCGTCAGTGGGCCGGGTGTCGCTGGAGGGCGAGACCTTCCGCTGGGTACCGGTGTTCTGGGACTTCTGATCGGGTCCTGCGGCCATTGCGCAGGCAGACGTCAACGATCGGGGCGCATCGGCGCCCCGGTCGAATCCCGCAAGAACGAGGCCGACAACGGACGCCATCCACGCCTGGCGTGGATCTACTGGATGGCGGTGGGCAGTGCCAGCCGCTGCAGCTTGTGCGGGTTGCGTTGCACCAGGATCTGCGTGATCCGTTCGCCATCGGTCTCGAAGGCCATCGCCGCTTCCAGCTCGCCATCGAAATAGCGCAGCAGCCCCAGCCGTCCGTTGAGCATGGCCGGCACCATCCGCAATTGCGCGCTGCGCCGCAGGTGCGGCGCATACAGCAGCTGGGCAATGCGTGCGCCCCCGACCATCGGTTTGGGGAAGCTGGTGACGATGCCGCCGCCGTCACCCACCAGCTCGGCCGACTCGGCCATCAGTGCCTTCATCGTTCGGAAATCGCCACTGGATGCGGCCTCGGCGAAACGGCGCAGCAATCTCTGGTGCACGTCCTGCGGGACGTTGTAGCGCGGGCGCTCCTGCCTGAGCTGCTGGCGTGCGCGATGCACGATCTGCCGGCAGGCGGCTTCTGTCTTGTCCAGGGTGCGCGCGACCACCGCGTAGTCCTGATCGAACACATCGTGCAGCAGGAAGGCCGCACGCGCATCCGGGGCCAACCGTTCCAGCACGCTGAGGAAGGCGACCGACAGATCGCTGGCGGTTTCCAGCACATATTCAGGGGTGCTGGTGTCATCGGTCAGCAGCGGCTCCGGCAACCACATGCCGACATAGTGCTCGCGCGTATGCCGTGCCAGGCGCAGGCCATCAATGGCGCGACGGGTGGTGGTGGCCACCAGCCAGGCTTCGGGATTCTCGATCTGTGACTGGTCGGCGCCATGCCAGCGCAGCCAGACATCCTGCACCACGTCTTCGGCTTCGTGCGAAGACCCGAGCATGCGGTAGGCCACGCCGAACAGGCGCGGGCGGAGGCGGGAGAACAGCGCAGTGGAATCGTCCATGCCAGCGTAGACGGGACAGGTCCCCGGATTGTGACACCCGGGGACCCGTCGTTGGTGCCAGCGCCGGACGTGCGATCAGTGCGGTGGCAGAACTGCCGGCTTGCCGATGTCCTTGATCAGGAACACCACGAACTTCGCCGGCTCGGTAGCGCTGGCGTTACGGCCCACGGTGTGCAGATCGGCCGGGCCTTCATGGAAGGCCTCGCCCGGGCCGAGGGTGACTTCCTTGCCGCCGGCCACGCCCATCACGATCCGTCCTTCCAGGACGTAGACGAAGCCATGGGCATCGTGGCGGTGCACCGGATCGGCGCCACCCGGCGGATATTCCACGGTAAGGATCAGCGCTTCCTTGCCGGGCTGCTCCGGCAGGGCGTGGGTCATCACCTCGCGCACCAGGGGCTCGGGCGCAGCAGGGGGCGGGGTGGCAGCAGCGCTGCACAGTGGCAGCAGCGCAAGCAGGGCCAGAACAGAACGACGCATGGCAGGTCTCCAGTGCGGTAGGGGAGGGCCGCTGCATGGGGCAGCGGCGGATCGATCAGGCCAGGCCGGCCTTGTCCAGGCCAAAGGCCGCGTCCAGGGTGCCGGGCGAAGTACGGAAGGCGACGTTCGCGCGGTTCCAGGCGTTGATCGCCATCACCGCGTGGGTCAGGTCGACGATCTCCTGCTCGGACAGCTGGCCGCGCACGCGCGCGTACAGCTCGTCGGGCACACCCTGCGCCGGCAGCTGGGTCAGCACTTCGGTCCAGGCCAGGCAGGCGCGCTCGCGCGGGCTGAACAGCGTCGATTCACGCCATGCCGCCAGGTGATGCAGGCGCAGTGGGCGCTCGCCGCGCAGGGTGGCCTCCTTCACGTGCATGTCCAGGCAGAAGCCGCAGCCGTTGAGCTGCGATGCACGGATGTTGACCAGATCGATGATGGCCGCTTCGATCGACGCGGTATGGGCGGCATGCGAGTACAGGCCGAGCTTCTTGAACAGTTCCGGCGATTGCGCGGCGTAATCCAGACGTGCGGTCATGGCGTATTCCTGTAGCGAGTGAAGGACACAGCGAGGCTAGGCCTGCGCCCGCACTGCCGGTAGGCCGGGGCAGGGCCGCACGCTGTTGCATGAAAAACACCAATGGCCTGTCACAGCGGCCGATGCTCGGCCGTCTGCCGGGCATGGACACCTCATCGCACCTGCGCACCGCATTCCGCCCTGCCAGCGAACAGGTCTGGCAGACCTTCCTGGCCGCACTGCGCGAATTGCCGCCCGATGCACGTGCGGTGCTGTTGCTGCACGACGTGCTGGGCGCCGGGTTCGAGGACATCGTGCCCCTGCTGGGGCTCGACCTTTCCGCGTGCAGGCAGCGCCTGGCGCTGGCGCGGAACCACCTGCACGCACAACGTGCCCGCCTGGAGCCAGGCCGCCCATGAACACCGCACAGCCCAGCCCGGCCAGCGACGGCCACGATGCGCTCAATGCATCCTTCTCCACCAGCTACGCCGGCGTGCTGGCCTTCATTGCAGTGGCGGCCGAGGGCAGTTTCGCCCGCGCGGCCGACCGCCTTGGCATCGGCCGTTCGGCCGTCAGCCGCAGCGTGCAGAAGCTGGAAAGCCAGCTGGGCGTTCGGTTGTTCCTGCGCACCACGCGCTCGACCACGCTGACCCGCGAAGGCGAGCTGTTCCTGGAGGGCTGCAACCCGGGCGTGAACTGCATCCTGCAGGCGCTGGAGGAAATGCGCGACCTGCGCGAGGGCCCGCCGCGCGGGCACCTGCGCATCAGTGCCAGCCACGGCTTCGGCCGGCGGGTGATCGCCCCCTTGCTGGCCGCCTTCCGCGCCGAGTACCCGCAGGTCTCTGTAGAACTGCTGCTGGACGAGCAGGCCCCCGACCTGGCTGGTGACCGCATCGATGTGGCGTTCCGCGACGGCCTGCTGGAAGACAGCCAGGTGATCGCCAAGCAGCTGGTGCCGATGCAGCTGGTGGTGTGTGCATCACCGGCGTACGTACAGGCGCATGGTCTACCGGCGTCGGTGGATGCGCTGTCCACGCATGCCTGCATCGGGCGGCGCCTGCCGGGTGGGCGCATGCAGCCCTGGGAATTCCGGGTCGACGGCACCGATGTGCACCTGCAGCCGCCGGCCGCACTGGTGTTCAACGATGCCGACCTCGCCCTGCAGGCGGTCATCGACGGGTTGGGCATCGCCCAGCTGCCCAACTATCAGGTGCGTGAAGCGCTGTGGGCGGGCAGGGTGGTGACCTGCCTGGATCGGCATGCGCCGCTCGATCGCGGCCACTATCTGTGCTATCTCAGCCGCCGCCAGCTTCCCAAGCGCGTGCGGGCCTTCATCGACTTCAGCACGCAGCGGGTGCGCGCGCTCGAGCTGGATTTGATCTCGCACTGGGAAGCACGCCAGCAGGCCACCCATCTGAAGCCTGGCGCACAGCCCGCCTGGGCCTGAACGCATTGGTGCGTACCGGGCAACAGTGCGCGCCCCAGCGCGGACCTACTGCCCCGCGCCCACGCTGCCTACGCTTCCAGCTTGCCCGGCCACACTCGGTCGCCCTTTCTACATTCCAGGAGACACGTCATGAAATTCCTCGTCATCGGTGGTACCGGCCGCATCGGCAGCAAGGTGGTGGAGCGCCTGCGCACCGCCGGGCATGACATCGTGGTGGCAGCGCCCTCCACCGGGGTGGATGTGCTGACCGGTGAAGGCCTGGACGCCGCCATGGAAGGCGTCGACGTGGTGGTGGACCTGGCCAACTCGCCCTCGTTCGAAGATGCGGCAGTGCTTTCGTTCTTCGTGACCGCCGGCCACAAGATTCTGACCGCCGCCGCCCGTGCCGGCGTACGCCACCACGTTGCGCTTTCCGTCGTAGGCACCGACAAGCTTGCGGCCAGCGGCTACTTCCGCGGCAAAATCGCCCAGGAACGCCTGATCCGCGATTCTGGCCTGCCGTACACCATCATCCATTCCACGCAGTTCTTCGAGTTCCTGCCGGGCATCATCCAGTCCGCCGGCAATGGGGCGACCCTGCAGCTGCCGGACGCCGACGTACAGCCGATTGCCGCCGAGGATGTTGCCGAAGCGGTGGCACGCATCGCGCAGCAGCCATCCCGCAATGGCGTAGTGGAAATTGCGGGCCCCCAGCGCGCCGCGATGGCGGATCTGGCCAGGCAGTATCTGCAGCGGACCGGCGACCCGCGGCAGGTCGTGGCAGACCCCGAGGCACTGTATTTCGGCGCGCCGCTGCAGATCGATACGCTGGTGCCGGTGGGGCAGGCGTGGCTGGGGCAGGTCGGCTTCGACGCCTGGCTGCAGCAGTCAGGTCTGTTGCAGCGGCAGCCCGCCTGAGCGGCCATCGATCGCCTGCCAATGACCGAGCTGAAGCCACCTTCGCCCGCCATGCTGGACCGCTACCAGGGCGACGACGTGCAGCCGCTGTACACCGGCCGCGTGCGGGTGAGCGGCGGCCAGGCCCAGCACGGGCGCGCGTCTGGCGTGGTGCGATCGGACGACGGTGCACTGGCGGTGGACCTGCGCCTGCCGCCGGAACTCGGTGGGCCTGGCGGCGGATCGAATCCCGAGCAGCTATTGGCCGCAAGCTACGCCGGCTGCTTCCACGGCGCCATGGTGCTGATGGCCGCGCGTGCCGGCCTGCTGCTGCGCAACCCCAGCGTCGAAGTGACGGTCACCTTCGCCCGTGATCCGGCAGATGGGCTGTACCTGCTGTCTGCTGAGATCGTGGTCCATCTTCCCGGCATGGATGCGAACCTGGCCTGCGAACTGGTGCGCAACACCGAACGCGTCTGCCCATACGCCAAGATGTTCCATCGTGGCATCAGCCATGTGGTGCATGTGCGTGTCGGCCCGCAGGCTGCGCCTCTGTAAAGTCGAGCCATGCTCGACTATTGCCCTGACGTCCGCTTCCGGCCAACGGATGCACTCCTCATGTAAATCCGGCTAAGCTGCGGGGCGTCCACGCGTGGAAACGCCAGATCCCCTCAAGAGGCTGCCATGGAACCGCACTATCAGCTGCTGGCGAGCGTGCTCATGGGGGTGTTTGTCTTCCTGTTCTTTCTTGCACGTGACTACTTCAAGAGCCTCGGCTGGATGCTCGGCCCGTTCGACCCCAATCTTGGGTATCCCTCTGCAGCCAAGCTCATCTCAGCAGCCAACAAGACCATGCTCGTGATTGGGGCGCTCCTGCTGATCTGGGCCTTCATCGGGCCTTCGCCGTACCGCAGGAACTGGGAACTCGAGGCCATGGGCCTGGCCCTGGGGGCGTTGGCCTGCTATGTGCTGCTCATCCTTCTGGCGTCTTCCCGCAGTCGATCCACACGGCAATGAGTCCAGCATCACGCACGGCCGTGGCAGCTCGCCCGGACCACAGCGGCTGCTGACCACCGACGCAGCACCGTATCCGAGCGCCGCATGGCGCAGTTCCGCAGACCAGCGAGGCGCGCCTTGGGCATCAATACGCTGTCCACCAGGCGCACGTTTGCCAGAGGCGGCGTTGAAGATGACCGGCCAGCAGGCTCGGCCGATGTTGCCCGCACACCCTGGACTGGCTTCACAGATCTGTACTACCCAGCCGGGCATAGTGGCCCTTGGGTAGTCTGAGCGCGTCCATCCAGCCACGGGGTTTCCCCGAACGCCAGGAGGTCACTGTGCCAAGTTGGGACGAAGGAATGAAGTTGACGCGTCGCCAGGTGATCGCCGGCGGCGCCACGACCATGGCGATGTCCGCCGCACCGGGGGCATCATCGCTTGCCGCCGAACTGGCGGCGTCCCCACCGCCCAGGCCGCCGGTCATCAGCACGGTGGCGTTGACCGTCAACGGCACGCATCGTGAGCTCGAGCTGGACACGCGGACCACGCTGCTCGACGCCCTGCGCGAACATCTGAAACTGACCGGCACCAAGAAGGGCTGCGACCACGGTCAATGCGGTGCCTGTACCGTGCTGGTCAACGGCGAGCGCATCAATGCCTGCCTCAGCCTGGCGGTGCAGCACCAGGGCGATACCATCACTACCATCGAAGGCCTCGGAACCCCTGATGACCTGCATCCGATGCAGGCCGCCTTCATCAAGCATGACGGCTACCAGTGCGGGTACTGCACGCCGGGGCAGATCTGTTCGGCGGTGGCGGTACTGAACGAGATCAAGCGCGGCGTCCCCAGCCATGCGCAGGCCGATGTCAGCGCACGGCCGCAGGCCACCAACATGGAAATGCGCGAACGCATGAGCGGCAACCTCTGCCGCTGCGGCGCGTATTCCAACATTGCCGAGGCGATGCAAGAGGTCGCTGGCGCGGCCTCTGGAAGGGAGCGCTCATGAAAGTCTTCAGTTACGAGCGCGCGAAGTCTCCTGCCGAGGCCGCCAAGGCCGTCGCCGGCACCGAGGGCGCGAAGTTCCTGGCGGGAGGAACCAACCTGCTCGACCTGATGAAGCTGGAGGTCGAGACGCCCGCGCACCTGGTCGATGTGCAGGACATCGGCTTGGACAGGATCGAACCTACAGACGACGGCGGCCTGCGCATCGGCACGCTGGTCACCAATACCGCGCTGGCCTCGCATGAGCGCGTGCGCCGCGACTACGGTGTGCTGACCCGCGCGATCGTGGCAGGCGCGTCCGGGCAGCTGCGCAACAAAGCCACCACCGGCGGCAACCTGCTGCAGCGCACGCGCTGCCCGTACTTTTACGACCCCCATCTGCCCTGCAACAAGCGCCTGCCTGGATCAGGCTGCGGCGCGCTCGAAGGGTTCTCCCGGCAGATGGGGGTGATCGGTACCTCGGGCAGCTGCATCGCGACCTATCCGGGCGATATGGCGGTGGCGCTGCGCGTGCTGGACGCTACGATCCAGACCGTCAAGGGCGATGGCAGCACGCGCAGCATCCCGATTGCCGAGTTCCATCGTTCCCCGGGCGACACGCCACAGCAGGACAACGTGCTGCAGCGCGGTGAGCTGATCACCCACGTCACGCTGCCGGAACCGCTGGGCGGCCGGCACGCGTACCACAAGGTACGTGACCGCGCGTCCTATGCGTTCGCACTGGTGTCGGTCGCCGCGGTCGTGCAGCGTGACGGCTCGGCGCGATTCGCGTTCGGCGGGGTCGCGCCGAAGCCGTGGCGCATCGAAGCAGCCGAAC
Organism: Stenotrophomonas sp. GD04054; assembly: GCF_029836955.1. NCBI lineage: Bacteria > Pseudomonadati > Pseudomonadota > Gammaproteobacteria > Lysobacterales > Lysobacteraceae > Stenotrophomonas > Stenotrophomonas sp. GD04054. Next base: position 163,124 of record NZ_JAOECR010000001.1, on the reverse strand, counting down.
CCCTGCTGCGCGACAGCGTCAAGGCCGCGACCCGGCAGGTGTTCGCCGGTGCCCGTCCAACGCAGGAGAACGCGTTCAAGATCGCGCTTGCCGAGCGCACCCTCGCCGCCGTTCTGGCCGAAGGAGAGCGCTGATGCCCCTCGAATTCAACGCCCCCGCCGGCGACAACCTGTTCGACAAGGCCAAGGTGGCCGGCAAGTCGACGCCGCGCATCGACGGCCCACGCAAGACCACCGGCACCGCCCCCTATGCCTACGAGCGCCATGACGTGGCGCCAAACCAGGTCTACGGCTACATCGTCGGCGCGGGCATCGGCAAGGGGCGCATCATCTCGATGGATGCCTCCCGTGCACGTGCCGCCCCCGGCGTACTGGCGGTGATCACCGCACCGGAGACCAAACCGGTCGGCACATCCAACTGGAACAATGCGCCATTGTTCGGCGGGCCCGAGGTCGCCCATTACCACCAGGCCATTGCCTGCGTGGTGGCAGAGACCTTCGAGCAGGCCCGCGCCGCTGCGGCGTTGATCCGCACCCGCTACGAGCGCGGCAAGGGGCGCTTCGATTTCCCAGCGCTGGCGCCGTCCGCGCCGCTGGCAAAGGGGCGCGGTGGCAAGCCCGACCGGCAGACGCTGGGTGATTTCGACAGCGCTTACGCGAGCGCGGCGGTCAAGCTCGACGAGACCTACCACACAGCCGACGAAAGTCATTCGATGATGGAGCCGCACGCCACCATCGCCGCATGGGAAGGGGACACGCTCACCCTGTGGACCTCGAACCAGATGATCGACTGGGCCAGGCAGGGCATGGCGGCGATCCTCGGCATCGATGCTGGCAAGGTGCGCGTGGACTCGCCCTATATCGGCGGCGGCTTCGGCGGCAAGCTGTTCATCCGCGCCGATGCGGTGCTGGCTGCACTGGCCGCCAAGCAGGTCGGGCGGCCGGTGAAGATCGCGCTGCAACGCCCGTTGATGCCCAACAACACCACGCACCGGCACGCGACCATCCAACGCGTCCGGATCGGTTGCGCGAAAGACGGCAGGATCTCCGCCATCGCCCATGAGAACTGGTCGGGCAACATCAACGGCGAGGACGGCGAGAACGGCACCCTGCAGACGCCCAAGCTCTATGCAGGCGCCAACCGCCTGGTGGCCAACTACATCGCCACGCTCGACATGCCCGAAGGCAATGCAATGCGCGCGCCGGGCGAAGCGCCGGGCCACATGGCGCTGGAAGTGGCGATGGACGAAATGGCCGAGAAGCTGGGCCTCGACCCGATCGCGTTCCGCATCCTCAACGAACCCGAGGTCGTGCCCGGCGATCCGTCCAAGAAGTTCTCCGACCGCAACCTGGTGCGCTGCCTGCGCGAGGGCGCGGAGCGCTTCAACTGGAACAAGCGCAACGCCAAGCCGGCGCAGGTAAGGGACGGGCACTGGCTGGTCGGCATGGGCGTGTCTGCGGGCTATCGCGGCGCGCCGACGATGAAGTCGGCGGCGCGAGTGCGGCTTGACGGCCAGGGTGGGGTGATCGTGGAAACCGACATGACCGACATCGGCACCGGCTCCTACACGATCATCGCGCAGACCGCGGCCGAGACGATGGGCGTGCCGCTGGACCAGGTCCAGGTGACCCTCGGCGACTCCCGCCATCCGGCCTCCGCCGGTTCCGGCGGCCAGTGGGGCGCGGCAAGCTCCACCGCAGGCGTATACGCGGCGTGCGTCAGCCTGCGCCGCAAGGTGGGCGAGAAACTGGGCTTCGACGGCGACACCGCAAACTTCGCCAATGGCCGTATCCAGGCGGGCGGGCGGACCATCGACCTGGCCGAAGCGGGGACGCTTTCGGCAGAGGACGGCATTGCCTTCGGCAACTTCAAGCAGGGGTACGACGTCGGCACCTATGCAGCGCATTTCTGCGAGGTTGCCGTGCATGCCTACACCGGAGAGACGCGCATCCGCAGGATGCTTGCCGTATGCGATGGCGGCCGGATCCTCAACCCGCTCTCCGCACGCAGCCAGGTCATCGGCGGGATGGTGATGGGCGCAGGCGCGACCCTGATGGAGGAACTTGTGGTCGACAAACGGCTTGGCTTGTTCATCAACCACGACCTGGCGGGATACGAGGTTCCCGTGCACGCCGATATTCCACACCAGCAGGTGGTCTTCCTCGACACGCTGGATCCGGTGATCTCGCCAATGAAGGCCAAGGGCGTGGGCGAGTTGGGCATCTGCGGGGTCGGCGCTGCGATCGCCAATGCGGTCTACAACGCCACCGGTGTGCGCGTGCGCAACTATCCCATCACCCTGGACAAGCTGTTGCCCGGCTTGCCCGACGTAGGCTGACCGTTGCGCATGGACCGACCCGTGGCCTCACCCGTGCTGGAGCCCTCTTCGGCAGAGGGAGTGGACCCCAGGGATCCTGCCGTGCATCTGTCCGCAGCGCCGGGCTTCCTCACCGAAGGCAGCCCGCGTAGCGTGCTCGAGGCGGCCTTGACGCGCGTGCGCGCGGGGGAGCACGCCGTGCTCGCGCTGGTGCTGGAAACCGATGGCTCTACCTACGCCGGTGCCGGCGACATGGTGCTGTTCTGCAACGGCAGCCAGGTCGGCTGGCTCAGCGGCGGATGCCTGGAGCCCGAGCTCGCGCGACGCGCGGAGCAGGTGAGCGCGGCAGGGCAGGTCGACTGGATCGAGATCGACACCCGCAGTGACGACGACCTGTTGAGTGGGTCCGCGCTCGGCTGCCGCGGCCGCCTTCGGATTGCGCTTCTGCCGTTGCGTGCCATGACCGGCATCGACGCCGTGATCGAGGCATGGCTCCGCGAGGGCGTGTCACTCCAGCGCGACCTTGGCACGTCGGGGCAGATCGTTTTCCGCGCCGGCAATTGCGAGCAGGCATGGCAGCTGAACCCGATGGACGGCACGCAGCTCTTTGGAGAAGCAGCGTGGCGTTTGCCGTTGCCCCGGCTTCCGCGGGCCTTGCTGTTCGGGGGCGGTCCCGAAACGCCCTTTCTGGTTCCGTTGCTGCGGGGACTGGGATGGCGGGTCAGCGTAGCCGAACGACGAGCGCGCTGGTCCTCAGCGGAGCAGGGCGCGGATGCGCAGCTCCAGGTGAGCCCGGCCGAGGCCCTCCATGCCGACCCGTGCGACGCGGTGCTGGTGATGCACCACGACTTCGAGCTGGACCGCGAGGCGCTGGTGGCCCTGGCCGATACCGAGGTTGCCTTCATTGGGCTGCTGGGGCCCCGGCGAAGGCGCGAGGACCTGTTCAAGCTGCTGACACCGGATCAGCGCAACCGCCTGTCTTCCAGACTTCGATCACCGGTCGGCCTCAACATCGGCGGCCGCGGGCCGGAGGCAATCTCGCTCAGCATCGCCGCGCAGCTGCAGCAATGGCGAAGCACCGCTGGCACATGACGGCCACGCATGCGGTCGTCGTGCTTGCTGCGGGCGGGAGCACCCGGCTTGGCCAGCCCAAGCAGCTGCTGACCCGGCAGGGCGAGACCCTGGTACATCGCGTAGTGCGGTTGGCGCTGGAGCTCGCGCCATCGCAGGTGCTGGTGGTGGTGGGCGCGAACGCACAGGCCGTGACATCCAGCATTGCCGGACTGGATGCGACCCCGGTAACCAACCACCACTGGGAACGCGGCCTGGCCAGCAGCCTGCAGGTTGCAGGCACACACCTGCTGCCCGCGGTGGCCGCCGTGATGGTCGTGGCATGCGACCAACCCGCGATCGAGCACGCCCATCTGCATGCGTTGCTTTTGGGTGCCCGCGCTTCGGCGTCAGGGTGCGCTGGCACTTGTCACGGAAACGTCCTTGGCGTTCCTGCAGTGGTGCCGCGCGCATGGTTCAATCAGGTGGGTGCAAGCGGTGACCGCGGCTTCGGAGCGCGCTTGAGGCAGCTTCCCATCGATGCCGTGCATGCCCTTCAAGCGCCGGAGCTGGCCCTGGATATCGACACGCCAGAAGATCTCGCGCGTGCTCGCCTTGCGGGCTGGATCGATGCTGAGTGAGTCGCACCCTCGAGCGCTTGCGCAATGACGTTGCCGCCAACCTCGGCGTGCTGGCGGCTGCCGCTGGTGTTGCACTGGGCGGGAGCGGCTGGCCGGACATCGCAGCGGGTGCAGTGATTGCGCTGTGGTTCCTCCGATCTGCGCTGAACGTGATGGGCCAGGCGTGGCCGGCGTGGCGTGCAGCGGTGAAGTCGTCAGGCGAGCGGGGCACAGGTTGAGCGCCGCCGTACCTTTCCAATACCCGCTGCCGGACCTGCTCAGATAGCTCTGGCTCGGCTAGGATGATGCCGCCGGCGGGGCAGGGGACGCAATGGACATGCAGGCAGGGGGCGGAGTCGATTCGCCGGACCAGACGAAGCAGCAGGAACTGACCTTCCGTTGGCTTTACCAGCGGGTACAGCGGCTGGCTCAGCACAGCATCTACCCCAAGGCCGGCCGGCTGGAGAGGTGGTCGTTGCGCGTGGGCGCGCTGGCGGCCGCCATCGGCATTCTCGGCAGCCAGCTGCCTGATCGATGGCTTCCGCTTACGGCCGCGCTGCTTCTGGTCAGGGTGTGCCTGGCGGTGGAGATCGGAGGCTTTGTCATCGGCGGATTTCTCGCGGCCCGCCGCGGAATCCGCCAGTTCGTGCAGCCACGGCTGTCGCACGCGCAGGAAATGGACGGCGAGTTTGCCCAGTGGCAAGCGGTGATCGCCGAGCTTCGAGGATTCCCCAGGGTCCAGCGTGAGCGCCGCCTCAAGTACGTCACCCACCTGCGCACAAGCATGATCGAGCGCATGGGGCTGATCTACGGCGGCCTGCAACGCCTCGGTCCATTTCCGCTGCTGATCGCTCTCTACCTGCAGTTCCGGCAGTGGAAATGGGGCGACTGGAGCAGCGCCTTTGACGTCGGCCAGCTGGGCGCATTCCTCATCTATGCGCTCGTACTGCTCTACATCACAGGATGGCTGTTGACCGGGTTGCGCACGCGCCTGGACACCTACGTCGCCCTGCTGGAGGGCTCCACCCACGAACCCGAGCCCACGCCGCCCACCGCCCCGTAGAGTCGAGCTTGATCGACTACGACCAACCCCTCACATCGCGCACCCTCAGCCACATCACCCGCCATCGCCAACAACACCCGATCCATCAGAACAGGTTCCGGCACGCCAACCAGCACCTGTTCCATGTAGTCCAAGGGCTCCAACTGCCGCTGCAGCAATGCCCGCAACGCCAGAACGTCGGGCGCCCGCTGCACCGCATCCAGCGATACCCGCATCGTCAGATGCGGCGGCCGCCGCTCCAGCCACAGCACCGGAACGCCTTTGCAGTGAATCTGCAACGACGCACCCCGCTGCGTCTCGACAAACTGCAAGCCCTGCCTTTGCCGGGCCTCCACGAACGCCATCGCCTGCCGGCGCAGCTGCGAAATGCGATCATCCGCGATGCTCTGGAATGCCAGCCGCTCGGGCACGGCCGGCGATAGCCAAAGGACGGGCGCCGCCACGGCCGCTACGAGGCATAGCGCGGTGGCCGCCCAGCGCCAGCCCACCTCTCAGGTCTCCGGTCGCACCCGCGTACTGGCGTGCGCGGTAAGCCCCAACCCGGCCATGATCAGCCCTTCCATGACGCGCGGGCCGACGTATTGCTCCAACTCGCCGTTCTCGCGGGCACGCTGTGCAGCCAACAGGATTTCCAGCACCACACGAAGGCCGGCCAAGGAGCAATCGGTGTCTGCCAGAGCAATGCGCCGCCCAGGCATCTGATGGCGCTCAGGCCAGGGCTGGCCATCGGACGCGGCGCCGGAGCCGATGCTGTGCAGCAGGGCGATGAGCGTGTTCGGATCCAGCGCAGGACCGTTGGCAGGCGCGTCGTGGATCGCGTGCGGGGCAGGGGAGTGGGGCTGGGTCATGGCTGGGCTCCTTGCATGCATGCAGAAGCCGCCACCGATAAAGGTGGCGGGCGGTGCGAGGTTCGAAACCCGGTCTACGCTAAAACCGGCAGGCACAAGGCCTCCGCGCACCGCCCGCCATAGCCGGCCGACGGATTGCCAGCCGGCACCACCTGATGGGTGATGCCGGCTGGCAAGCGTTTACTTCAGCGTAGAACCGGGGTTTCGAATCCCGGCCACCGATGCACGGTGGCACGGCAAGGAATACGCGGACCTATGCGTGATGCCAATGCAGTAAGGCCGATGCCGACACCACTTTCAACATTTTCAGAATCGTTGCATACCGCGCAATGAGACTGGAGCCTTGCGCTGCAATGCTATCGGCGATGTCGGTGGTGCAGGCCTGCGAACTGTCGGTATCCGCCCGGCGGAGCCGTGAGCGAGGCGGATGCGACAGGATTGCCAAAGCCCGACAGGCGTCAGTAGCCCTTCATCGCGGCCTTAGTCCGCTCCAGCCAGGCCGCATTGTGGCTGCGCGCATGCCGCGACCAGTGCTGGGCATCGTCGATGATGCTTGCGAACAGGCTGCGGGCCTGCTCGCGATCGTCGGGTTGCGGCTGCGCTATCAGCCATTCGGCGTAGAGGCAGCGAGCGGCCGCATCGTTTCCGCATTCCACGGCGCGCTCGAATGCGGCGCGGGTGCCGGGCGCCTGGGTAACTGCCAGTGCCTGCGCGTAAAGCAGGGTCTGTTCCGGCTTGCGGCGCACATCCGGATGGCGGGCGAACAGGCCGTCCAGCGTCTCCACCGCCAGCGCGGCGTGCCCGGACTCAAGGCGGGCTCGGGCGAGGCCGGTCAGGATGTAGGGATCGTCACCCAGCGGCGAGCTGGCCGCCTGCTCGAGCAGGGTTCTGGCTTCCTCGGCCTGGCCTGCATCCAGTAGCGTCATGCCAAGACGAACCCGATTCTGCACGGTGGGCGTGCGCGCCAGCTCGGCGCGAGCGTTACGCAGGTCCTGGCCCGGGTCCATGAGCTGCTTGGCGGAGCGGATGGCCTGCCGGGCGCCGCGCGAGTGGCGGACTTCCGGGAAGTAGATCGCCAGGAAGTAGACGACGCTGCCGAGCAGCGGGAACGAGAAGAGCAGGATGAGCCAATAGAGGCTCTGGCCCGAGCGGATGGCATGCACCGCGAAGTAGATGGCCGCCAGTACGTGGAGTCCGATTCCGATATAGGGCATGTGCGCCGCCTCGTCCTTGTGGGGGCTGGAACTATAGTGGGGGAGGGGTGGGGTGCCAATGGGGTGGGGCGATCGAGCGTGACGCGTCACGTTAATAGGGTTGGATTCTGCGAGGTAGGGCGCTGCATGTCACTATGTGAGGGTGCTGCATTGATGGAGGGCAATACATGGAACGTACGCAAAAAGCACTAGCGATGGCCAATGTCGCTGGTTGGGATCGGCGCTGGTCACGTTTGGCTTGGTTCAAGGGGGCTTTTATCTGAAGGCGTATTGGGACCACTTCGGCCTGGATCCCTTTCAGTTTGTGGCAGTGAGTGAGCTTGCGCTGGCAGGTTTAGCGGGCATCGGTTTGGTGTTGTTCTTCATGCTCGTGGCCCTGCTGCTTGGCGGCTGGGTTGAGGGCAAACTGACAACGCACACGCCCAAGGCCAGTCCGTTGATATGGCTGGTCTTGACGATCTTCCTTGTGGGCACGGCCGCGTTGATGTGATGGGCGAAGGGCTGGCCGCTTCTGATAGGCACAGCTTTGATGGCCATCTGCGCAGTGATCGTGCGCGTGTCGGCGGTGTTGCCGGCCTTCTTCAAGGACTCACCATGGCTGGTCTATGTCCTAGCGATGCTTGTCTATGTATCGTTTTCTTCGAACTGGCTTGGTTCTGAGCGCACCAAGAAGATCGCTGCCGATAGCAGCGAGCACACGGTGGCTGTGACTGTTGACGGAAAGGTGCAAGGCGGCCTGATACTGGCGGGTCGCTTTGGTGATATTTATGTGTTTTGGGACTCAGGGCAGAAGCATGCATTACTTGTGCGTGCGGACGATGTCAGCAGATTGGAGATTGCGCGTGGTTCTTTAGCGCCTGCAAAGTCAGCCCAGTAGCGATTAGGAAGATCTACCAGGGGTATGGCTCTGGATCGACCGAGACATTGAGTACCCGTTCGCGCTTGGCGTTTTTGCCCTAGATTGCCGTATGCGGTGGCCGAGCGCTCCCTTGGATGCACTCCAGTGACGACTCCCCGCTTCAGTGAACTAGTTAGTTAGCTCCCCGTGCGAACCAGTGGAATGACGATCTCCGGATGCGGTACCGTTTGTCTTAATTAAGACTGAGCTAACCGAGTAATGTCTGAAACGATAGCGTCAAACGCCCAAGGTAAGCCCATGCTGTGCGAGGTCCAACGCATCATCGAGGACTTCGATGCACTATACCCGTCACAAGACGTGGGTGCCGCCGTGGAGGCCATCGGCATCGCGACGCACGGCAAAGGCCTTTCGCAGTGGTCGGACCTTATCCACAAGCGCTTGGGCGCCTTGAGCGCTCCCGACCAGTACGGGGTGCGAGAGCATCTCCGCGACCTCACAACCGAAGTCGTATATGCGCACGCGCTATTTGATCAACCGCTCGAGCCGGTATTGAAAACTTTGGGGGCGGCTAGCTCGATCTCCGCGCCGCCCGATACTCGCAAGACCGCGGCGCCGATCGACTGGACAGCCTTGATCCAGGCCGCGCGCGTGCAGTCGTTATTGACCCAGTGGTACGCTGACAACTTGGACATGCGCTACCCGCGCGAGTTTGCGGTTGCGCGCGCCGCGCGCCGCCTAGCTGACCGCGGTTTCCCGGTGGAGCACGAGCGCACGCAACTTCGTCTTTCGCAGCAAACTAACGATCGGTTGATCGCGCGCTTGGAGGAATTGATCGGCGATCTAGGTGGACTAAGCTTGCTCCGAGAGTTGTTCCGAAAGGCCATTGCAACGTATGACGCCGACTCGGAGCGGTACATGATCGTCAGGGATACGAGGGTTGGGCGTCCGCGTGAACCAGACTTCCCTTGGGGTTACCTCATCGCCTTGAGCGCCAAGCACGTCTGCCGCCGCAACAGTCGCAGACCTGGCAACGAGGCTTGGGAAGAGCTTATCGGCCTAGCAACGGATTTTGCCGCCCTTCATGACGTCCAGGACTACACACCGCCGATCTTTGCGCAGATCCCGACCGACAAGCTCGTTGCGACGTTGACGAGGCGAGCGCTCTACGACTCAATTTACACCTTTCCGCAACTACGCTCGAGCGATGTGCTGCGCATGCTTCGGCCGTTGCTGGCCGAGATTCCCGCTGACAGAACTTACGGTCCTGGTTGGACGAAAAATGACGTATTCTCCGTCATCGAGCAGCTATACCGGGCCATAGGAGATTGCCGCGGTCCGGTCTCTCTTGACCTTCGGCACATCGCCAAGACCGTTCCGGGCGTGGCGCCTGTGCTAGCCAAGCACATCCTGTTTGACGTGCTCTCGCACCCTTCCACGGGCCCAAACTCGCAGTTCTTCCGTCCCACCGACCAGACCGTGCGCGGCGCAGATCCGCTAACTGGCCCAGGCAACAGCCTGTACCTGCGCCCATTGATCCGGCTGGATGGCAAGCGCGCTATCGTCATAGATCGATCCGTGGCCGGGCCGGGCATGGTGGAGGCAGTGCTCAGTGCCGTGCGCGGGTACGAAGGTGCCGACACGTTCCAGGGCAAGGTGATTGGCGCAGGGGCCGAGGCGCTCATTCGACTTGAGTTCGCACAGCACGGTATTGCGATTCATACCGGCGACTACGACACGCCAAAGGTCCATGGCGAGTGCGACATCGTTATCGACGAGGCTGGCAACCTGGCATTCATTGAGTCCAAGGCCAAGGCCCTCACTCGAAACGCCGCCAACGGCAATGATGTCGACGTACTGCTCTCGCTCGCCGGCAGCGTGGTTGCGGCGGTGGAGCAGTCTTTTGGGCATGAGATGCAGTTACGAAAGCACGGCGAGCTTGAGCTTTACGATAAGGAAACACGGAAGGTGAATCACACCTTGACCTGGAGAGGCCAGACCGTCGATCGCATCGCTTTGTCCCTGTACGACTTTGGTTTTTTCCAGGATCATACTGCGATCTCAAAGCTGATGTGGCCGATGTTGAATGCTCGCTACGGAGCGATCGACCCTGCAATCCAGAACACCTTCAAGGGTCAGTTTAAAAAGTTGAACGAGAAGGTGTTGCCAAAGCTCACCGGACACCTGCAGATTTGGGAAGAGCTTGGCTTTCAGGGGGAGGACCCCTTCGCATTCGGCAACTGGTTCCTGAGTGCCCCGCAGCTTTTTGGGCTGCTCGATGGGATCCAAGGGCCGGCCGAATTCTTCGAGCGACTCGGTTTTCTAAGAAACCTGACATATCAAAGCTACAACTTCCACCACCAACTCAAACATGCCTTATCTCTCAAGGCGGAGCGGGATGTTCGCGCCGACGGAGAAAGGCCTTGAGTAAGAGCGAGACCAGGCAACTTGGGAGAGCTTCCGCTTGGGGCCGGCAAAGCACACCTGGACGGAACAGGCTCGTAATTGTCGGGGGAACTTACAGGCAGGCAAGAGCCGAGCCAGAGCCGCAGCCATTGCCAAGCAGAGCCAACGGCGCAGCCAGAACGGATCGAGCAGAGTGGGGCGGTCATCAATGGGAACGCCATCGCGCGTGGGGATAGGGCGCTCGGCAGCTTCCCGGAAACGCCCTCATTCCAAAGCAGCAGCCACATGACCACGCCAGCGATCCCCACAAGGCTGTGACCCCGCCCGTACTCGCCAACCTGAAGGCTAAGGAGGTAAGCTTCGGCCCAGCTACAGGGGGAAGTCATGGTCACAAGGATTGCGGCAGCAGCGGTGCTGTGCGTGATGGCTGCGCCAGTAGGCGCTCAGCAGATTTACAAGTGCGTCACCAAGGGCCGCGTTGAGTACCAGTCGATGCCATGCGCCAATGGTGAGGCGGCGAAAACGTGGAATGTTGAGGTTGCCCCGCGCTCTGCCGAATCCGCAGCCAATGAGCGTCGCCTGGATATGATCAGGCAGCAGAATTCTGCCGCTGTCACGCCTCAACCGGCACCGCGCCCGGCTCCGGTCTACAGAAATGGCGGTGGTGGCGGCCAGCTACATCACGTTTCGCAGTACAAGGACGCCAACGCGTGCGAGGCAGCACGTGCCGAGCGTGAGCGCGTTTTCCGGGCCTATGGCACCAATCGCCCATTTGACGTTGGGCGACGCATGGACGACATGGTTTGGCGTGCATGCAAGTAACCAAAGCCGTGATTCTTTGGACTCACAGTGACAGGAGGGCCCAGGTGGCGGAAGATTTCTCGACCAGCAATCTGAACGAAGCCAAGTTCCATGCGAGCTTGATGATTCGCACGGTGGCTTTCTCGACGTCAGATTCAGTGGGGGCGTTAAGCTCGTATGTGACCGCCGCAGCCGGAGCTGCGTTTATTGCCGCCATCTCCACCGGCTCCTCAATAGCAGCCGCCCTTGGCGCAAACGTCCTTGCCGCATGGCTTTTCACGTGTGTTGTCACGATGGTGATCGGGTTCGCCGCTAAGGGAGCAGGTACTGGCGTCCAGGCTGCGAAGGCTGCGTATGAGATGGGAGCCAAGGAAACGGACCGCCTTGGCGGTTCGGCTTCCTACGACATTTCCCCCTTACCAATTGACGTTCAACGGCTGGTTCTTAAGGCCGCGCCATTCGGCGAGAGGTGGATCGCGCGGCATACGCTTGCCATGGACAGATATGAAGGCGCTCTCTCCATTGCACTCATGAGCAATCTGCAGAAGCGGCTCGTTTTCCTGCAGATATCCGTCCTGCTATTTGGCGGCGGTTACATTTCACGGATGGTGTGGTGGGTGTTCGAGCACGGAAAGATCCCCGGGGTGTAGGGGCAGCGCCCCTACGGAAGCGCCTCACACGCGCTGGCGGGACCTCGGCCCACGGCTCATGTAGACCACATTGCAGGTTTCGGCGCCGGAGCCAGGATCACCGACGCCCAACCGCCGTTCTCGGCGAATTCTGAGGACTTCGGCAAGGTAGATCACGCCGGATTTCGCCGTGGCGGATCCCGTGGGGGCCGGAGCCGATCGCGCAGCCAAGTCTGCGCGAGCCTCGGCCATCATCAGTCGCCATTCCCGCGCAATGTTGCAGATCAGGGACCACCAGGCCATATCGCAGGGTTCCAGCTGGTGACCTTTGGGAGTGAACATGTGTCCAGCTTGGAAGCCGAAACCGGCCCAAGGGCCGGTTAGGTCAGTTCGGTCATGCGGATCGATTTCGATCATGCTGCAAGCTCTTCCTTGTCGGGGGAGCCTGCAGGGAGGCAAGAGCCAAGCCAGAGCCGCAGCCATTGCCATGCGGAGCCGACAAAGCCGACCGCCGACCGATACAACATTTCGCATAATGTATATTATGTTATGAACAGGATCGCTGCCCAAGAAGCCTGAGCCTTCCCAGTCCTCAGATTCCTGACCTCGCTCTTGGCCAGCGTTCCCACTCAATCCCCACAGCGTCGATAGTCAAACGGAATCCGCAGGATCTTGCCATCATCTCCCGGACCGGTGATGCTCGCCTTCAGCGCAGTGCCATCACGCCGGTACTCGATTCGCTTCGGGAAGTCATTCTGCGGGTTCTCGAACACGACCCAGTTCGCACCATGGTCAGCAATGACAAACGTGGTTGATGCCACGCCATTGGGCTGCACATGCAGGCCAGCCGCTTTGCCTGCAGGCACCAGGCGCATGTACTCGAATGACTCCATGTCGCCGTGGCTCAGCGTGCGCGACATCCCAAGCAAAGCGCCGCCGGCCTCGGGCAGCCAGACCTCATCAAGCCTGCGCTCCTCGGTACCGCCACACCAATGCCCGGCCAGCCAGTCAAACTCGGCCGGTGCGGCCATAGCCGCGCCACTTCCAAACGCAAGGCCTGCGCCCAACACCGCCACCTTCGACTTCACCATGTCCTGACCTCCTGGATGGATTGGCTGCAGGCTATCGACGTGGCACCTCGGGCGCTTGTAAAAACGCGCAGGATGGCGTCCGATGCCGCATGGACTACTGCGAGCACCCTGCCCCCGACGACCTGAGCCGTCACATACAGTGCATCTGGTGGCTGCGCGACGATGCACCCGGGAATGACGTGCAGGTCATCTATCCCGATGGCCGGTGCGAGCTGCTGGCCGAACTGGGCGTGCCGCTGCAGCTGCATGGCGCAGATGGCCGTATCCGTTCCGATCTACCGTTCTGTTTCGCTGCACAGCAGTGCGGGCCTATCCGGCTGCAAGCCGCTGGTGCGGTGTTCTGCATCGGTGTGCGCCTGCAGCCGGCCGCGAGCGCCTTGATCGCCGGTGCCCGCTTACCCGGCCTTCGTGACCAGGCCCCGGACCTGTACACGCTGGATGCCTCCTTTGCCGATACCTTCAGTGCCGCCGCACGCGCCAGTGCGGTCATCAACACGCCCGAGCCTCTCTGGCAGGCCCTGCGGGATCGTTGCGCCAGCTTCATCCTGGACGAGCGTGTTGAACAGGCCGTAGCAGATCTGGATGCGATGGAGGGTGACCTGCGCATCGCCGAACTGGCGCGGCGGCTTGGCATGTCCCTGCGCGGCCTGCAATCCCGCTTTCTGGCTGCGGTGGGCATGACTCCGAAGGAGTACGCCCGTGTGTGCCGTCTGCAGGCAATTCTGCATACACTTGATGAGGAAGCCACGAGCATTGCCGCTGCAGCCGCACGCCATGGCTACAGCGACCAGGCCCATGCCACGCGCGACCTTGTCCGCTGGACAGGAGTCACGCCCGGCCGACTGGCGAACGCCCTGCGTGGCGATCGTGGCAGCGACGACGCACTGCGATTGGCCGCCGCCTTCGTGCGCGGAACCAGCGACGGCCCCTTACTGTAAGCCCCCTACCCCACGTCGCCCTATAGAAACCGGTGCATCACATACACATCAACCAACCCCAGCGCTCGATGCCGAAACGCCGCCGGTAGCGTCCCGACCACAGCGAAGCCCAGCTTCCGGTACAGCTCAACCGCTGGTGCATTGGTGCTGACCACGTAATTGAACTGCATGGCCAGGAACCCCTCCGACCTCGCGCGATCGAGGCTGTGCGTCACCAGCGCCCGCCCGATGCCACGCCCCTGCGTCAGTGGATCGACCACGTAGGTGGCGCTGGCCACATGCGCCCCCAGGTCCGGGTAGTTGGCGCCCATCTTGTACATTCCGACCACGCGCCCTTCCAGAACGGCCACAAAGGCCGCCTGCACTCCGAACCAATGGCTCCGGAAGGTGCCGGCCTCGAAGGTGACGGCGAACGGAAGCGAATCCTCCATCGCAATGGCCGCCTTGAAAATCGCCCACATGGCGTCGAAGTCACCGGCGGTGGCAGCTCGGATTTCCATGCGATTCCTCGCGGATCGGCGTAGTGGGCAGGCGGACACTAGCAGAATCCAGCAAGCGCCCCGTACCCGCTTCACGCGCCACCGCCATCGGTTCGGCAATAGTTGAGTGAATTCCGGCCCTTAGAGCAGTACATGCCCCCTACTTCCGCGCGCATCCCACACCGGCTCCGCCGATGGCGCGTCGCTGGCTACATCCTGCTGGGCGTGTACATTCTCTACCTGCTCGCCGGCAACATCTTCCTCAACACCCCGCTGTTCGACCAGGTCACCAACCGCAAGCCGCACAAGTTCGTGATGACCACCGGCCCGGCCATCACGCTGCTGCCCGGCCACGTCATTGCCTGGAACGTGCATATGCGCGGCCATGTCAACCACACCGTCTACGTACTGCACGCCGAACGCGCCAGCGCCCGGCTGGCCGTGCTGCCCCTGTTCCGTCGCGAAGTGCGGGTTCCCCGATTGCAGGCCACAGGCGTGTCGGCCGAAATCAGCCGCGTCGAGGACGCTATTCCGTCGCCCCCGCGCAGCGACCAGGGTTGGACCCTGCGTTTCGACGCCATCCACAGCGACAGCATCCGCAGCGCCCGGCTGGGCAGGCTGCTGATCATCGGCAAGGGCCAGGGCACGGTCGGGTTCCTCAAGCAGCTGCGCGGCGGCCCATCGGAACTGTTCGATTCCGAGGTCTCGTTCAGCAAGGCAGACACCAGCTATGACGGCGTGCAGCTGCTGGGCGACATGGATCTGACCGCGCGCTTCAGCTATCCGCGGCACTATCGCGACCAGGCGCCCGGCCTGGCCAAGTTGAAGCTGTTGCATGCGCAACTTGAGGTGGATGCGCGCAGCCAGGGCCTGCGCATGGATACGGATGCCACAACGCCAAAGATATCCAGCGCGCCCGTGCCCGGACGCCTGCAACTAGCGGTCCACCTGATCGACGGCCAACTGCAACCCGGTGACCGCGCGCTCTGGCAGGTGCCGCTCTTCCTCGGCGATGGCGCGCCCAATCGCGGTGTGCTGGCCCTGCAGCTCAATGTGGCCAACGACCTGCGCCTGCAGGCCCGCCTGCCGCCACGCCCGGATTCGGCCGCCGGCATCGATGCCGACCTGCACATCACCGGGCGCGAGATTCCCTTCCAGCACCCTGCCCAGCTGCTGGAACGCAGCTCCGGCACCGTGCGCGGCGAATGGACCTTCACCTCGCTCAACTGGATCCCTGCCCTGTTCGTGCGCAAGCCGTGGCTGCAGCTGGATGGCGGCGGCACCCTGAAAGCAGATCTGCGCCTGCGCAATGGCGAACTGATCGAAGGCAGTACCGTGGACATCCCTTCGGCTGCCGCCGTGGCCGAGGTAGCTGGCGTGCGGCTGGCCGGCACGGCCAGTGCGCATGGCGAGCTGAAGGCCGGCAGCCCCACTCAGGCACAGTTGGCGATCCGGCTGCCCCGCTTCACCGCTCGCCCAAGCGATGCGAAGGATGTACGCCTGTTCGACGGTCGCGACCTGGCCGTGGACCTCACCGGCGATGGCCGCCTGCAGGAACTGCGCAAGGGCGTTCGTGCGCGGCTGCGCTTCAGCCAAGCGACCATCCCGGACCTGGCCGCCTACAACCGCTACCTTGGTTCCCAACAGGTGCGCCTGCTGCGTGGCACCGGCAGCCTCAGCGGCGACGCCACGCTCGACACCGATGGCCGCGTCGGCCATGGCACCGCGCGGTTGCTGGGTCGCAATGCCAGCGCCAAGGTGGCGGGCCTGGACATGGGCGGCGATGTCGACGTGAACGCGACGCTTCGCCGCGGGGACTTCAACCAGCGCCACTTCGATCTGTCCGGCACCACCGTGGAACTGCGCAATGTGCAGGTGGCGGGCACCGATTCCAGCAGCGCGTGGAAAGGCCGTGCTGTGTTCAAGCGGGGCCGCATCGACGCGCAGTCCCCGTTCCAGGTGGACGCCACCACCGATCTGACCCTGAGCGATGCTCGCCCCTTGCTGGCCGTGTTCGCCAAGCGCGCCGACTACCCGCGCTGGACGCTGTCCCTGCTGGATTCCGGCCAGGTCGATGCACAGGCCACGTTGCGCTGGCGCCCGGGGCATCTGGTGATCGACGGACTTCAGGCCGAGAATGATCGCCTGTCGGTACGTGCGCGGCTGGATCTGCTGGAGCGGCGCAAGCGTGGCGATCTCTACCTCCGCTGGGGGCTGCTGGGCGCGGGCATCGAGCTTGATGGCGAACAGCGCCAGTGGCATCTGGCCAAGGCGCGTGAATGGTTCGATCAGCGCCCTTCGCTGTTGCCGGCTGCCGAAGGTGGAAGCGCCGCAGGTTCTTCAGACTGATCGCCCCGGGCTGCATCCATTTGCCGCTTCCGTTCGTATGAGAGGTAAACGCAGGATGGAGCGGTACGGAATGAAGCGGCGTTCACAGGCTCTGGGTCTTCTGGGATGGGGCGTGGTCACCTTTGCGGCGGCCGCAGTCGGCGCATGGGCATCGGCCTCCGCCGCCAGCTTCTACACCACCCTCAGCCTGCCCGCCTGGGCACCGCCTGCCAGCGTGTTTGGCCCGGTATGGAGCCTGCTCTACGCCATGATGGCCATTGCGGCGTGGCTGGTGTGGCGCGAACGCGGCTGGCGCAACGCGCAACCGGCCTTGGTGCTCTATCTGGTGCAGCTGGCCGTCAATGCGCTCTGGAGCTGGCTGTTCTTCGGCTGGAAACTGGGCGCGCTGGCCTTTCTCGACATCCTTGTATTGATCGCGCTGGTGTGCGCAACGATCGTTGCATTCGCACGCCTCCATCGCGGTGCGGCGGTGATGCTGCTGCCTTATCTGGCCTGGATATCGTTCGCCTCGGCGCTGAACTTCGCGGTGTGGCGCGCCAATCCCGGGGTGCTGTGAGCCAGTATCAGTGCTCTCAGGCCTGTGCGACGCGTTCCGGCTGCCAGGCACGCAGCAACGCCGGCTTGAACGCCTGCTGGCCACAGCCCGTTGGGCATCGCACCACCCGCGCGGCGGTGTGGCTGACCAACCCCTGCCCTTCCTCCGCCTTGAACACCGTGTCGCAGCTCATGCACCGCGCAACCAGCGAGTACAGGTGGAGCAGGCGCCCGCTGGCCGGATCCTGCAGCGCATCCACATCCAGCAGCTCAAACTGAGGGTCGGCAGGGATTCGTGAGAAAAACAGCCGAATCGGCTCTAACACCATGATTCAACGAGGAAACACCCCTCGACGTCAGGCAGTGCGTGGATTACAGACTTAGGCTTGATCGAACCAGAAGCCGCGTGACCCAGGCATTTCTGAAGTGCTGCTTAGGCACGCGTGCCCTTCTTGAATATTGGATTCAAGAGTTTCCACGCTCCTGACCCAACGGAAACCCTCAAGAAGGCTCCGACCATCGCCTGATCCATTGCAGTAGTTCCTCGTGCGGGATCGTACGTCCAGCGTCGACGTCGGCGATACCTTCGCGGGTCCGCCGATCCTTCTCTTCCTCGGTCAATTCCGGAAGGAGTGCTAGCAGTTTGTCTTCAGGGCTCATAGGCCGATGAGCTGCGCTCAAGTTGGCTTGATTCTCGTGAACATGGGCACGATCTGGGGATCATCCAGGCCCGCCGGCAAAGGCTGCGATACGTCGTGGACCGCCAAGTCGATGATGACGTCCAAATCTGAGCATAAGGGCTGTATGGCGGTGGTCACCAGACGAGCCGCCCGCTCGGCGAAAGCCAGGTCGACCACCAGCCAGATCAACAGACCGGGAGGCTGTTCGACGCCCCCCGACGAGTGAGTTTCCAGGAGATACGCCGACGAGACGAAGTCGGCGTGTTCAAGGCTGCCGCTGATGGCCGGAGCGAGCCAAGCCGGTGCGGCTTGGGCAGGTCTCACCGCGAACTCCGCCGGCTCCAGCCGTTCCACCCTGGCCAGAAAGCCCGTATCCAACAATGCCGCAACCTCTTCCGGGTAGAGGACAACGCCGTCGTCGTTGGGATTGAGCATCAACGTAGCGCCGCGAGTACCGGTTAGCAGCTCACGGCCTGGAACTCCCAGAATTCTGACAGCAGCCGAACTGGCCGCCTGCGCCTTGTCGAGCGAGGTAAAGAAGGGGATCGCATCGAAACCGTCAGGATGGCGGAACTGGACCAGCCGCAGTGTCCGCGCGTCATCCGAGACGGGCGCATGCACGTACACGATCGCATCCATCAGTCGCTTGAAGAATGCGCGTTCCTCGGCTGCGCTGTCGCGGGCCCGTTCAAAGGAAGCCTCCAGCGCTGCCTCTGCGGACGTAGTCCCTCTTGCACGCGGCCTGCTCGGTTGCTTCATAGTCAGATGCGATGAGGGCCAAGCGGGTATCCGGAGAACCAATCCGCCTCGATCTCGCTGCTCAGGTAGGGTCGTACGAAGGCCGACTGGGTCAGCGCTCGCAGCCGCTCTTCGTGCTCAGCAATCGCCTCGATGTCGCTGACGGTTGGATAGTGCCGCAGCAGTCGATATGCCTCTTGCCGCACCTCTTTGGGCACGGCTTGGCTGGCCGCTAGCTGCCGGAGGAACGCGCCCGCCTGCAACACATTGCGGGTGCGCTCAGATGGCGTCGTCATGACATCAAGAATGGCTGGAACTAAGGAATGCTTAGCTTATCGCGTCTGTGGCCGGCTAGCGCACGGTGCAACTACAGACCTTGCGATTTCCAAATTAATCCGGTATAATCAATAACTTACTTCGCATAACGTCGCTTATGTAAAACCGCAGCGTGGCCGTTTTGGTGAGTCTGGTGTCTGAATGGCTCCGCCCTCGATCGGTGTCTTGCTCACGTTGCGGCTAGCCCGCGCCGGACGCTCCAACCCTGATAGCCTTCAGTTCCGCGAGCATGATGGGCGCAGGCTTGGTAGGTTTTGAGGATGAACCCGGCACGCTTGAGGAGCACCGATGACGCTGCAAACGGATGACTCAGAGCGCGATCCTGCTCAGGCCAAGAAGAATGCCCAGGCGAATTTCGATCGAATGCTTACTGGCATTCCGATGGAAACCCAAGACAGAGAAGCCAGCTTGGCCAGTCGGCTGGCCGCCTTGCCTGGAAGCCCGATAAAAAAGCTGCGCGCCTTGCACAAGGAAATGGAGATCCTGTCCGCGGCGATGGCTCCATATGTCGCATGCAGTGCGGGCTGCTCGGCATGTTGCCACTACCCGGTGCACCTTTATCCCGTTGAGGCCGAGCTTATTGAGAAGCGCTCCTCGCATTCTCGATTGCCGAAGTCGCTTCCTAGCGCCGACTTCCATGGTTCGCCCTGCCCCTTTCTCATCCAGGAGCAATGTTCGATCTACGAGGACCGTCCAATGGTTTGCCGCCAGCATGTTGCGTTGACCAACACGGCGTTCTGGTGCGATCCGGTCAGATCGGGCGAGATCACTTTGCCGATGGCCCAACTCTCCAAAGTTCAAGAAGCTTTTCATGAGCTCGTAGCAAAAGATGGCCGCACGACTCCCATGGACATCAGACAGATCTTTGCAGTACCCGGCGAAAGCTCCTAGGCACGGGAGTGCCTGAAAACTTGTCCGGACAGCGCCCTTTCGTGCGAGATATGCGTGCAACGGGAATGTCAGGACTGATGGAACCGCGCTTCTTGCGTACGCCCACCGTAGCCATAGGCCGAGGCGCGCGCATCGTGGACATGTACATAGCTTGTCGGGTGCACGGGGCCTAACAGGCGCTCAAAGCAGGCGAATACCTCGGCAAGATACTCTGCCTTCTCCGCTTTGGTGTTGGTCTCATCCGTCACGATGATCTCCAGCGAGAAGCTTGAGACGCCAATCTCGCTCAGCGTCTTTCCTCCGATCAGCCAATCTTCAGGCCGGACGTACGTGATGATCGTCGCGATCAGGCCCGCCTTCTTTCCTAGAATCCGGCTGGTCAGATCGCTCACCTGTGTAGATATCTTTGCGGTCAGCGCGGGAGACGAAGATGCTGAGACTTTGATGTTGATCAGAGGCATGAAGGTGCTCGTGTGAAGCCGAGAGGCTAGTTGATGGCGATGACCACTTTGCCGATGGGCCTTCCATGTTCCATGCGCGCAAACGCGGCAGCAGCTTCAGCAAAAGGAAAGATGGTGTCGATAACCGGCACGATGGCGTGTTCGTCGATGAAGCGGATGAGGGCTTTGGTCATTTTCTTGGAACCCACTACCACCCCGGTGAGCGACTTTCCGCCGATGAGTGAGAATGGATCGATGCTCAATGCAAATCCGCCAGCGACGCCACCGATGGTCACGACTTGGCCGCCGGGGCGCAGACTTCGCAGCGAGCGAGCAATCGTGCCGGCTCCACCGATGTCCATCACCAGATCTACGCCGCCGGTCGTGCGGAGCACCGTTTCATCCCAGTTGGGATCGGTGTTGTAGTTGATGGCAGCGTGTGCCCCCAATGCCACCATGTGCTCGATGCCCTCTTCCCTCCCAGAGAGCACCGTGACGCGCAAGCCGGCTGCCAACGCGAGCTGGACCGCCCATGTAGACACGCCGCCGGTGCCCTGAATCAGCACATGTGCACCGTCGGGCAGCGCGCCCAACTCAAACAACGCGTGCCAGGCAGTGACCCCTGCGCAGGCGATCGTAGAAGCTTGCTCCCATGACAGAGTGCGTGGCGCGTGCACCAATGCGCTTTGATCGACCACCAGATGTGTCGTCAGCACACCGTCGATGTTGCCACCCAGCGACAGGGACAGCGCCTGCTCGCTGGGAAATCCCTCAGTCCATCGCGGAAAGAAGATGGGGAGTACGGCATCACCGATGGAGAAGTCGGTGATCGCCGAACCGACAGCTACTACTTGTCCGGCGGCATCCGACAATGGGATGCGGGCTTCGCCGGCCCCCATCTGACCGTGAGCAACGAGTAAGTCGCGGTAGTTGAGCGAGGCGGCCTTGACGGCCAGTAGCACCTGGTTCTCACCCAAGGACGAGGGCGGAACCTCGATTCTATGAAGGCTTTGTGGACCCTGTCCACGGATGATGCGGTAGGCGTGCATGAGGCTCATTCGGCGAGTTTGGTGAGAGGTGGCGATCGAGATGGCGCAATGACACAACGCATTCTTTGATGACGCCATTAATGAACAATATGGGCCGGATAGCCGATCGAGCTGAGTGCTTGCTTTATCAGCTCAAGCGGACGGCGGGTTTCGAGACTGATGCGGCGTTGGTCCGGCATGAACTGCGCCCGCATCGAGGGGTCTACGCTCATCAGCGCACGTCGAATGGGTGCCACACATGCGCTGCAAGCCATGGCCGGGATATGTAGTCGATGCATGCGTTGCTGCTCCAACCAGCAGGGATAGCCAGCGTCAGGCTTCCCACTGTGGCAACGTCAATGCCCGTTCGTCGGACTCGCCAAATCGTCCAGAATCGGACATTCCGGGCGGTTGTCGCCATGGCATCGACTTGCTAGGTCGCGTAGCGTTCGCTGCATGGCCTGCATCTCGGTAATCTTGATCTGCAGATCGTCGATGTGGCCCTGGGCCAGTTTCTTGACCTGGGCGCTGGCTCGCCGGTCATCGCTCCACAAGCCTAGGAGCGATTGGATTTGTTTGATGGAAAATCCCAGGTTGCGGGCACGACGAATGAACCGAAGCCTGTGCACATCGGCATCGGTGTAGAGGCGATAGCCAGCAAAGGTGCGGCTGGCCGGAGGGATCAGATCGATCCCCTCATAGTGGCGAATCATCTTGGCGCTGACCTCGCTGAGCGCGGCGGCCTCGCCAATGTTATGCAATCCGGCTTCGCGCGCGTCGGCCAGTTCGGGTCGCAGTGCCCTGGAGCTGCGTCTGGTTGCCATCATGCCTCTCCCACATCGATCTTGGTTGGCTGCCAACGGCGCAACAGCAGCGTGTTGGCAATCACGCTCACGCTGGACAAGGCCATCGCTGCGCCGGCGATGACCGGATCAAGCAAGCCCAGGGCCGCCAGAGGAATCCCGACCACGTTGTAACCGAAGGCCCAGAACAGGTTCTGATGGATCTTGCGGGTCGTGCGGCGGGAAATGTCGATGGCATCGGCGATCAGACCCGGCTCAGCGCGCATTAGGGTAACCCCAGCGGCATGCATCGCCACATCGGTACCGGTTCCCATGGCCACCCCCAGGTTGGCAGCAGCCAACGCTGGCGCATCGTTGACACCATCGCCGACCATGGCCACCGGTGCCGACTGAGCCAATTCAGCGACCAACGCAGCTTTCTGCTCAGGCAATACATTGGCGCGCACCTCTTGGATGCCCAGCACCTTTGCCACCGAGGCGGCGGCGCCGGGATTGTCGCCAGAAATCATGACGGTGCGCAAACCCAGCGTGTGCAGCCGTTGAACAGCCGCCGCTGCACCCAGACGCGGCGGGTCCTCAAAGGCCAGTATGCCGAGCAACTGCGGATGATCGGTGCCCTGCTCTGCCAGCCATGACACCGTGTGGCCGGTCTGGCTGAGTAGTTCGGCCCGGGTCTGCAATGCTGTGAGCTCCACGCCATGCTCAAGCATCATGCGGGTACTGCCCAGCAACAGGTTCCTGCCATCCACTGTGCCGGTGATGCCGCGGCCAGGCACCGCCTGCACATCGCGTGCGAGCGGAATGGCGCGCTGGCCCATCACGCTCAATACGGCCCTGGCCAAGGGGTGCTCGCTGCCTTGCTGCAGGGCCGCCGCCAACGGCAACAGATCGGCTGCGTGGCCACGGGTGGCAATCTCCTCGGTCAGTACAGGACGTCCTTGGGTCAACGTGCCTGTCTTGTCGAAGGCCACCACCTTTACGGTACGTGCCACTTCCAGCGCCTCGGCATCCTTGACCAGAATGCCCGCTCGGGCGGCCACGCCGGTGCCGGCCATGATCGCGGTCGGGGTCGCCAATCCCAGCGCGCATGGGCATGCGATGACCAGCACCGCTACCGCGCTCAGGATCGCCTGGTTCCAATCACCCGTTCCCAACCCCCACCCGAGCAGCGTGAGCAAAGCCAGGCCGATCACCACCGGCACGAAGATCGCGCTCACCCGATCCACGGTTCGCTGGATAGGTGCCTTCTTGGCCTGTGCATCCTCCACGAGGCGAATGATCCGAGACAACGCGGTCTCGGCGCCGATTGCCAGTGTGCGTACCAGGATGCGGCCTTCGCCATTGATAGCCCCACCGGTGACGCGATCGCCCTCCCCGCGCGCCACGGGCATGGACTCCCCGGTGATCAGGGACTCATCGACGTGCGTGCGGCCCTCCGAGATCACGCCATCCACGGGGATGCGCTCGCCTGGCCGCACACTGACAATGTCCGAGACGGCAACCTCGTGAATGGCAACCTCGCGCTCTTGTCCGTCCTGATACACGCGTGCGGTGGCTGGCCGCAGTGCTTGCAAGGCCCGGATCGCTTGCGTGGTCTGTTGTTTGGCGCGGGCCTCTAACCACTTGCCCAGCAGGATCAAGGTAATGATGACCGCCGAGGTCTCGAAGTACAGCGCGGCATCGCCGTGGTGTCCGGCATCATTGAACAAGTGATAGACACTCAGCCCATAACCGGCACTGGTCCCCAAAGCGACCAGTAAATCCATATTGCCCGTGCCAGCGCGCAGGGCGTGCCATCCAGCGCGATAGAAACGCGCGCCAATCCAGAACTGCACCGGCGTTGCGAGCAAGAATTGCAGCCAGCCAGGTAGCATCCAATGCTGCCCTGCGACCCATCCCAGCATCGGGACGACTAACGGCAGGGAGAGGACCGCAGCGATCAACAGTTTGAGGGTGTCACCACT
The DNA here is from genome assembly GCF_029836955.1 of Stenotrophomonas sp. GD04054. Taxonomy (NCBI): domain Bacteria; kingdom Pseudomonadati; phylum Pseudomonadota; class Gammaproteobacteria; order Lysobacterales; family Lysobacteraceae; genus Stenotrophomonas; species Stenotrophomonas sp. GD04054. Next base: position 139,049 of record NZ_JAOECR010000001.1, on the reverse strand, counting down.
GAGCGTCTGGCGCGCCGATGCTGTATCGGTGTTGCCTTCCGGAGTCTGCGGTTCGATCGCGCGGTAACCCGCTGCGCTGACAGCGGCAACCAGGGATGCGACCTCCACCAGTGACGTGGCGCGTATGCGCGCGCGCTCGGTGGCCAGATTGACCGACACCTCCATCACGCCCGGCACAGCGCGCAGCGCACGCTCTACCCGTGCCACACATGAAGCGCAGGTCATCCCTTGGATGATCAGATCCCACTCCTTGCTGGCAACCTCATAGCCAGCCTGCTTCACCGCCGCGATCAAGGCAGGAAACGCGGCTGCCGGCGCGGTGACTTCGGCCACTTCTGTTGCCAGATTGATCGACGCATCGCTCACGCCGGCAACGGCCCGCAAGCTGCGTTCTACCCGGCCTACACATGAGGCGCATGTCATGCCGGCGACGCCAAAGCGATGCGTGTCCGTAGGCGCCGGCGGCGGCGAAGTGAGCGTTATGTCCATGGAGTAAGGACCAATAGGAACGAGCAGGTAGCCTGAGCCTTCCCATGATGGGAAGGTCAACAACGCGGGACGGGGCATCACTGAACTTGCCTGTCGTTTGACCTTCCCACCGTGGGAAGGCCCATCGTGACACCGTCGGCAAACCGCCGATGCTTTTGGAGGGTTGTCCATGAATCTCGTTGTTGAAGGTATGACCTGTGGTCATTGTGTCCGGACGGTCACCCAAGCCATTCAGGCCGTTGAGCCCCAGGCCCAGGTGGACGTCGATCTGGGCAGTGGCATGGTCAAGATCGAGGGCCTGCTTGCCGTAGAACAGGCGGTGGAGGCCATCCAGCGGCAAGGCTATGTGATCGCCGCCGTGCTCCCTTCTGAGGCCGATACGCCACCCACCCCGGCTGCATCCTCCTGCTGCGGCGGATGCCACCGCTGAGGCCACGCAAGGGCTTGATCCTGATCAATGCCCGTCGGCCCCAAGAGGGCTAGACTGGCCATCATGAGAGCTCACACGTCCCCTGCCCTGATCCGCCCAGCGTCCGCAGGCGCTGCTTCGGGCGTGCGGAAGCGGTCATGGTGAAGCTGCTGAGGCGATGGCGGCGCCCCCGTCCTCGTGCCCGACTGGCATGGCTGGGACTGTGGGCGCTGCTGTTGCAGCAGCTGGCACTGGTGGCCTACGCCTGTCCGTTGGAATCGGTGGAAGCCGGACGAGCGACCCTGATGGTCGGTTGCGAAGAGATGTCCGCGCCGGATCCCGATGCTCCGGCGTTGTGCGACCAGCATTGCCAGCGCGATCACATCGCCACGGCCGATGCGAAGGCCCCTCAAGTGCCTTACCAGCCGGCGCTGGTCGCCTTCGCGCTGGTGCAGGCTCTGTTGCCACCGGTACACGCGCAGTTCTATCGGGATGTTCCGGTGTGCGTGTCCGATCCGCCTCCCCTGCAGCGCTTCTGTAGCCTGCTGATTTAAGCCCCCTCCTGGATTGACCCGTGCTCGTGCTGCATGCGTTGCAGCGCGCTCGTTGTCGTTTGTCCGGAGGTCTTATGGAGATGTCTTTCTTCTTGCGTGCAAGGCGCAGGATGGCGTGTGGATTCGTGTTTGCCCTGGCCCTCAGTGGTCCTGTGGTGGCAGCACCGCCCGCAATCCCGATCAGCTACACAGAAGCCCTACAACGGGCGCTTGCTAACGCCCCTACCCTGCAGGTGCGCCGATCCCAGATCGATGCCAGTACCGAAGAAGCCGCGCGTGCTGGCGCGCTGCCCGACCCACGTTTGATCGTGGGGCTTGCGAACTGGCCCGTCAGCGGACCCGATGCCTTCAGCCTGCGGGCCGATGAGATGACTACCCAGCAAGTCGGTCTGATGCAGGAGTTTCCTGCGCGTGCGAAACGACGTGCCGAGCAAGCGCTGGCGCAAGCGACGCTGGCGCAAGCGCGCTCACTGTCGATGGCCGAACAGCAGATGGTGGTCCAAGCGACCGCGCAGGCCTGGATCGAGCTGTGGAGTACGCAGCAAGCCGTAGATGCGTTGGAAGGTTTGCGCGAGCCGGCGCGCATCGCCGAGCGTGCGGCGCGTGCTCGCTTGGCAGGCGGCACGGCCGGGGCTAGTGACGTGCTTGCCGCTCAGGCCGCCCTACTGCAGTTGGAAAATCGCCTGGACCAGGTACATGCGGAGCATGCTGCGGCGCAGGCCGGCCTGGTGCGGTGGTTGGGTGTGGCACCAGAGGCGATCTTGGCCAGTGGTACGGCGCCGGATTTTTCGCAGTTGCCATTGGAGCCCGCCCAACTGCTGGCCAAACTGGACCAGCACACGCCACTACTGGGCTGGGAAGCACGCCAGAGCTTAGCCCAGGCCCAGGTGGATGCGGCCGTGGCCGAAACCCGCCCGGATTGGAGTGTGGAACTCACCTACGGACGTCGCGAGCGCGCACCCGACGGCATGGCGCGCAGCAACATGCTCATGGTGGAAGTGGGCGTGGGTCTGCCGCTGTTCCAGAAGAACCGCCAAGCACGAGGCATCGCGGCGCGACGGGCCGAGCTGGAGGCGGTGTCGGCAGAGCGCGATGAGGCCCGGCGCATCCAAGCCGAGTCGGTACACCGCGCGATGGCGCGATGGCGCGGGTTAACCGGCCAGTTGGAGCGTCAGAACACGCAGAGCCTGCCTTTGGCGCGCGATCGTGCACGCACAGCGTTGGCTGCCTACGGCGCCGGTGCCGACCTGCAGCCGTGGCTGGAAGCGCGGCGCGATGAGATCGAACTGCAACTGGAGAACGCCCGCCTGCTGGGCGAACAGGGCCGTGCCTGGGCGGCACTGGCCTATCTGCTGCCCCATGAGGAGAACACGCCATGAGCCCGACCAAAACGCGTCTCACACAACTCGCCGTGGCCCTCGGGTTGCTCGCGCTCGGCTTTGCCGGCGGCTATGCCTGGATGACTCGAACCTCTGATACCACCCCGCCCACCGGCAAGAGCGGCGCAGATCAAGCACGCAAGGTGCTGTACTGGTACGACCCCATGGCGCCGGAGCAGCGATTCGACAAGCCGGGCAAATCTCCGTTCATGGATATGGAGTTGCTGCCCAAATACGCAGATGAGGCCATGGGGGGCGGAACGCAGATCGATCCGCGCCTGCAGCAGAACGTGGGCATACGCACTCAAGAAGTGGCGGTAGAGTCACTAGGAAGTGCCGTACGCGTGCCGGGCACGCTGACGTGGGATCTGACCCAGGAAACCGTGGTCAGTGCGCGCATGGAAGGCTTGATCACCCACGTGCAGGTAAAGGCGCCGTTTACCGAGGTTCGTCGTGGTCAAGCGCTGGCCACGGTGCAGGCCCCGGCATGGAACGCCGCCATCGCCGAAGCCCATGCGCTGAGCCAAGCTCAGTCCGCGAGCGCGCGTGAGCTACAGGGCGCCGCGCACCAACGGTTGCGTTCGTTGGGCGTTCCTTCTGGCGCCTCGGTCAGAAGTGGCGTCGTGCTTGGCGCAGACCACAATGGTGTCGTGACCGAGATCTTTGCACGCGAGGGGCAGACGGTGATGCCCGGTACGCCACTGTTCAAGATCAATGGGCTGGACACGCTGTGGCTGGAGGCCTCGGTGCCCCAGGCAGCGCTGGGCACCTTGCGACCGGGGTCCTCAGTGCAGGCCACGGTCAGTGCATGGCCGGCAGAGCGCTTTGCCGGACGGATACAGGCATTGCTTCCCCAGGTCGACATGGCTAGTCGCACGCAGCGGGCGCGAATTGTGCTGCGCAACCCGCAGCGTCGGCTGGTGCCGGGCATGTTCGCCGAGGTTCTGGTGCAGCCCGATGCCGAGCAGGCCCTGCCAGTCGTTCCCACGGAGGCGCTGATCGCCACTGGGCGGGACAGCCGGGTCATCGTGCAGGATCCGGACGGGAGCTTCCGGCCAGTGCGGGTGAGTGTCGGACGCAGCGTGCAAGGGCGCACGCAGATCGTGGCAGGCTTGGCCGGTGGTGAACGCGTGGTGGTTTCCGGTCAGTTCCTGCTCGACTCTGAAGCCAGTCTCTCCGGTGCGTTGGAACGCCTGGGCGCTGCACAACCGACAAGCCCTGCCAGCGCATCAGGTGTACACGAGCGCCATGACGCCGGGCACGACGCACGCACTGTCGTGCCGTCACCGTCCAGACAGCCTGCGCCTGTCGCGCCAGAGATCTCTACCTCCACGCCGCCGCGCTGCCCGGTGCAGTACTGGTATGACCCGATGGTGCCGGAGAAGCATTTCGACAAGCCGGGCAAGTCACCGTTCATGGATATGCTGTTGGTACCCAAGTTTGGCCCCGCCGCAGCCGCCGATTGCCGGGCAAGCGAGGTCATGCCCGAAGCGATGGAGGGCACGCCATGATCGCGCGCCTGATCCATGCTTGCATCGCCAATCGCGTGCTGGTGCTGGTTGCCGCCGCGCTGCTGGCGGTGGTCGGCATCTGGTCGGTAAAGAACACGCCGCTGGATGCGCTGCCGGACCTGTCCGATACCCAAGTCATCATCCGCACGCAATGGGCGGGGCAAACTCCGCGCATCATCGAAGATCAGGTCACCTACCCGTTGGCCACCACGATGTTGTCCGTGCCGGGCGTGAAGGCGGTACGCGGCTTCTCCTTCTTCGGTGATTCGTTCGTCTACATCCTGTTTGACGATGCCACTGATCTTTACTGGGCACGCTCTCGAGTGCTCGAGTACTTGAGCCAGGTGCGCGATCGACTTCCGCCGAACGTGAATCCGGCGCTGGGTCCTGATGCGACAGGACTCGGCTGGATCTACCAGTACGCCTTGGTGGATCGGACCGGTCAACGTGATGTGGGGCAGCTGCGTGCGTTGCAGGACTGGTTTCTTCGTTATGAGCTAAAAACCGTGCCGGACGTGGCTGAGGTAGCCAGTGTGGGCGGTGCGGTGCGCGCCTGGCAGATCCAGCCCGATCCGCAGGCGTTGGCGGCCCGTGGACTCACGGTGGCTGAGCTCATCGAGGCGGTGGATGCGGCCAACGGCGCTACCGGGGGCTCGGTGATCGAACAAGGCGAAGCCGAACTGATGGTGCGTAGCGAAGGCTACCTGCGCACACAGGAGGCGTTCGAACAGGTGCCGGTAACCGGCAACGACGGCATCCCCGTCTTGCTCGGCGAGGTGGCCACGATCAGTCGGGGGCCGGTCTTCCGTCGTGGTATCGCAGAGTTGGATGGTCAAGGTGAGGTGGCCGGCGGCGTGATCGTCCTGCGCACCGGCAAGGATGCCTTGGGGGCCATCCGGAACGTCAAAGCGCGACTACAGGCGTTGCAATCCAGCTTGCCCGAGGGCGTGGAAGTGGTCCCGGTGTACGACCGCTCCGAGCTGATCCAGGATGCAGTGCGCAACCTCACCCATAAGCTTGGCGAGGAGTTCCTGGTCGTAGCGCTGGTATGCCTGCTGTTCCTGTGGCACCTACGCTCGGCGTTGGTGGCCGTCATCACCCTGCCCTTGGGTATCCTGGCGGCCTTCATCGTGATGCACGCCCAGGGAATCTCCGCCAACTTGCTGTCGTTAGGCGGCATCGCCATCGCCATTGGTGCGATGGTCGATGCAGCGGTGGTGATGATCGAAAATGCACACAAGCACCTGGAGCACTGGCGCGAAGCGCACGGCCGGGAACCCCACGGTGAGGAGCGCTGGCAGTTGATGGCCCGCTCGGCGGCCGAGGTCGGACCGGCCCTGTTCGCCAGCTTGCTGGTCATCACTCTATCCTTCGTGCCGGTTTTTGCCCTGCAGGCGCAGGAAGGGCGATTGTTCTCGCCCCTGGCCTACACCAAGACCTACGCGATGGCCGCCGCAGCAGGGTTGTCGGTGACCTTGATCCCCGTGCTGATGGGCTACCTGATCCGCGGCCGCATCCGCCCGGAACAGCAGAACCCCATCAATCGCATCCTGATCGCCGGCTACCGGCCCATCCTGCTGTGGGTCCTCAAACATCCCGGTGTCACCTTGCTGCTCAGCGGCCTGCTGCTGGTGCTCACCTTGATCCCCTTCAGCCGGCTGGGCAGTGAGTTCATGCCGCCCTTGGAAGAAGGCAGCCTGTTGTACATGCCCACAGCGCTGCCAGGCCTGTCAGCTGACAAGGCGCGCCAGTTGCTTCAGCTCTCAGGACGGATGATCAAAACCGTACCGGAGGTCGAGCACGTGTTCGGCAAGGCGGGCCGTGCCGAAAGTGCGACCGATCCGGCACCTATCGAAATGTTTGAGACCACCGTGACCTTCAAGCCGCGGGATCAATGGCGCCCGGGCATGACCCCTCAGAAGCTACGCCAGGAATTGGATGCCGCGGTCAAGATTCCCGGTCTGACCAATCTATGGGTACCGCCCATTCGCAATCGCATCGATATGTTGGCCACCGGCATCAAAAGCCCGATTGGGATCAAGGTCTCCGGACCGGATGTGGAGCAGATCGAACGCCTGAGCCAGCAGATCGAGCAGGTGGCCAAGACTGTGCCCGGCGTGAGTTCGGCACTGGCCGAACGCGTCACCGGCGGGCGCTATGTCGATGTACAGGTGCGCCCGGAGATCGCTGCACGTTATGGATTCACGCAAGGCCAACTCCAGCAACTGATTGCCACGGTCGTTGGCGGTGATCCAATCGGGGAAACGATCGAGGGGCGCGAGCGCTATCCCATCGTCTTACGCTACCCCCGTGGCCAGCGTGACTCGTTGCAGGCCTTGCAGGATCTGCCGCTGATCGCGCCAGGCGGTGTGCAACTGACCTTGAGCCAGGTGGCGGAGCTGTCGGTCAGCCCAGGCCCGCCGATGCTCAAGAGCGATAACGGCCGGTTGGTGGGCTATATCTACGTGGATGTGGCCGATCGCGACCTGGGATCGGTGGTCCAGGACCTGCAAGCCGCGGTGCAGTCCCAGGTGAGCTTGCCTGCCGGCTATGGGGTGGCCTGGTCAGGGCAGTACGAGTACCTGCAACGGGCATTGGCACGCCTGCAGTGGGTGGTGCCCGCGGCGTTGGCGATCATCTTCCTGGTCATCTGGATGGTGTTCCGCAGGCTCAGCGATGTATCCATCATCCTGCTCAGCTTGCCCTTGGCATTGGTGGGCGGTTTCTGGTTGATCTGGGGGCTGGGCCATGCGATTTCGGTGGCCAGCATGATCGGATTCATCGCCCTGGGCGGCGTTGCCGCTGAGTTCGGCGTCATCATGCTGCTGTACCTGCGCCATGCCTGGGAGCAGCGCTTGGCCAGCGGTGCGCCGGAAGATGTGTCGACTCTGCAAGAAGCTATCTACGAAGGTGCCGTGCAGCGCGTACGCCCCAAGGCGATGACGGTGGCCGTCATCCTGGCCGGCTTGTTTCCGCTGTTCATCGGTGCCGGTGCCGGTTCGGAGGTCATGCAACGTATCGCCGCGCCGATGCTGGGTGGCATGCTCACCGCACCGGTGCTCTCCATGGTGGTGATTCCCGCAGCGTTCTATCTGGTGCGGCGACGTGGACTGCGCGCGGCGCGGGGCGACCAATGAGAGACAGACTGAGCACTTGAGGTGCGTCCCCACAAAAAGACGCCAGTCATGGAAGAAGTCATGACTGGCGTCAAAGGGGAGAGTACCGCCTACGTGCTTACTTATCAGTGCCCGGCGTGCGGGGAAATATCAAAGCTCAGCGACGCCCGATCCGACACAAAATCCAAGCTCTTTTGTGTAGAGGGCACCATGTGATTGGTGTGGATGTACCAGGTCTTGGCGGAGGTCACCTTGAAACTGGCTTGGCCTTGGGCATCGGTACGCAGCAGCGTGGCGCTACCGTGCCCGCCCTTGACCGGTGCGTCAGCGCGATGGCCGACGTACACGCGCAGGTTGGGCACTGGCGTGCCCTGCTGCAGTACCTGGAACGACAGCTGTTCGCCGACCTTCACGCTTCCAGGATTGCGGGCCAGGCGGATCTCCAACGGATAGCCCAGCGAGGCGGCGAAGTCGTCAGTCAGTTTCGTGCCTACTTGTCCAATGGCGCGGGCATGCTTGGTATAGCTGTAGGTGACCCCGTTGGGGAACTTGCTCGCATCATAGGTGGCCAAGGTATCGGGCAAGTCTTCCAACTCCAGGTACTTGCCGAACTCGCTGGCCGTACGGGTGCTGGTGGAAGCCATCGTCGAGACCCCTAGCAGATAGGTGCCCTCGCCCGCCGGATGCACGGTGAGCTGGCTTTGCTTGCCGACCTCTTTCCAACTGGCCAAGTCCGGGGCCGCCTTGGCGCCACCCTGGCTCAGCGAAACGTTCTGTAGACGCGCCCGGGTGACTGCGCCAGCACTTTCATCGAAGGTGCCGTTGTTGACCAGGGCGGTGTTCGCCTCGCCCGCTGCGGTGCCGGGCTTGGAGAAAGCGACAAACAGGTCGTGCGCGCCGGCGCTACCGGCCACCGCGAATAGCAGTAGTGCGGCAGATAGTTGCGTGTTTCTCATGATGTGTAGCTCCTTGGGATCGTGACTTACCAGTGGTAACCAAAGCGGACATTCCAGCGACGACCCAGCAAGTCGTACGTCATGGTGTCGGTGTTGGCGTTGGGGTTGTTCTGCACGAACGGCGCCTTTTTATCGAACACGTTCTCAACGCCGGCCGAGATGTCCCATTTCTTCTTGATGCCGTAGCTCAGTTGCAGGTTGTGGTACACCACGCTGGACACATGCGAGCCGATCGTGCCGGGCACGGCGATGATGTCGTCCGCACTGCCGATGTACTGCGCCGAATAGACGCCAGTCCAACGGTTCTTGCCCATGCGCAGTGAGCCCAAGCCACGCCACTGGGTGTAGCTACCCAAGCCGCTGGTGATCTTGCCGGCGTACTCAATGGTGGTGGCACCGGCGAAGGGAGTGACGTCGTAGCGCTCAAGATACGAGGCATCCAGACTCGCGCTTGCCTGCCAGCCGGCCACATCGAATTGATACAGCACACCGATATCCACGCCTTCGGATTCCTCGCTGGCCGCATTGACCTGCTGGGACGAGAGGTAGTTGACCTCACCGGTGACCGGATCACGAGTGAAGTTGGCCGGTGAGCAGAACGGATGGGCCAAGTTCGGCGTGGTGTAGCACGCACGCAGCTTGACCGAGCCTTCAATGCTACGGATCGCATTCTCGATGCGGATACGGTAGTAATCGGCCGTGAGCGTCAGCCCCGGCGCAAAGCCTGGGGTCCACACAAAGCCTGCCGTGAAGGTCCGCGCATCTTCAGGCTTGAGGTCGGGATTGCCGCCGGTCGTGGTGAGGATGGTGTTGCCCAACTGACGAAAGTTGGTGGGCACCCCGGCGGCCTGGCAGTTGGCCCGAATCACCGAGTCCGCGGGCAAGGTGCTCCAGTTGCTGCACGGATCCAGGGTGGTCAGGCTGCCTTGGCCGATGCCGCCAAACAACTCCGGGATGCTGGGGATACGAAAAGCCGTCGCGTAGTTGAGACGAATCTTCAGCGGTTCGGCCACCTGCCAATCCAGCCCCACCTTGTAGTTGGTGTCGCTGCCGAACAGGTCGTAGTCGGAATAGCGGCCGGCCAGGTTCAGGGTCGCGTAGTCCACCAACGGGACGTCCTGCAGCAGCGGGACGGCAAACTCGACAAAGGCTTCCTTGGCCGAGTACTCACCTTCGATCGGATCCTGACGCACGATGTTGGCGCTGCCGTTGACTACCAGCGGATCTGGGTACAGCCATCCCCGTTCCTTGCGAAACTCAACGCCCGAAGCGAAGGCGACGCTACCGGCGGGCAAATCGAACAGGGCGCCGGAAATGGTGCCGCTAAAGCCCTGCTGGCTGTTGCCACCGGAGCCGCGCTGGGTAAACAGGATGTAATCCAGCACTTCGGGCGTCAGGTTGCCGTAGCCCAAGTAGTTGCCGCACGGAATAGCCGCCCCTGGTGTGTTGCTGCACAGGCTGGTGTTGAGAGTGTTCTCTACCCGATCCAGGTTGGCGATATTGGTCGAGCTGTCCGTAGCAGAGTTGCGGCCCCAGTTCATCGCGACATTCCACGCCCAGTTATCGCCCCACTGCCCCTCCAAACCAAGCACGGTGCGAAACGTATCGACCTCCTGCTCGGTGATGCGCGCCCCGGCTTCTTCCAGACGCCGACGTTCCAGGGTCAGGTTCTGGCCGGTGGGATTGGTGGGATTAGTGGCGGCGATCCGGATGGTGCGATACACCCCCAGGGTATTGGGTGAGGCACGCTGATTGGACTGGCGATTGGTCGCCATCAGTTCCGTGAACAGACGGGTGTTCTCGGTCAGGTCGAACTGACCAAAGCCACTCAAGCCCACTCGCTTGATCGGGCTGACCGCATTGAGCAACAAGTTGTAGTTGTAATTGTGCTTGGCCGGATCATAGAGCTCGTAGGAGCGTGGATCCCCGTTGGGGTCCTGGTTGAAGTTGACCACGCGACCATCGGCCAGTCGGGCTCGCCCACCGATGGTGGACGAGTTGCCCACGCACTGCAGGGTGCCGGCCACCACACCCAACGGACACGGTGCCCGCGACGCCATGGTGATCGTGCCGCTTTCGGCATAGGTCAGGGCGCCAGACATTGAGCTGCGCTCGCCGGTGGTACCGAAGGCCAGGTTGAAGGAGCCGATCTCGCCATCGCCCTGGAAAGTCTGACCATAGCGGGTGGATAGCTCCACGCCATCCATTTCCTTGCGCGTGATGATGTTCACCACGCCGGCCACGGCATCGGCGCCGTAGATCGCCGATGCGCCGTCCTTCAGGATCTCGATGCGATCAACCAGGGCCAAGGGCACCACGTTCAGATCCACCGAATTGTTGGCGCCGGTACCACCGTTGACCACGCGTCGGCCGTTGAGCAGTACCAAGGTGCGGTTGACGCCCAAGCCACGCAGGTTGATCTGGGTGGTGCCGTTACCGTTACCCGTCCAGAAGTTGTTGGATTGCGAGCCGGCTGCACCGGCCGATGCAGGCAAGCGCTGCAGCAGCGTCTCGACCGAGACGGCACCGGAGCTTTGGATGGTCTCGGCATCAATGACCGTGGTGGGGCCCACACCGGACATCTGGGCGCGTTTGATGTGACTGCCGGTCACCTGGACCGCATCAAAGGTGGTGGGTGAAGCGGCCGACGGCGTTGAGGCGTCGGCGCCGCCGGAGAGGGAGGCGCTGTAGGCATCGGGACCGGCTTGCCCTACACCGGAGGTCGGTGCGTTGCGCGTAGGCGTCGGCGTGTTGGCACCTTCTCGCACGATCGCCAGCGCGCCGCTTTGATCGCGCTTGACCGTCAGTCCGGTTCCGGCGAGCAGGCGGTTCAGCGCTGCATCTTGGGACATGTCCCCACGCGCGCCTGCGGTGCGTCGATCACGAACGTCTTCGCTCAAGTAGACCAGGCGAACGCCCGATTGCCGGGCATAGGCTTCCAGCGCGACTTTCAGATCCCCTTCGGGAATATCAAAACTGCTCGTTTGTGCAGCGGCGGAGGCCGCGATGACCAGACCACACATGACAGCCAACGCTGTCCTCGCCACTTTCGTACGTGCCATGCATTTTCCCCAGGTCGGCGCGAATCGGCCTGATATCTGTGACGAGAGGACGGCACGCTTCCGGTATGAAATATTTCAGATTGATGTCTGCTGGCGTCTCAGTGCGGTTGGGACACGCGAATCTGATCACCCTGCGTCTCCACGCGCAGGTTGAAGCCGGTGGCCAACAGACGTGCGAAGGCATCCACACCTGTGGCATCGAAACTGCCGCCCACACGCATGTGGGCCGTTTCCGGATCCATCAGTACCAACTGCTTATCGTTGTAGCGATTGAACTGGGCCGCCACATCCGCCAACGTGGTTTGATCGAACTCCAGGGTGCCATGGCGCCAGCTCAAGGACCGGCGCACCTTGTCCTGAGCGTTGACTGCCACCAGCGTGCCCGCCGGCTTGCTATACAGCAGCCCCCCGCCCTGCACGATCACCGGCGGCCGTCCCGGTTTGGCCACCAGCGGCTCAACGCGCACCTTGCCTTCCAGCACGGCCACTTCCAGGCGTTCGCGTTCCTGCCTGACCGAGAACTTTGTTCCCAGTACCACGACACGATGCTCGCCGGCGTGGATGACGAACGGGTGCGCCGGATCGGGCTTCACATCAAAAAATGCCTCGCCCTTGTCCAGCCACACGTGGCGCAGCGAGGGGTCCACCTGCGCCCGCAGCTGCGTGTGCGTGTTGAGCTCCAGGCGGGAACCGTCCGACAGGGCGATCACCTCCCGGCCGCCAACCTCGGTGCTGTAGCGCGTGCCAGGGCCCCACCCCGTGAGGGTGAACAGCACCGCCAGCATGGCAACGCTCGCGGCAATGGCCCAGCGCATCGGCGCTCGCCAACGGTGTATGCGTGGCGGCTGCACGGCGCGTACCGCCGCCAACCGGTCTGCGCGCGTCCACACCGACTTCAAACGAAGCCAGGCCACACGATGGGCGGTGTCCTGTTCCAGCCAGGCTTGCAGCTGGATCTGGTCCTGTGCAGTCCATTGTGGGGACTCGGCACGGTTGATCCATTGCGCCGCGACCTGTTCGATGTCCTTGTGTGGGCTCATGGCTGCGAACGTTCCTTGTTGAAGCGCCGTGACGGACGCTGGATCTTGCCGGTACCGCCGAGCATGAAGTCGGCCAAGGCCCGCATACCCAACAGGGTCTGACGCTCCACCGTATCTTCGGCGATCCCCAATCGTCCAGCCACTTCGCGCTGGGATAGACCGTAGATCTTGCGAAGCTCCACGATCTGTCGACATTTGTGGGGCAGTTTCTGCAAGCCTTGCTGCAAGCGGCGCAGTTCATCACGGGCGCCTAAGTGTCGCTCCGGCGTGACCTCATCGCTTTGCATGACCGCCTGCTCCACATCGGCCATCGCTTCGATGGAGACAATACGAGAGCGGCGAATGCGATCGATGAGCAAGTTGCGTACGGTGGTCATGACAAAGGGCTTGGTCTGCGCGGGCAAGCCCCGTCGCGCGGCTTCGTAGATGCGTGCGTAAGCCTCCTGCCGAAGATCAGGAATCTCGCTGTCCTCATGTCCATGCCGGCGCAGGAAGGCATGTATCAAGCCTTCCAGGGGCAGGACATGGGATATGAACCACTCATCCAGCGCCGTGGTCACCGGGGTACTCGCTGATTCATCAGGCAGGCTCAAGCACGTCCATTCACTGGGACGAGCGCGGTCAGGAAATCCGGTACGCCGCAAGACCCGCCGGCCTGCTCGGCCGGCGGGCGTTGGGATCAGATCTTGAAATCGTCGTACGCCACCTGGCTGTCGGGTACACCCAGCCGGGTCAGCAGCTCGCGTGTGGCCTTAAGCATGGCCGGCGGTCCGCACAGGTAGAACTCGCAATCGGCCAAGGCCTGGTGGGCCTTGAGCAGGCGGTCATGCGCTACCTCATGCACCAGGCCCCGCAATAGCGCGTCGTCGTTCTGCGCTTCATCCGACAGCACCAAGTGCCAGCTGAAGTTCTCGTGCTGCTGGGCCAGGCGCTCCATCTCCTCGATGTAGGGCGCTTCCTTGAGACTGCGCGCGCCATACCAGAAGTGGATCCGCTCACCGCCCTGCCCCGCCAACAGCGTCCGAATCATCGCGCGCAGCGGGGCCATGCCAGCGCCGCCGCCGATGAACACTTTCTCCCGTCCGTGAGGCTTGAGCGCAAAGTCGCCGAAGGGGCCGCTGAAGCAGACCCGATCCCCGGGCGAGAGCGTGTACAGGTAGGTTGAGCCCCTGCCAGGAGGATGGCGTTTCTTGTCCGATCGTCCAGGACTGAAGCGGGCCAGCAAGGTCAGTCGCCCCTGTGCCTGATCGACAGGCAAGGCGAGCGAATACGCCCGACGGACCGGTTCGCGGTTGACCAACTTCTCGGGCAGGTCCACGCCCGCCCACTCCTGATGGTGGTGCTCGGGCCGCACGAGCTTGTTCACCGGTACCTCGTAGTTGGGCACATGCACCTGCAAGTAAGCGCCAGGTTGATATTCCGGACCGGGGGCCTCGTCGGGCTTGAGCACGATCTCGCGCAGGAACGGCGTCACTGCCGTGACCTGCTCCACGGTGGCGCCATACTCGGTCCACAGGCTGGCCCCGCCAGCCACCTCGACATCGGTGTCTTCCGTCACGGCCAGATTGCAGGCCAGGCGATAGCCCATCTTGACCTTGCTGGCGCCCAGGTGGGCGCGATCGGCCGCGGTGGCTTTGGGTGCCGCGCCGCGGAAGCGCACCTCGCACAGGCCACAGCTCTGCCCTCCTCCGCAGTTGGACGGCAGTTGCACGCCTTCGCGCGCCAGCGAGACGTAGACGTTGTCGCCTGCCGACGCCCGGACGGTACGCAGCCGTGTCCCATCCGGACCGAATACCGACAACTCGCGGGCCGGACGCCAGCGGCGCGGCACGAACTCGCTCCAATGGAAGCTGGCAAACAGCAGCCAGATACCGGTCAGGGCCAACCACAGACCGCCGATCGCGGCGGTGACCACCAACGGGTTGTTGAAGTTCTTGCGCCCGGTGTAGTCCATGATGTGCAACATCCAGAACACATCGAACAGGCGCCAGGTCTTGTTGCGGTGGTAAAGCACCTCGCCCGTCTGGGCAGACAGGTACACCGTGGTGTCCTGGCCATCGTCGGTATCCACGCGCCACAGTCGGCCTTCGTGATCGCGTACCTCACCACTCCACTCCAACAGGCGCGGTGCTTTCAACGTGCCAGGGCCGGTATAGGAGGCTTGCGCCAGGCGTGTGGCCCAGGCCGCGTCCAAGGCAATGGGTTGGCCGGACACGGCGTTGGCCAAGGTAATGCCCTGGGCATCGGCCAACTGATAGACCGGGGTATCCAGCAACCAGCCCGAACTGACGCGACTGATCTTCTTGTTTCCACCCAGGAAACTGGCCGGCGAGCGGGCATTGGCAGGCCACTCATGGGCCGCATGCTCGTGAGCCTGGAACTCATGGCCCTGCACCTGGTCATGGTCCAGCCAGCTCATCATCACGCCACTGGCCATCCAAAGCAGCAACTGCAGGCCGATGATCAAGCCGACCCATTTGTGCAGCGTTCTCATCCAGGGCGTCATGCTGCGGCCCTCCTGCGAAAGCTGTAGAACAGCAACCAGGCACCGCTGAGCACGAACACCAAGCCAACCGCCGAGGCCACGCGCAACAAGGTGTTGTTGACGTCCGAACGGGCCTCGTAGTCCATGATGTGGAACATCCACAGGAAATCAAACCAGCGCCACAGGCTGTGCCGCCGCGCCAGTAACTCGCCGCTGTAGGGCGAGAAATACAGGGTAGTTTCACCGGCATCGGCGTAGTGCACCGCCCACATGGGAACCGGGCGGGTGGCCACTTCTTGCGGCGCCTGGGTAACCCACTCGACCCGAGCTACGGGTGCCTGGCCCTGATAGACGTCTTTTGCCAAGGCGATCGCCATCTGCTGATCACCTGGGGAGAGCACCTCCCCCGTCGTAGCGTCCAGCAGGTACACCAGATCGCGGGCGTGAATCTCGTAGACATCCCGCTCAAGCAGTCGCTTGAGCTTGACCTGCGTCATGCCCGGATAGCGCCGCTGCAGTTCCTCACCGGACAAGTGAGTGGGTGCCACCAGCGGCTGCTGATGGGCATGGGCCAAGTGATCGCCATGGATGATGTCCAGGGAGATGACCGTCATGTACACGCCACTGATCATCCACAGCAGCGCTTGCACGCCAATGATCAGGCCAATCCATTTGTGGGCCTTGCGTGCCCAGAAAGCCGATTTCATAGTGATCTCGTTCGACAAGAGGACAACGCCTGCTCCCGTCACCAGGACGGGAGCAGGCCAAGCAGGTCTTACCAGTGGTATCCCACGCGGGCATACCAACGACGACCCAGCAGGTCATACGTCATCGTGTCGGTATTGGCGTCGGTGTAGCTCTGGATAAACGGGGCTTTCTTGTCGTACAGGTTGTCGATGCCGAAGGACACATCGAAGGTCTTGTTCGGTGCGTACTTGAGCTGGACATTGTGGTAGGTCACGCTGGGTGCGTGATCACCAATGTCGCCGGGGCTGGCATTGATGTCATCGGCCTTGCCGATGTACTGCAAGCTGTAAGAACCGGACCAGGCTTCGCGTTCCATCGTCAGCGAGGTCAAGGCGCGCCAGTGAGTAAAGCTGCCACGGCCACCGGTGATCTTGCCGGCGTACTCGATCACATCCGCGCCCGGGAACGGCCGCACGTCGTACTGGTCCAGATAGGACACATCCACGCTCAAGGTCGAATCGAACCCAGCAACCGCGAACTCGTACAGACCACCCAGGTCGATGCCCCGTACCCGTTCGTTGGCCGCATTGACCGGCTGGGACGACAGGAAGTCCACTTCACCGGTGATCGGATTGCGGGTGAAGTTGTCATTGCCGCAGAACGGATGCGCCAAGCCCGGGGTGTTGTAGCAGATCGACAGCTTGGTTGAGCCATCGATACGCTGGATCGCGTTGTCGATCTTGATGTTGAAGTAGTCCACCGTCAGCGTCAGTCCCGGCAAGAAGCTCGGCGTCCAGACCGCACCCACGGTCAGGGACTTGGCATCTTCCGGCTCCAGGTCAGGATTGCCGCCGGAGGTGGTCAGGATCGTGTTGCCCGGCTGTACGTAACCTGCCGGCACGCCGTACGCCTGACAGTTCTGACGCACTACCGAATCAGCCGGCAAGCTGCTCCAGCCGCTACAGGGATCGGTCGTGGTCAGGTTGCCCTCGGCTACGCCACCAAACAATTCGGGGATGTTGGGGATACGGAAAGCCGTGGCGTAGTTGGCGCGCACCTTCAAGGACGGCACGATCTGCCAATCCAGGCCCACCTTGTAATTCACGTCTTCGCCGAACAGGTCATAGTCGGAATAGCGCACGGCGGCATTGAGCGTCAGGCTCTCGGCGATCACGCTGTCCTGAAGCAGCGGCACGGCAAACTCGGCGAAGGCTTCCTTGGCCGTGTACTCACCGGCGATCGGATCCTGTTGGTTCGTGTTGGCAATGCCCAGTACCGTCAGCGGATCGGGATCGCGCCAACCACGCTCCTTGCGAACCTCGATGCCAGAGGCAAAGCCCACCCAACCGGCCGGCATCTCGAATAGCTGGCCGCTGATGTTGGCGGTGAAGCTCTTCTGGTCGTTGCCGCCGTTGTCGCGCGTCCTGAACAGGATGTAGTTGAGCACCTCGGGGGTCAGGTCGCCGTAGCCGAGATAGTCACCGCAGGGGATCGCCGCGCCGGGCGTGTTGCTGCACAGCGCGGTGTTGAGCGTGTCATCCACCCGGTCCAGGTTCGCCACATTGGTCGAGCCATCCACACCAGTGTTGCGGCCCCAATTCAGCGCGGCCGACCAGTCCCAGTTCATGCCCAACTGGCCTTCAATGCCCGCGACCACGCGGAAGGTATTGGTTTCCTGGAAGAACTCGCGTGGGCCGGCCTCTTCCAGACGGCGGCGCTGCAGCAGCAGGTCTTGGCCGGTCGGGTTGGTCGGGTGGCCGGCCGCAATATTGATCGGTCGATAGACACCCAGGCTGCCGGGCGTGGCCAACTGGTCGGACTGGCGGTTGGTGAACATCAACTCGGTGAACACGCGCGTGGTTTCATTCACAGTGCTGTCGCCGAACAGGCTGAAGCTCAAACGCTTGATCGGATTGACGGCATTGAGATAGGGATTGCCGTTGTAGTTATGCTTGGCCGCCGAATACGGTTCATAGAAGTCCCCGTCACCATTGGGATCCTGGTTGAAGTTCACGCGCGAGCCGTCGGCTAGCAATGCGCGCCCACCGATGGTGGCCGAGCTGCCCACACATTCGAGTTGCCCGTCGACCTCACCCAAGCCGCACGGTGCGCGTGAGGCCATGTTGACCGCGCCGGTCTCCGAGTAGTTGATGCCGGCCATCAACGAACCGCGGTCTGACGTAATACCCCAGGCGAAATCGAACGACTTTTCTTCGCCATCACTTTCGAAGGTCTGTCCGTACCGCACCGCCGCCTCGGCACCGTCGTAGTTCTTCTTGGTGATGATGTTCACCACACCCGCCACGGCATCGGCACCGTAGATGGCTGAGGCACCGTCCTTGAGGACCTCGATCCGCTCGATCAGCGCTACGGGGATGATGTTCAGGTCCACCGAGCTGTTGGCACCGGTGCCGCCATTGACCACACGACGACCATTGAGCAGAACCAGCGTGCGGTTAATGCCCAAGCCGCGCAGATTGACCTGGGTAGTGCCGTAGCCGTTCTCGGCCCAGTAGGCATTGGACTGGCTGCCGGCAAAACCGGCCGAGGCCGGCAGGCGCTGCAGCAGCGTCTCCACTGAAGTGGCGCCGGAGCGCTCGATGGCTTCGGCATCCACGACGCTGACCGGGCCGACGCCGGAAATCTGGAGCCGCTTGATGTGACTGCCGGTGACCTGGACGGTGTCCAGCGTCTTGGCCGACTCGCTCGTGGCGCCCTGTTCAGCCTGCTGAGCCAGAGCCACCGTGGAAAAACCGGCGCACAGAAGGGCACCGACGGATACCGCCAAAGGATTGCGCTTGAAGTACATGGGTTCTCTCTCCCCCGAAGGGCAATGCATGCGTATGACCCTGGTGCCCCAGACGTGGGGGCCTATGCGACATCAGGGCGTGCGTAGACGTCGCCAATCAATGGCGACCAAGCAGCATTAGCCGATGGGAGGTCGGAACAGCCGGGATACCTGTCGTCGCAGCGGCGGCAACTCAGGCGTAGGTAGGTAGGTGCTCGTCAGGGCGTGCTGGGCGGCAAAGATGACCGGCACACGCCCGGCGAAGAAGGTGAGCACACAGCTGCAGTCGCAGGAGGTGGTGCTGCAGTCGCACTGATGATCGTTCTGATCACCCTGCCCGGCTCGCTTGCCACCGGGAAGAATTTTGTTGCAATCGTTACTAATCTTGGCGCGTTCATTGACACGCGCGCCGCCATGCACCGAGTGGGTGCCATTCACCGCACCTGGGGGAGGAATATGCCGCACGGCCATCCGCGTGGTGGCCTGCGCGCTCAGGATCCCATCCGCGCAGAGCACGAGGATCAGGAACATACGCAGTAGCACGCGAAGCGAAGGCATGAGCGTGTGGCGAACCCGCAGGTTGTCTATACCACAGCAATAGCACGAGGAAATTCTTAGTGTCAACTGCTTGTGCAGTACAGCATCGAAAGTGGTTGGACTGGTTGTATAGACATGTAATGCTTGGGCCATGGACGAACCCAAGCCGCACTACCAGAAGCTCAAGCACTTCATCCTGCGTCACATCACCAACGGCGACTGGCCCGCGCGCAGTCGCGTCCCCAGCGAGAACGAACTGACGGCCAAGTTCGGCTTGTCTCGCATGACAGTGAATCGAGCGCTGCGCGAGTTGACCGATGCCGGCGTACTAACCCGGGTGCAAGGTGTCGGCACGTTCGTCGCCGGCCCCAAGGCCGAATCGGCGATGTTCGAGGTGCGCAATATTCGCGACGAGATTCAGTCACGCGGCCAGACACACTCGGTCCAAGTGCTGATCTGCGAGACGGTCGAGGCGCGCTCCAGTGTGACGACCAACTTCGGCCTGACGCCGGGCACGGAGCTGTTCCACAGTCGCCTGCTCCACCACAGCGATGACAAGCCGGTGCAGTTGGAGGATCGCTTTGTGCAACCCAGCGTGGCGCCGGATTACCTGGACATCGATTTCCACACCGAGATTCCGCATCAGTACTTGATGCGCGTTGCGCCGCTGGAGCGCGCCGAACATGTGATTGAAGCCGAGACGGCCAGCAAGCGTCTGGCTGCGCAACTGAAGATCAACGAAGGCGATCCGTTGCTGGTGCTGACCCGACGTACGTGGTCGCGCGGACAGGTGGCCAGCTTTGTGCGGTTGATTCACCCGGCATCTCGTTACCGCTTTGTGGGCACCTTCCAGGTTGGCGCCCCCCTGACCCCTTGAGGATTTGATGGATACCTTGGAACGCTCCGCTTCCCCTGCGCGCACCGTTCGCGCTCCGATCGGCACCCAGCTGCACTGCAAGAGCTGGCTGACTGAAGCGGCCTACCGCATGATCCAGAACAATCTGGACCCCGATGTTGCCGAGCGCCCGGAAGACCTGGTGGTCTACGGCGGCATCGGTCGTGCTGCGCGCGACTGGAGAAGCTTTGACCGTATCTTGGAAACGTTGCGATCGCTTGAGGATGATGAATCCTTGTTGGTGCAATCGGGAAAACCGGTAGGCGTGTTCCGCACGCATAAGGATGCACCGCGCGTACTGATCGCCAACTCCAACCTGGTGCCCCACTGGGCGACTTGGGAGCATTTCAACGAGCTCGATAAGAAGGGCTTGATGATGTACGGGCAGATGACCGCCGGCAGCTGGATCTACATCGGTAGCCAGGGCATCGTGCAGGGAACCTACGAGACGTTCGTTGAGCTGGGTCGCCAGCACTACGGTGGCAACTGGCAGAACAAGTGGATCCTCACCGCAGGCTTGGGCGGTATGGGCGGCGCGCAAGCATTGGCCGCAACGCTAGCCGGCGCCAGCAGCATCGTGATCGAGTGTCAGGAGTCGCGAATCGATTTTCGCATTCGCACACGCTATGTCGATCACAAGGCCACCTCCATCGAGCAGGCCCTGCAGATCATTGAAAGCAGTCCAGTCCCCGTGTCGGTGGGATTGCTGGGCAATGCGGCCGAATTACTCCCGCAGTTCGTCGCTCTTGCACGCAATGGCGGCGCCCGCCCCCATGCGGTGACCGATCAGACCTCGGCGCATGACCTGATCAACGGGTATCTGCCGTCGGGATGGACGGTGTCGCAGTGGGAGCAGGCCCGGGCCGGCAGCGACGGCCAACGCCGTGAATTGGCGCAGGCCGCGGCCGCCTCGTGCGCCACGCACGTACGCGCCATGCTTGATTTCCACGCGCTGGGCGTGCCGACGATCGACTACGGCAACAACATCCGGCAAGTGGCCCTGGATCAAGGCGTGGACAATGCCTTCGCCTTCCCTGGCTTCGTGCCCGCCTGTATCCGTCCGCTCTTCTGCCGGGGCATGGGGCCTTTCCGATGGGTGGCCCTCAGCGGCGACCCGGAAGATATCTACAAGACCGATGCCAAGGTCAAAGAGCTGTTTCCGGATAACACGCATCTTCACCAGTGGCTGGATCAGGCGCGGGAGCGCATCGCGTTCCAAGGCCTGCCTGCCCGCATTTGCTGGCTGGGTCTGGGCGAGCGACACAAAGCGGCTTTGGCATTCAATGAAATGGTGCGTAACGGCGAATTGAAGGCGCCCATCGTGATTGGGCGTGATCATCTGGATTGTGGCTCGGTCGCCAGCCCCAACCGCGAAACCGAAGGCATGCGTGATGGTTCCGATGCGGTATCGGATTGGCCGCTGCTCAATGCCCTGCTGGCCACCAGTGGCGGCGCCACGTGGGTAAGCCTGCATCACGGAGGCGGCGTGGGCATGGGGTTTTCGCAGCATTCGGGTGTAGTCATCGTCTGCGATGGCACTGAACAAGCCGACCGGCGGCTAGCGCGCGTGCTATGGAACGATCCGGCCACCGGGGTCATGCGCCATGCTGATGCCGGCTACGAGCAAGCATTGGCGTGCGCGCGTGAGCATGAGTTGATCTTGCCGGCCATCCTGGAGTGAGCATCATGCTGAACTTGACGCCTGGCCAAGTGACCTTGGCGCAGCTGCGGCAGATCGCCGAAGGTGCCGCCCCCATCGCACTGGACCCCGCCTGTTGGGATCAGGTGCGCGCCTCTTCCCAAGCCGTCCAGGCCATCGTGGTGGCCGGTGAGCCTGCCTATGGCATCAACACCGGCTTTGGCAAGCTGGCCAAGGTCCACATAGCGCGCGAGCAATTGGAGCAACTGCAGACCAACCTGGTGCGCTCCCATGCCGTTGGCATGGGCCCGCTGCTCGATGACGCCTGCGTACGACTGATCTTCGCCACCAAGATCGCGTCTCTGGCCCGAGGCTACTCGGGCGTACGCGAGCAGACGCTGGCTACGCTAGTGGCGATCTACAACGCACAGATCTGGCCCTGCATTCCTGCCCAAGGCTCAGTAGGCGCCTCCGGCGATCTGGCACCGTTGGCGCACCTGACGTTGGCAGCCATGGGCGAAGGCCACGTGCGGGTTGACGGACAGGTGCTGCCCGCCAGCCAGGCGCTGGAACACGCGGGCATCACCCCGATCCGGCTGGCGGCCAAGGAGGGGCTGGCCCTGCTCAACGGCACGCAGGTATCCACCGGCATTGCATTGATGGCGCTGTTCGCGGCAGAGCAGATCTACTCAGCTGCCGTGTTGAGCGGCGCGATGAGCGTCGATGCCGCCTGCGGCTCTGACTCGCCCTTCGATCCGCGCATCCATGCCGTGCGTGGCCAGCCGGGCCAGATTGTCGTGGCCAAGCACTACCTTCGCCTGCTGGCCGGTAGCGCGATCCGTGAGTCGCATCGTCAGAACGACACGCGTGTGCAGGATCCTTACAGTCTCAGGTGCCAGCCTCAGGTGATGGGGGCCATACGCGACGTGATGCAACATGTGGCACAAGTGTTGTGGACAGAGGCCAACGCGGTCTCTGATAACCCACTGGTCTTCACCGATACCAGCGAAGTGATCTCGGGTGGCAACTTCCACGCCGAGCCCGTGGCCTTTGCTGCGGATCAACTGACCATGGCAGTGTCGGAGATCGGTGCCTTAGCCGAGCGCCGGATTGCCTTGTTGATCGATTCGACTTTGTCAGGTCTGCCCGCATTCCTGGTGGCCAACCCGGGCGTCAATTCAGGTTTCATGATCGCCCACGTGACCGCCGCTGCACTGGCCAGCGAAAACAAAACCCTCTCCCATCCCGCCAGCGTGGATTCTTTGCCGACCTCGGCCAACCAGGAGGACCATGTCAGCATGGCGACCTTCGCCGCGCGCAAGTCTCGCGAGGTGGCCGATAACGTGCGTCGCATCGTGGCCATCGAAATGCTTGCCGCCTGCCAAGGCATCGAGTTCCGACGGCCGCTGCAGTCTTCGCAGGCTTTGGAAGCGGTGCACGCGCAGGTACGCGCCCTGGTACCCCGCTACGACGAGGACCGCTATCTGGCCCCCGAGATGCAGGCCATCGAGGCCTTCATCCAACGAGGGGGGCTGCAACCGTTCCTGGAGTGGCCATTGCAGGAGACGGGCAGGTGAATCCTGCATGGGCGGGGCGCGTGGATCTGCCGTTGTCGGCCGATACCCAGCGCTGGCATCAGGTGGTGGCGTCGGACCCGGATCTTGGCGCTCCTGGCATTGCCCTGCTGGGCTTTGCCAGCGATGAAGGCATTCGTCGCAATGCCGGACGGCCAGGTGCTGCACAAGGGCCCGATGCACTTCGCAGGACGTTGGCCAACCTGCCCGTGCTACAACCCTGCCCTCTTTACGACGCAGGCAATATCGTCTGCGAGGATCGTGCCCTGGAGCTGGCACAGGCCCACTACTCCCAGCGCGCCCAACAACTCTTGGATAGCGGGCATTGGGTCGTCGGCTTAGGCGGAGGTCACGAAATTGGCTATGCCAGCTATGCGGCCCTGTGCGGCCACCTCGGACCATCACCATCGCGAATCGGCATTTTCAACTTCGATGCTCATTTCGATTTACGCGAGCAGGGGTGTGCGAGTTCCGGCACGCCCTTCCTTCAAGCATTGGAGCACGCCCACAGGAGTGCCACGCCGCTCCAGTACCACTGCATTGGCGTCAGTCGCTCCAGCAATACACCGCGCTTGTTCGCTACGGCCGAACGTGAGGGCGCCCACTACATCACCGATGACGCCCTAAACGCGTGGAATTGGCACGCACAAGCGGAAGTGGTGAATCGCTGGTGTGATGCGGTGGACGTAATCTACCTGACCCTGTGCCTGGATGTATTGCCGCAAGCCACTGCTCCGGGTGTGAGCGCGCCTAATCCAAGAGGCGTGAGCCTAGAGGTCGTGGAAGCATTGATGGACTTGATCCTGGCTTCAGGAAAGGTGCGGTTGATGGATGTGGCTGAGCTGTGTCCGCCCTTGGACTTAGATCAAGCTACTGCGCGCATAGCCGCTCGCCTAATCCACCGCGCCTGTAGCGCGGTACGACCGGCGCTCAACAGGAGCGGGCAGCTGAACTCTATGGCTTGAGGCTACCGACTTGTCCTTGCCAACCGATCTAGCGCGGGGCAAGCATCACCCGCGGAGGCTTGGCATTCGTCTACCAATTGTTTCAGCCCGGTCTCCAACAAACGCAAATCTTCAATGCGCTGGCGGACTTCGCTCAACTTCTGTTCCGTCAGCAATCGGGTTTGCTCACACGCGCCCCTGCCCTCGATCTGCAACAAACTAGCTATCTCATCAAGACGGAACCCGGCCGCCTGAGCTCGTCGGATAAATCTAAGCCGGCTAACATCAGCCTCACCATAGCGCCGTACACCGCGTTGTGGACGTTCGGGCTCAGGAAGCAAGCCCCGCCGCTGGTAATAGCGAATCGTCTCGATATGTACATCCGCGGCCTTTGCCAGCCGACCGATGGTCATGGCACTCATGATCACTGCTTGACTCCGTACCATGGTACGGAGAATAACATACTGCCATGAGTCAGCATCGTCCTCCCAAGTCCTTTTTGCCACCTCTTTGGGGCGCGGCGGTTGCCGCTGTTGGCGCGTCAATATGCTGCGTGGTGCCGCTGGTGCTGGTCTTAATGGGAATCAGCGGAGCATGGATCGCTAACCTCACGGCCTTTGACGTCTGGCGCCCTTGGTTGAGCGCGCTCACCATACTTTGCTTGGCTTGGGCGTTTTGGACCCAGTATCGCTCAGGCGCGCAGCGGTGCAGCAATGACGGTGGCTGCACGGATACCCCATCACTAAGGCGCCGCCGTCGTTGGCTCTGGATGGCCGCCAGCGGGATCGTGCTGTTGCTACTCTTTCCCTATTACATTAGCTGGTTCTTGTAAGGAGCACTTTATGCGCGCAATGCTTCTTGGTCTGATCATGACGATCTGGATGTCGGCGGCTTGGGCCATCACACCTCAACGGGTCATGTTGCATGTGGAGAACATGACGTGTCCGGCATGCAGCATTACCATCGAGAAGGCCTTGGACAAGGTGCCTGGGGTAACGTCCACTCAGGTAGACACACGGGCTGGAACAGTGACCGTTATTTTTGATGCGAAAATCGTGGATTCAGCGAGAATAGCAAAGGCGATCACTGACGCCGGTTTTCCAGCGACCATCAAGACAGGATCGGAAAGTGGCTGACATGCAACTGGCCAGCACCTTGACTTGCCCTGTATGCGGTCATCGGGCAACAGAGACCATGTCCACAGACTCATGTCAGTTCTTCTATGAATGCGTGAACTGCAATAAGTTGATTCAGCCCAAAACAGGCGATTGCTGCGTTTTCTGTTCTTACGGCACGGTGCCGTGCCCGCCTATTCAACGGCACAGCTCCTGCTGTTCTGGCGCAGCCTAGCTAACCCCTCCTGGGCGGGGACACCGTTTTACCTAGTCTTTGAGCGGCGCAAGTAGACAGCAGACGTCACCGCGATCAATTGGCGAGAAGTTGCTTCATCTGGGCGATCTCTTGCTTCTGCGAGGTGATGATGTCCAGGCAGAGTCTGGTCAGCTCGGGATCCTTCAGGCGGTTTTCTTCGCACATCAGGATGGCGCCGGCATGATGGGGAATCATAGAGCGGATGAACTGCCGATCAGTCACCGCGGCCTGCGTACGGATTCCCCACCAACAGAACAGCATGAACGCCACGGTCACGCTGGCCAGGATCAGGTTACGCCGACGATCGGGGTACATGCTGGACATGAGCCAAAGCTCGATCAACAGCATCGGCGCAGCCATTAGCCCTGCCATGTAGAGCTGGTTGACGTTGTGATAGACGTTGGCCCACTGATCGACCATGGCATACATCAGGGCGTACATAGCCAGGAACGACAGGGCCATCATCAGCAGCAGGCGACCGTAGTGCCCCTGATGCGTCTGACCGGGACTTCCTTGCGAGGCGTGTTGCCCTAGATGCTGCGT
Source organism: Stenotrophomonas sp. GD04054 (assembly GCF_029836955.1). NCBI lineage: Bacteria > Pseudomonadati > Pseudomonadota > Gammaproteobacteria > Lysobacterales > Lysobacteraceae > Stenotrophomonas > Stenotrophomonas sp. GD04054. Next base: position 113,070 of record NZ_JAOECR010000001.1, on the reverse strand, counting down.
GTGCGTGCTTTCGTGCTTACCGTGCGAAGAAGACATGTCGATCTCCGTGGGAATAGCAGAACATCGCCGAATCCCGGGGGCCAAGGACCCAGCCCCCGGGGAGATAGCAGTTACATACCCTTGCCGGCAGCGAATTCCTGCGGGCTCAGCTTGCCGTCCTTGTTGCTATCGAGCATGCCAAAGTGGGGTGCCAGCTTGTGCTTGGCCAGCTCTTCCTTGGACAACGAGCCGTCCTTGTTGGCATCGAGCTTAGTGAAGTCGGCATCGGCCGCGGCCGGCTTGTGCTGACCATGCTCCTGCTTCTTATGATCCATCGGCTTGTGCTGGCCGTGGTCGGTGGTGGGCGTGGTGGTCTGGCCACCGGCGAAGGCCGCGCCGGCCATCAGGAACAGGGCCATCATCGAGAGGGAGGCATAACGCTTCATTGCAGTACTCCTTGTGGGATATGAGCCATCAGTGACAGGAATGGCCGCGCGCAGGCTCATCGGCGCGGTCAGGGTGAGAGGTGGCAACAACGGTGGAGCCGGACAAACGCAAGGCATTGGTGACCACCGAAACCGAGCTCAGGCTCATGGCCAGGGCCGCCATCATCGGACTGAGCAAAAGGCCGAAGCTGGGGTACAGCAGGCCGGCGGCGATGGGCACGCCGATGGCGTTGTAGACGAAGGCGAAGCCCAGGTTCTGCTTCATGTTGGCCACTGTCGAAGACGAGATGGCACGGGCTTGCACGATGCGCCTCAAATCACCCTTGACCAGGGTGAGCTGGGCGCTGGACATGGCCACATCCGTGCCCGTCCCCATCGCGATGCCCACATCGGCTGCCGCCAGGGCCGGCGCATCGTTGATGCCATCGCCGGCCATGGCCACACGACGCCCTTGGGCTTTGAGTTGCTGGACCAGTTCGGCCTTGTCCTGAGGTTTGACGCCGCCACGCACATCGTCGATGCCCAGCGTGCGCCCCACGGCCTCGGCCGTGGCCTGTGCGTCACCGGAGGCCATCACCACGTGCAGGCCATCGGCACGTAGCAGGTTCAAGGCAGGCAAGGTCGTGGCTTTGATGGGATCAGCCACCGCAATGGCGCCGGCCAACCGCCCATTGACCGCCAGGAACATCACGCTGGCGCCTTCTTTGCGAAGACGCTCGGCGCTGCTCTGCAAGGGGGCTACATCGGCGCCAACCGATGCCATCAGGCTTTGGTTGCCGAGCACGACATCCTGATCGGCCACGCGCCCGCGAACGCCTTGGCCGGTGAGCGAATCAAAATCCTGGGCGGCCACCAGGTTCAAGCCACGTCGTTGGGCTTCAGCCACGATGGCCTCGGCCAGGGGGTGCTCACTGCCCTGCTCCAGGCTGCCGGCCAAACGAAGGATCTGATCGGCGTCGAAACCGGCGTAGGAGAGCGTGTCGCGAAAGGCTGGACGTCCCTCGGTCAACGTACCGGTCTTGTCCACGATCAAGGTGTCGATCAGACGTAGCTGTTCGATCGCCTGAGCGTCGCGGAACAGGACTCCGACCTGCGCAGCGCGGCCGGTGGCGACCATGATCGACATGGGGGTAGCCAAACCCAGGGCACACGGGCACGCAATGATCAGAACCGATACGGCATTGAGGACGGCAAAGGTCCATGACGGTTCGGGTCCAAACAGGCCCCATCCGAAGAAGGTAAGCACCGCCGTGGCCAGCACGGCCAGAACGAACCAGTACGCCACCTTGTCCGCCATACGCTGCATCGGCGCGCGAGAGCGCTGGGCCTGGGCCACCAACTGCACAATCTGCGACAGTACCGTCCCGGATCCGACTTTGTCCGCCCGGATGACCAGGGCGCCCGTCCCGTTGAGCGTGGCGCCTATGACGTGGTCACCGACAGTCTTCTCCACCGGAATGGGTTCACCGGTCAGCATCGACTCATCGACACTGGTGCGACCTTCGATGACTTCCCCATCGACCGGCACCTTCTCGCCCGGTCGTACGCGAAGCAGATCACCCACATGCACGTGATCCAGCGCAACGTCCTCTTCGCCCCCATCGGGCTTGACGCGGCGTGCCGTCTTGGGCGCCAACCCCAGCAGCGACTTGATGGCTGCCGAGGTTTTGGAGCGCGCCCGCAGTTCCAGCAGCTGGCCGAGCAGCGTGAGCGAGACGATGACCGCCGCTGCTTCGAAGTAGACCCCCACCCGTCCATGCTCGCGGAAAGAGTCCGGAAACAGGCCCGGCGTCACGGTGGCCACCACGCTGTAGCCAAACGCGGCGGCCACGCCGATGCCGATCAGCGTCCACATGTTGGGGCTGCGATTGCCGATGGACTGTAGGCAGCGCACAAAGAAAGGCCACCCCGCCCAGAGCACCACCGGGGCGCTCAGCACGAGCTCAATCCAGGTGCGCGCCTGCGTGGACAAGCCGGGCAGACGATGTCCCAGCATGGCCAAGACCAGGACGATCAACGTCAAAGGCAACGTCCACCAGAAGCGTCGGGTGAAATCGCGTAACTCCGGATTGTCGTCCTCCTCCAGCGACGGCATCTCCGGCTCCAGTGCCATGCCGCAGATCGGACAGGTGCCGGGACCTGGCTGACGAATCTGCGGATGCATCGGACAGGTATAGACCGTGGCATGGGTATCGCGGGGGGGAGCCACCGCTGCTGGGGCGGTCATTTCAACTTGCTGGGCAGCACCGTCCGTATAACGGTCGGGATTAGTGATGAACCGCTCTCGGCATCTGGCTGAGCAGAAGTGATACTTCGTTCCGCCATGCAGAGCGTGGTACGGCGTTCTAGCCGCGGAGACCTGCATACCGCATACCGGATCACGCACCGAGTCTGGACCATCGCTGGCACCCTGCGGCATCGCCTTGCCGGCTTCATCGTGGGAATGAGGGGACATGGATCACTCTGGGCTGGAAGAAGGGATCGCGAGCAAACTGTCAGCTGCGTTGACCGTGCAGGACGTAAGGCTGCGTGGTGCCATCGGGCAGTACAAATTCCACCGTATAGGGTTGAACACGTCCGTCGGGCATCTCCATGCCAGGAGAACCGGCAGGCATCCCCGGTAGCACTAATCCACGGCCTACCGGGCGCTCACGCAACAGGCGCAGGATGTCTTGCACCGGCACATGACCTTCGACGATGTAGCCATCGATCTCGGCGGTATGGCACGAGCCGCGTCCATAAGGAACGCCCAAGCGCGCCTTGATCGGGTTCAGGTCTTCGCTGTTGTGCACCTCAACCGTAAAACCTGCTTTCTCCAGATGCTCCACCCACAGTTGGCAGCAACCGCAGGTCGCACTCTTATGTACTTTGACCAACGGCAACGGACGCTGCGGTTGAGTGACCTGCTGCGCAGCCGCCGATGTCGGAGATTGGGCGTCCGATGCCGCCTCTGAATTGACAGCCGATTCGGGGCGCGCGCATGCGGTCAGCGACAAGGCCGTGGCCAGCAGAAAGAGACAGCTGCGTGAAGTGTTCATCATGCTTCCTTAAGAGATGCCCGAGCGCCGAGGCGCTCGGGCGTGGAGCCGGGGCAGCTCCATGAAGGGATCAATGCTGGTGATCGTGGCCGTCATCGGCCTTGGGAGCTGGCTCGGCTGGTTTGGCTGGCATGGAGCCGTGCTGATCGTGCTCGCCCTCGGACTTGGCCTGCGCAGGTTGCTTTGCCGGCTCGGCCGCATGCACGTGCGTCTTGCCGTCGGCATGCACATGCGTGGTGCCTTCCTTAGGCTTGCTCATGTCCATGCCCATGCCACCTGCTTCATGCCCCTGGCCATGGCCATGGCCATCACCCATCTCTTCGCTATCACCGCCGCCATGGTGATCTGCACCCGCTTCCTCGCCATGCGAGTGCCCGCCGGTCTCACCGCCACCGTGTGAATGGCCATCACTGCTGGCTACCAACGCCTGGTAGCCGGCCTTGTCCAGCTTGGGCAGCTTCTGCAGGAAGGCCGACATGTTCCAGATGAACTCATCGTCCATGCTGCCGCCCCACGCAGGCATGCCGCTGGCCTTGATGCCGTGCTTGATCACCCAGAACGCCTCAGCTGGACCCACCGGGTGCTTGCTTAGGTTTGGTGGCGCGGGGTACAGACCCTTGCTCATCTCGGTGGCCGCCGCATCTGGCGAAAGATGACAGGTCACACACATAGCGTTGTAGTTGCCCGCACCCTGGCGGATACGCTCAGGATCATCCAGGTTCGTGGGTACCTGAAGCTTGGCGGCGCGCACCTCAATGGAACGCTCACGCGCCGTTTCAAGTAGCGCATACACCGGGCGACTATGCGGATCATCAGCGGCCACGTTGTACACGCCCAGAGAGACCGCGGCGGTTGCGACCACCGCAACCAATGCCACGCCGGCGCCGAGCCATACCCACATCTTCTTGTTGGATTTCATTGTCAGTTCCCCTTAGAACCAGGTACGAAGGCCGATGACCAAGCGCGTGTCTTCAAAAGACTCGCCATGCTCGCGTCGCATGTCTGCGGTATTGCCAAACGCACGCTCGTACACCACGCCGATGTAGGGAGCGAACTTTCGGGTGAACTCATAACGAAGTCGCAGGCCCGCCTCAGCGGTACTCAGACCCGAACCTATTCCGCGCAATGGATCGTTCTTGCCATACGCCGTGACCTCCACCAGCGGCTGCAGGATCAGCCGATTGGTCAGCAGCAGTTCGTACTCGGCCTCGACATTGGCAGCAGTCTGGCCGCCTTCGCCGAGATAGGCTGTGGCGGATACTTCGAACTTCATCGGTGCCAAGCCCTGTACGCCGATAGCGGCGAAGTTCTGCGAAGCCCCCGGCTTGAAGTCATGGCGCACACCGGCTACCACATCCCACCACGTGGAGATACTGCGGCCGTAGAGCACTTCCAGATCAGCCGACTCGGTCTGACCATCTGTGCGTTCGCCTTCACTGCGGAACCAGACGCGATTGAGGTCCGTACCGATCCAACCCTGACCCTCCCAACCCAGCCCGGTGCCCGGATCGGCATCCCAGGCTTCCAGGCGATTGAGCAGTACGTAGCTCTTGATCGAATTGTCATGCACCGGATGCGCGTGTGCGGGCGCGATGGCCGCCTGACGATCAGCCTCGGTCACCGCAGGAATCGGGGTGCGCGGCTGCGTTGGTGCGACAGGCCCATGTCCCATCTGACTGTGGTCCATGCCCTCCATCGATTGCATGCCAGCTTCTGGCGTAGCGGATGCGGGCGAACCGTGGCCCATCTGCGAATGGTCCATCCCCTGCATCGCAGGCGTGGACGTGCTGGAGGCGTCGGACGCAGCGGGCTGTGCCATCTGACTGTGATCCATGCCCTGCATCGGCTGCGTCTGCGCTTTGGGCGCTGCAGGTGTACTCGCGGGCGAGCTGTGCCCCATCTGCGAGTGGTCCATGCCCTGCATGGCAGGCTCGGCTGCTTGAGCCGGCGGCGCGGCATGGCCCATCGCCGCATGATCGATAGTCGCTTCGCTGGTCTTGGCCGGTGTTGTAGGTTTGGGGGCTGGCGCAGGCTTTGATGTCGGCGCCTGATGTGCAGAGTGATCCTGAGCCTGGGTCTGCGCGCCCTGCTCCATCGGCATGGAGCCGTGCTGCATGGATTGGGCGCTGGCCGCATTGGCCAGGGCCAGCGAGATAGCCAGGGTCAGCGCAGTCAGGGTGGTATTGCGTCTATTGATGTTCATTCGTCGACCCTCACCGTGCGCATCATTCCGGCTTCCATGTGATAGAGCAGGTGGCAATGGAACGCCCAGCTGCCCAACGCATCGGCACGCACGCGATACGTACGTCGGCTGCCTGGCGGCATGTCCACCGTGTGCTTGCGCACCATGAAGTTGCCGCTATCGTCTTCCACATCGCTCCACATGCCGTGCAAATGGATCGGGTGGGTCATCATCGTGTCGTTGACCAATACGATGCGCATGCGCTCGCCGTAGTTCAGCCGTAGCGGCTCGACATCGGAAAACTTCTGACCATTGAAACCCCAGGAGAATTTCTCCATGTGTCCGGTCAGATGCAGCTCGATCTCGCGACCGGGGTCGCGTCCGTCAGGGTCTTCAAAGGTGCTCTTGAGCATGGAATACGTCAGTACATGACGGCCGTTATCGCGCAGGCCATTGCCCGGATCGTCCAAGCGCGAAGTCACGCTCATGGCTTGGTTGTCCAACAGGGGATTGTTGGTCTCGCTGGCAGGGTGTGATTGCATGCCCCCATGCTGCATGCCGGCCATGGCACCATCGCCGGCGGCGGGCATCGCGTGACCCGCATGGGCCGAGGCCTCATTGCCGCTGGCAGGTGGGGTCATGCCGGGCATGCCCATGGCTGCACCACAGCCGCCTTCCATGCCCTTGCTGCCGCCAGACATATCCATCGATCCATGATCCATGCCCATGTCTGCCATCGTCAGCAGCGGCCGGGGATCCACAGACGGAAGAGGCGCGCGTAGTCCTTCGCGCACGGCGAGCGTGCCGCTGACGTAGCCGGTGCGACCGGAGTCCTGGGCAAAGATGGTGAATGCGTCCTGCCCGGAGGGCTCCACGATCACATCGAAGGTTTCTGCTACTGCAATGCGGAACTCGTCGACCGAAACCGGATGGACGTACAAGCCATCCGCCGCGACCACGGTCATCTTCAACCCCGGAATACGCACATCGAAGTACGTCATGGCAGAGCCATTGATGAAACGCAGACGCACCTTCTCGCCACTGCGGAACAACCCGGTCCAGTTGCCCAGAGAGGTCGTGCCGTTCATCAGGTAGGTGTAGGTGTTGGCGTTGACGTCGGACAGATCCGTGGGCGTCATTCGCATCACGCCCCACATCTTGCGATCTTCCAACGTGGCCGACAGACCATTGCGCTTCACATCGCGCGCGAAATCGCCGACCGTGCGCTTGTAGTAGTTGTCATGGCCCGGCATCTTCTTCAAACGATCGAACAGGGCCGTCGGGTCCAGGTCTGTCCAATCGCTCAGCATCACGACGTAGTCGCGATCGAAGCTGAAAGGCTCTGGCTCCAGTGGATCGATCACGATCGGTCCATAAAGCCCAGCTTGTTCCTGGAAACCTGAGTGGCTGTGGTACCAGTAGGTTCCGCCCTGATGCAGGGTGAACCTATAGTGGTAGGTCTCACCACGTCCGATGCCGTCAAAGCTCAGGCCCGGCACGCCGTCCATGTTGGCCGGCAGAATGATGCCGTGCCAATGGATGGAAGTATCCGTGCCATGGAGGGAGTTGGCCGGCAATGCATTGGAGACACGCAGGTTGACCGTGGTGCCTTCCCGCCACCGCAGCAACGGGGCCGGAACGGACCCGTTGACCGTGATCGCGGTGCGGGTCTTGCCGGTGAAGTTCATCGGCGTCTCGCCGATGGTCAGGTCAAACTCGGTGCCCGACAATACGTTGGCTTGTCCGGGGCCCTTGAGCGCCCAACTGGCTTTGGGCCAGAACCCCAATCCTGCGACTGCGCCTCCCAAGGCCAAGCCTTGGACAAATCGCCGCCGCGAAGGCAGCAGCGGTCCACCATGTGGACCACGAAAATCATCATGCGACATGTAAATGCTCCAAGCGTCGTGTTGCCACCGGCAGGCGGTGGTACAGAGCGGGTGGCTGGCCTATACAGGCATGCAAGCCACACCAACGGCGCCATTGCGGCGCCTAGGGACGCTTAGCCGATCGGTGGTCGGATCAGATGAGGCAAGGCAGGCGCCGGATGCCCCAAGGGCAGCGGCATGACATCCAGGCCCAAGGCCAGTTGTACCGAAACATGCAGGCGCGCAGGCAATGCGCTCGCGCACGCGTGCACGCAGGCGCACCGGCACGCAGACGACTTGCAACAGTCGGGGCCGGCATGATCGCCGTGCCCAGTGCCAGCCTTTTCAATCGATGTGGCATCGGGATGATGCTCAGCACTGTGATGGGCGACGCAGTCTTCGTCGACTTGCACCGCGGCAGCGACTTCGCTGGCCTGCTCTTCCATCACCGGATTCATACTGACCGACGCAAACGCCGACCACGCCCCGTTAAGCACGAGCATGGCGATCAGGATCAGTCGCAGTAGAAGTGAGGAGGCTGACACGGGCGACATGGTAAATCACTTTAGACAAGGCGCGCGTGTATCGGTCGTGAACAAAATCTCAGGCAGGCCTGAGATGCCGCGCCCCGTTAGTCGCGCTAGCCGCGCCCACTGGTGTTCCATCCGGGGGCGCTCCAAAGGGCCGGGTTGAAGCGAAGTGCTGCCCATAAAGCGAGCGACCGTACGGCCTACTTCTCGGATGTGCTCTCGATCAGCTTCACCAGCTCGCGCTTCTGCTGCTTGCTGAGCGAGCCCCAGCGTAGGAGCAACTTGGCCAGCAGATCATCATCGGTGTACAGCAACGCGGCGGGGATCCCCAACGCTTGAGCCAACCGCTCAGCGGTCTCCAGCTTCGGCTCGTGCTTGCCACGCTCGTACTGGTTGATTCGGGGGCTGGCCACGTGAGGATCCAGACCGGCCCGGATGCCCAACTCCTTCTGCGACAAGCCCGTGTGCAGGCGGGCTTGTTTGAGGCGTCGAGCGAAGGTCGGTGTTGAGTCGACTGACAAAGTCACGCGCGCACCCCATGGAGACCCCATAAGGATGGCGGATGTACCCTGCCTTGCATACTAAGATATTCTTAGCTTTGAGGCAACCGGCGACCCCGGTAGCGCTGCCATCGCCAGGAGCCACGCCGCTCCCTCACCCCCGGAACCCGCATGCCCGGAACCTCGTCAATGACGCCATCTGGGGTCGCCAGCATCGAGGCGTTGGGGCTTCGTGGCACCCTTTTCCTTGCCGCGCTGCTGGCCGCGCAGCTACGACGCATACCGGTGGCGCCCACACGCCGCTCCACCTTGCTGGTGCTGGACGCCTTGCGAGACTTGGCCCTGATCCAAGTTCCCTGGCCAGCGGATCGATGGCAGATCCGACCCGATGCCGAGGTCACGCCCATCGAAGATCTGCAATGGGCTTTCGCCTGGTCTACCCACGAGCGCAGGCACCTGCTCCCGGTGCTGGAAGACCAACTCGGTGATATGGCACACGATGTAGAACTGGCGGACGCAAAACTAGAGCTGTGGGATGAACTTGCACTCTGGGAGACCGAGCAGTTTCTAGAGCAGCAATTGCTCAAACATCACTTCGACCCAGGCTGGGCACGTGATGTGGGGTTCGTGTTTCAATCCGGACCGCGGGGTCTGCCGATCGCGCAGTGGCGCTATTGTTGCTGGGCGGCGGTACGCCAAGGCGCGTCGGTGGCAATGCGTCTTGGCGTGCACGACAGCGCCCATGTGCGCGAGGCCATCTTTCAAGAGGTCAAGAAGCGCTTGCGCTACCTGATGACCAGTTCGCCCCAGCAAGGCATGTTCAAGCCCTACCATCTGGCACCGGAGTCCTCAGTAGCCAAGCTGTTCGTAGACTGGGTCGTACCTATGGAATGGGCGTACTGGACTGGGGAGCGCTATCCCGGCCGCTAGCAGGCAAACGAGTAGCCTCGTTAGTCCGCTCCCCCACCCTGCGTACTGCTGCGCCGGGTTCTCTTCACCGTATTTTGTGCCGGCGTCAGTTGATTCAGCAGGGGCTCCAGCGCTTCAAGACGCGCGTTGGCACGCAACGCATCGGCTTCAGCGCTCTGGCGGCGCTCACGCTCCTGCGCAAGGGTGTCTTGGACTTGAGCTAGCTCGCTGCGCAGGGCATCCAAGGCCTTGACGTCAGTCTTCCAGCGCTCCTGCAGTGCCATGTGGTCCGTTGCGGTCTGGCGCAACGCCACGATCTCGCTGTGTTGGCCTTCGTGGACCTGCCTCAACTGGACAAGCTCACGCTCAATCCGCCCATGGCGCTCCAGCCATTGGCCATTGTCGCGGTTAAGCACCAACAGCTCCTGATTCTTCGCGCCCAAGGCTTCATTGGCCTGACGTAAGGCTACTTGCAGCTCTTGGATCTGATGCTCGTGACGGCGAAGCTCTTGCTCGCGCTGCTCTTTGGTTGAAGCGCGGTAGTGCTCGAGCGCTTCCCGGGCGTGGGCATGCTTGTCCTCCAGAGAACGCGTATGCGCCTCGTAATCAGCCAGCCGCACCGTCATGCCGGCGATGCGCTCATTCAACTGGGCGATTTCCGCGACCTTGTCGCGCAGATTCTGCTGAAGTAGGGCGTGAGCGGCTTGCTCTTGCGTCAAGCTGGTCTCAGTGCGCTGCAGCTGACTGCCCAGGGCAGCGGCTTCCTGTTGGGCGGTGGAAAGCGCTTGTTGCTGACGCTGGAGTTCGGCCCCATGGCGTTCTCGCTCCCTGGTGAGGATCGCTTCTGCCTCCTCTTGAAGTCGCGCAGCCAGGCGCGCGACCAAGTCTTGCAAGGCCTCACTCACGGCCACCGCACGTGACGGACCGCCGCCCTCCTCCTCTTCCAGTTCACGCAAGTAGCGATGGATCGTGGTCTTGGAGCCCGTGTTGCCCAGAGCCACCCGAACCGCGTCCACGGAAGGCTTCTTGCCTTGGGCCAGCAGCGCGTCACGCGCTTTCTGGACATCCCCTTTGTAGAGTCCTGCGCGCGCCATGATGCTGTTCTCCAATTATTTCGTAATGTATTACATACCATGTAATTACATACTAATAAAGAGTGCAGGCGGCCGTTCGGCGGCGGCTTTGCTCAGGCGGGATAATGTTGAATTATCCCGCGTGATCGGCCACCAGCCGCCTCCGGGGTGTCTCACCCGTACGAAATCCGCCCCACTGGCCCGGTTTAGTATGAACGCCATGCCGGCGTGTCCGGATGGCTCCGGGCGCCGTGCTCGCGCTGCAGTCGTACAGGGATGAACCATGCCGATCGAACGAGTCGTCATCGAGAACTTCAAGGCGTTTGGCCACCTGGATTTGCCGCTCAACCCCCACATGAACCTGATCGTGGGCAACAACGAGGTCGGCAAGTCCACGCTATTGGAAGCTATTCATGCTGTCGTGACCGGCCAATTGCACGGACGAGGCATCGCCTACGAAATCACCCCCTACCTGTTCCACCAACCGGCTGTCGACGAGTATCTGGCACGTCTGCGGGATGGACAGCCTGGTTCGCCTCCGCGGATCGTGATCGAGGCTTACCTCGGACGGGATGCCACCCTGGCTTCATTGCGGGGTACCAACAACTCCCTCGGCGCTGACATGGCCGGCATTCGGCTGCTGATCGAACTCAACGAAGACTATCGCCCCGAGTTCGATGCCTATTTGCGCGAGCACCAGGGGGGCAGCTTGCCGGTGGAGTACTACACCGTCCGCTGGTATTCCTTCGCCAACAATGGCGTCACCGCCCGCAGCATCCCATTCGACTCCACGATAATCGATACCACCAGTGCCAAGACCTTTTCAGGCACGGATCGCTACATCGGCAGCATCATCGACCAGGTGCTTTCTCCGGCTCAGCGCGTGGCCTTGTCGCTGAGTTATCGCCGCATGCGGCAGAGCTTTTCCCAGGAAACGGACGTGGCGGCCATAAACACGTTCCTGGCCGAAAATGCGGGCGATGTCAGCAATAAGACGCTGACCGTGGGTGTGGACACCTCGGCGCGGTCGACGTGGGAGGCCAGTCTGTCTCCCTACCTGGACGATCTTCCTTTCACCCACGCCGGCAAAGGCGAACAGAGTGCGGTCAAAATGAAACTGGCCATGCGCGCGGCCGGTGCTGCGCACGTGCTGCTGGTAGAAGAGCCCGAGAATCATCTGTCCTTCTCCAGTATGACCCAACTGATCGACAAGATCGCAGCTCTGTCCACCGCCCAGCAAGTCATCATTGCAACGCATAGCAGCTTCGTGTTGAACAAGCTCGGCGTGGACAACGTGATCCTCTTCAGTGCACGCGGACACATAAAACTGGACCAACTGCCGACCGATACGCACGACTACTTCATGAAGCTGCCGGGTCATGACACCCTGCGGTTGATCCTGGCCAAGCAGGCGATCCTTGTCGAGGGCCCCTCGGACGAGTTGATCGTCCAGCGAGCCTTCAAGGATCACCACGGCGTGTCGCCGTTGGCCCGTGGCGTGGACGTGATCTCGGTCAACTCCCTGGCCTTCAAGCGATTTCTGCAGATCGCCCAACGCCTGGATATCCCAACCGCTGTCGTTACCGACAACGACGGCGACGTAGCCCTGCTGCAGGAACGCTACGCTGATTTCCTGAACTACATCTACTATGACTCCGATGAGGACGCACCCTCGCTGGAGCAACAATTGATCAAGGCAAATACGCTGGCGCAATTGAATCTGGTGTTGGATAAAACGTTCGCCGATGAGGCGGCGCTGTTGAAGTTCATGAAGGGCAACAAGACCGATACAGCGTTGGCCATCTTCAATAGTCCCCACTCGATCGTGTTTCCGGACTATGTCCAGCGTGCCATCGCCTAATCAGGTACTGCTCTCGGCGGCCGGTTCGGGCAAGACGACGATGTTGGTGCGCCAGTCCCTGGCGCGCCCGCAACGCCGGATCGCCATCCTGACCTACACGCTTGAGAACCTGGAAGAGATCAGGCGCGCGTTTGAACGGCAGGCTGGCGCCGTGCCGGCGCACGTGTCGCTCTACAGTTGGTACAGCTTTCTGCTGCGCGAGTGCATTCGGCCCTATCAGGCGGCGCTGTGTGCCCAGCCCCGCGTGGAGTCCATCCTCTTCGTTGAGGGCAGGACCAACAATCGTGCTCCCCGTAGTCAGGTGGCTCGTCACTATCTGGCCGGCGCTCGAATATATTCCGATCGCGCCGCTGACTTTGCCGTGCGCTGCGATGAGCTTACCCAAGGCCGTGTCATCGAGCGTTTGGCGGCCATGTACGACGAGCTATACATCGATGAGGTCCAGGACTTGGCCGGCTACGACCTGGACCTGGTCGAGCGCCTGCTCTCCAGCGGCATCGAGATCACGCTGGTGGGTGATACCCGCCAGGCGACCTACGCCACCAACCATTCTCCGCGTCACCAGCAATACCGTGGTGTGGCCATGATGGGGCTTTTCCAAGCCTGGCAGGCGCGGAACTTGTGTCAGATCCAGCATCGGGTGATCAGCCACCGCTGTGCGCAGTCGCTGTGTGATCTGGCCGATGCGCTGTATCCGCAGATGCCGCGCACCGAGTCAGGAAATAGCGAGCTGACCGGGCATGAGGGCATTTATGTGGTGGCACCCACTCTGGTGCAAAAATATGTACTGCAGTTCGCGCCCACCGTCCTGCGTTACGACCGGCGGGAAGCCTGCGATGGCTATCCTGCGGTCAACTTTGGACAAGCCAAGGGACGGACATACTCCCGCGTGCTGATCTATCCCAATGGCCCCCTGGCCCAGTTCCTGCGCACCGCTGACGCCTCCCGTATCACCTCACCGGCGAAGTACTACGTGGCGTTCACGCGGGCCCGGCAAAGCGTGGCCTTTGTCCTGGCAGGCGCCTGCGCCTGGCCAGGGCACCAAGTCTATGAGTCCCGAGACTAGTCGGGTGCTGCTCCCACGCTGCCGGCGCGCCCGGTGGGCTGCACAAGGCGTTGGTGTTCGGCCTGGCCTTTGGCCTGCTGGCGCTCTCTGGCGCTCTCTGGCGCACTGCTATGGCGAGCACGCGCTCCTCCGTGCCCAGCCGACCCCAGGCTGGCCGCCACCTGCACGCGATTGCGACGGATCAGCGTTTGGGTTGTGGGGCGTAGCAGCGCTCAGCACGACCTTGGGAACGGTGTTTGCCTTCGGTTGGATTGGTTGAGGGTTCGGAGGGCGGCAATGCCGCCCTCCGCTTTACCTCTTTTCGATAGGCCCACGGGTCGGTTGCGCCGGTGCCGGCCCGGGATCGTTGAATGTCAGGTGTAGTTCTGTTACGCCGAACTGAGTGGCGAGAATCTGGCCCACGACGGCCTGCACTGTGGCCAGGTCCACCGCCGATGAGGCCACTGTCACCGTGGCCTGAATGCCCAGCCCGGATGCGGCAGGCATCCACCGCAGATCGTCGACCGCCTTCACCCCGGGATCGGCGAACATCGCCGCACGCACAATTTCCAGGTCAGGCTTGGGCATGATGCTGCCTCATGCGAGCGCCGTGGTCGGGAGAACGGGCCGGTCGCGCTCTCGGTGTAACCACCGGTACAGCACGGGCAATACAAACAGGGTCAAGGCGGTCGAGGACAAGATGCCACCGATCACCACGGTCGCCAGGGGCCGCTGGACTTCCGAACCCGCACCGACATTGAGAGCCATCGGCAAGAAGCCCAAAGAAGCCACCAGCGCGGTCATCAGCACCGGACGCAGCCTGCCGAGCGCACCATCGCGCACGGCCTCATCCAGCGGATCGCCTTGTTCGCGCAGGCGTCGGATGAAGGCAATCATGACCAAGCCGTTCAACACCGCCACGCCCGATAGGGCGATGAAGCCCACGCCGGCGGAGATGGACAACGGAATTCCGCGCAGCGCCAGCGCGATGACGCCGCCGGTCAGCGCCAGCGGTACCCCGCTGAACACGATCGCAGCGTCCTTTGCCGACCCAAAGGCCATGAACAGCAGAGCAAATATGAGAGCCAAGGTGACCGGAACGACTACGGAAAGGCGCTGGCTGGCGGAGATCAATTGCTCGAACGTGCCTCCATAGGCCACCCAGTAGCCTTCCGGCATCTTCACTTCCTCGCCGATTTTGGTGCGCAAATCTCCCACGAAACTTCCCAGATCGCGTTCGCGCACATTGGCCGTGATGACCACGCGTCGCTTGCCGTTCTCGCGGTTCACCTGGTTCGGTCCACGCTCGACTTGGATGGTAGCGACCTCACGTAACGGCACGGTCCGAGGGCTACCGCCACGCCATGTCGCCTCACGGCTGGACTCATCGGGACTATTGTCCTCGGGCAACGGAATCGGCAGGTCTGCCAGCACCGCCGGATCTGAGCGCAATGTTTCGGGTAGCCGGACCACGAGAGCGAAGCGACGATCGCCTTCAATGAACTGGCCCGCTACCTGACCACCGATAGCGGTGGCCACCGTCTCCTGCACATCTCCTGGATTCAATCCATACCGTGCCAGCGCTACCGGGTCTGGGGTTACCGTGAGCAACGGCAGTCCGCTCACTTGCTCAGACTTCACGTCCTCAGCACCAGGCACTTCACGCATTGCCCGCTCGATGCGGCCAGCAAGTCGTGCGAGCTGATCCAGATCATCGCCATAGACCTTGATCGCCACGTCCGAGCGGACGCCGGAGATCAGTTCGTTCGTGCGCATCTGGATGGGCTGGGTGAACTCATAGTTGCTACCGGGGATTTTCTTGGCGGCTTGCTCCAGTTCTTCGATCAACTCTGCCTTGGGCTTGCGGGGATCTGGCCACTGATCCCGCGGCTTGAGCATGAGGAACGTGTCGGCCATCGAGGGGGGCATCGGATCGGTGGCTACCTCGGCGGTACCGATCTTGGAGAAAATGTTGGCCACCTCGGGAAACTGCGCCAATCGCTTCTCCAATGTTTCCTGCATCGCCACCGATTGCTCCAGACTCGTGCCTGGAATCCGCATCGGCTGCAGCGTGATGTCGCCCTCATCCAGGCTGGGCACGAACTCCGATCCCAGCCGCGTGGCCAGGATGCCGCACGCGACCACCAGTACCGTGGCGCCGCCCAGTACGGCCAATCGACGGCGTAGCGCCCAATCCAGCAGCGGCGTGTAGCGAGCTCGTGACCAGCGCATCAGTCGGTTATCGTGCTCGGCCACGCGTCCACGCAGGAAGGTTGCAATGGCCGCTGGCACGAACGTCAGCGACAGCATCATCGCGCCGGTCAGCGCCAGGACGACGGTAATGGCCATGGGGT
Source organism: Stenotrophomonas sp. GD04054 (assembly GCF_029836955.1). Lineage (NCBI taxonomy): Bacteria > Pseudomonadati > Pseudomonadota > Gammaproteobacteria > Lysobacterales > Lysobacteraceae > Stenotrophomonas > Stenotrophomonas sp. GD04054. The sequence continues at coordinate 97,288 of NZ_JAOECR010000001.1, read as the reverse complement.
GGAACATCTTCCCCTCGACGCCGGAGAGGGCAAAGATCGGCAGATAGACGGCCGCGATAATGCCCAGGCCGAACAGGCTCGGTCGAATGACTTCCGCCGTTGCCGAAGCCGTCAGGTCATATCGCTCTTGATCGTTGAGTTGCCTGCCCAGCGCATTCTGCGCCTCGCCGAAACGACGCAGGCAGTTCTCGATGATGATGACCGCACCATCCACGATAAGCCCGAAGTCCAACGCGCCCAGGCTCATCAGATTGCCCGATACGTTGCCTCGCACCATGCCGATGATGGTGAACAGCATGGCCAGCGGGATCACAGCTGCGGTGATCAACGACGCCCGGACATTGCCCAGTAACAGGAACAACACCACCACCACCAGAAGCGCGCCTTCGATCAGGTTCTTGGCAACGGTCCCTATGGTGCGATCTACCAACGCCGTGCGGTCATACACCGCCTTGGCGTGCACACCTTCGGGCAGACTGGCGTTGGCAGCCTCCAGCTTGGCCACAGCGGCCCGAGAAACGTCGCGACTGTTGGCGCCAAACAGCATAAAGGCCGTACCGACGACCACCTCATGCCCGTTCTGCGTGGCCGCGCCGGTGCGCAGCTCCTTGCCTTCGCCAACGGTGGCGACATCGCGCACGCGGATCGGGACGCCATCACGACGATCCAGCACGATGCTGCCGACCGCGTCCACATCCCGTAGCTGGCCCGGTACGCGCACCAGGAACTGCTGCCCGTTGCGCTCGATGTAGCCGGCTCCCACGTTCTGGTTGTTGCGCATCACCGCGCCAACAACGTCTTGGAGCGTGAATCCCAGGGCTACCAGTTGCGCTGGATCGGGAGTGATGTGGATCTGCCGTTCAAAGCCACCGATGGTGTTGACCTCGGTCACCCCAGGCGTGGTGCGCAGTTGCGGGCGGATCACCCAATCCTGCAGCGTCCGCAGGTCCGTGGCCGTGTACGGGGAGCCATCGGGCTTGCGGGCATCGGGCTCGGCTTCCACCGTGTACATGAAGATCTCACCTAGACCGGTAGAGATCGGCCCCATCTCAGGATCTAGCCCCTCAGGAAGCTGAGACGTGATTTGCTGCAGGCGCTCGGCGACCTGCTGGCGCGCGAAGTACAGGTCCGTCCCATCCTTGAAGACGACCGTCACCTGCGATAACCCATAGCGAGACAACGAGCGGCTGTAGTCCAACTGGGGCAAGCCGGCCATCGCCGTTTCAATGGGGAATGTCACCCGTTGCTCGGCTTCCAGCGGCGAGTAACCTGGCGCCTGGGTGTTGATCTGGACCTGGACGTTGGTGATGTCGGGCGTGGCGTCAATGGACAGCTGACGATAGCTCCACACGCCGAGCGCAATAAGCGCTGCGGTCAGTACCAGCATCAGCCAGCGATGGCGAATGGAAAAATGGATGAGGCGTTCGAGCATGGCGGGCCTCACTCTTCTTCTTCGACGGTGGACTTCTCGATGTCGGCCTTGACCAGGAAGCTCTGGGCCACCACCACCTGCTCACCGGCCTTCAGGCCTTCTAAGACTTCCACCCGTTCGGCGTCGCGTCGGCCTAGCTTCACCGGGCGCGTGTGATAGACCTCGCCCTGTTGCACGTACACCACGTCCCGATCTTCGGCGGTCTGCAGCGCGGTCACGGGGACTACCAGATCCGCTTCTGCGCGATCAACGGTAATGCGTGCTTTAACGGCGGAACCTGGCCGCCAGCGTCCATCGGCATTGCGCAAGCTCGCGCGTGCGATCGTGCTTTGGCTGGCCGTGGCGGTGCCGGGCAGCACGCGTTCCAAGGTCGTCTGCTCGGAAACGCTATCACTCAATCGGCTCACGGTCACCGGCACACCAGCTTCGATGTGCCCGGCGTCCCGTCCGAAGATATGCAGATCTACCCACAAGGTGGACAGATCTGCGATCTCGAACAAGGGCGCGCCTTCGGCGGCAGACGTGCCGACCGAGGCGGTCCGCGCCATCACCACGCCGCTTATGGGGGCGGTAACGGAATAGGTCGTCAGGCTCAAGTTGCTCTCCACCGTCGCGAGCACCTGTCCTGCCTTGACCTGGTCGCCCACGCCTACGCGAACGGCACGCACAGGACCGGGGAAACGTGCAGTCACCAGGGCGATGCGACCTTCGACCGGCGTAAGCAGCCCTTGGACTTCCTGCTCATCGGCGATCTGGCCAGGACCCACGCGGGCGGCGCGGATGCCGGCGGACTGTGCCGTTTGGGCCTCGATCGTGGTCTGTTGGGGCAGTTCTTCGTGCTCGCCTTGTTCTTCGGCCTCATGGCCTTCTTCGGCCTCGCCACGGGCATTGGGTGCCGGGCCACTACAAGCCGTCAGGGCCAATGTCAGGGCCAGCGCGATCCAGGGGAAACGGCTCATGGGGTCAACTCTCCGGAGGTGGCGGCAGCGGCAGAGGCAACCATGGCCTGGCCGGTGAGCCGTTGGATTTCGATGAGGGCACGTTGCGCATCGAGCGCGACGTCCAGTTGTTGCTGCAGAGCTGCGGTCCTTTCGGACTGCAGCTGCGCCCATTCCAGATAGCTGATGGCCCCAGCGCGATATGCACGCTCGGCCGCTTGCTCAGCCTTGGTCAGCTTGGGCAGCACATCGTCTTGAAGACGGGCCACTTCGTCACGGGCGACGGTGTAAGGGCCGTGGGCTTCGACCAGGGTGGAATACAACGCCATTCCCTGCGCCTCACGTTCGATCGAAAGCACTTCCAACTCCGCCTCAGCGGCACGAATCTCTGGTTGCGCCCGGCTTCGAGCACCCAAAGGCAGCGAGATGCCCCCCACGAGCGCGGTGTCGCTTGTGTCCTGCATCCGACGCACGCCGACTTGCCAAGCCAGATCCGACGTGCCTGCTGTGCGAGCCAGATTCAAACGTGCTTCGGCAATGCGCCGCTCGTCGACAAACTGGGCCAGCTCGGGAGAACGCTGCAGTTCTGAGGAAAGGGTTTCCAGAGAACCGATCGCCGGTAGTGCGAGCGGGTTGCCAGCGACCGGCGCCGACACGGGTTCACGCTCCCCCCAGAGGGCGGCCAGATGCTGGCGTGCAGCGCTGGCTTGCTGGGAGGCCCTTGCTTGGGCCAGCTCGGCTCTTGCCAAGGCAGCCTGTGCAGTCAACAGCACCGACTCGGGTGAGGCGCCGGCCTGCACACGTTGACGAGCAGCGGCCACGGTACGCTGGCGCTGTTGGATATCGACTTGGGCAATCTTGGCGGCCTTGTCCGCTGCAACCAATGCCAGATAGCGCCGCGCCGTTTCAGCCAACAGATCCAGCCGACGAGCTTCCCGCTGAACAGCCAGCGCATCGATGCGGCTCTGCGCCAGGGCCCTGCGCGCATCCAGTTTCCCGCCTCGCTCCAGCACCGAGCTCAGACTCACGGTGAACTCGGCGCTGTCCAAGCCTCTCGCATCTCCGGTACCCAGGGCATTCTCCACCTCGGCACCCAATGTCCAAGGCGGGCGCTGATTGGCGCCCTCGTGCTCGGCCGCCAGTACCGCGGTACGTGCCTGCACCAGGCGCAGGTCTGGATGGGCTTGGGCAACGCGGTCGAATGCGTCGTCCAATGTCATGGGGTCGACCGCCCAGGCAGGTATCCCTGCACCCAGCAGCAACCAAGCGGCCAGCGCCGCACGTCGCACTTGCATAGCAACACTCCAGAAGTTCAGACCAAGGGTTAAGGACTGGCCTACGCCAGCGCTTGGCCCGCAATAGGCGGTCGGAACGGATCGACCAATGGCCCTGTGGGCACCGTCTCCACCGCGTGTGGCTCTACGGCCTGCTGCTGCGGAGCAGGAGGTGGCGCCCAAGTCATCGCCGGAGCGGCGACTGCGTGCGCGCAGCAATGCGCGAGTTGATGCAACTGATGGAGCGATTTGCCCAAGGCGCTCTCATCAGCGGCCGCGTGGGACGTCATCAGCACTGCGTGAGCGCCGGACCACGTATGGGCTGCCTCGTGCATTTCGCCCACCGCCGTAAGCACCGGGTGCCATATGGCACCCAGTGCCAGGCTCAGCGCCAGCAGCCAGCGGAACGCGGGCAGAGCTCGCACACGCATCTTCACTCGGTCGGCTTGCCCACTTGCGTGCTGGCCCGACGTGCGTCACGCAGGATCTCGATGGCTTCCTTGATCACGTACAAACCGATAAGGGTGCCAATCACATAGTCGGGATAGGGATTGGCCAGCCACCACACCAGTACGCCCGCAAGAATGACGCCGATGTTGGCCACCACGTCGGCTCGGGTAAACAGCCACGTTGCTCGCAGATGGACCTCCCCGGACTTCAGCGGCGAGAGCATGCGCAACACGATGACGTTGACTACAAGCGATAGCAGCGCGGTGCCGATCATCCATCCGCTGAGTGGTTCGGCGCCCTGTAGTACCCGTCGTCCGACCTCCACCAGCACGCCAATACCCAGCACCAGCAGAATGCTGCCACTGAGCCAAGCGGCATTGGCCTTGAAGCGGGCCGTGCGTCCGATGGCCACCAATCCAATGGCGTACGCGGTGGCATCAGACAGCATATCCAGCGCGTCAGCCAGCAGACCTGTGGAATGGGCAATCCAGCCGGCGATGCCACCAATGACGGCCATGGCCGCGTTGAGGACCAAGGCAATCCACAGTACACGTCGCTCCTGGGCGTTCTTGGCCTCGTGATGGCAGCCACAGTCACTCATCGGGTGTTCTCCATGTAATTACGCAGTTCTGAAGGAATCGGCATCGTGCGCAAGGCGTTTACCCGAGCGCCACCGGTATTGCCTTTAGGCATCCACACCCATGTCAGGGTCGCAGCGGCCATCAGGCGCAGCAGTTGTCCAGCCATTTCGCGCATGTCGTGGGCTTGCCACGCCCATCTTGCGAACGCCCAATGACTACGCACGTGCAAGCGCGTGCGGTGCTGCGAGAGCACGTGGGCCAATTCGTACCGTTTGTAGGCCGTCGTGAGATCGCCTTGTTGTAGCGCTTGATCGCCTTGCCAAAGATATTGCGCAAAGGCCGTATCCCGTTGATCTGGAGCCTCGTTAAACGGCCAGCACATCTGCGCCCAATAGCTGGCAGGCATCGTTTCCTCGCGCAACCCGACCTCGCCGGCGCGCAGCGTTTCAGGGCGATCAAGGAAGGTGCCGCACAGACGATCCCAGATCATGAAGAACTCGCCGAAGTTGACCTGGGCATCTTCATAGTCACGCTTGTGATGCCACCGATGTACTTCGGCCACGCCTAGCCAGCGACGTAGCGGGCCAACGCGGTAGTCCAAGTTGGCGTGTTGGAAAGCCAGTTGAACACTCATCAGTGTCAGCCACGCACTGATCACCAGCGGCGGCGCACCCAAGGCGACAGTCAACCCCAAGCCCGGGCCGGCCATCAGCAGTGCACTCAACGGGTGACGACGTTCTCCATTGAGCCAATACAAGCGCTCAGCGCTGTGGTGGATAGCGTGCAGTTTCCATGCCCATCGCACCCGATGACTGAAGCGGTGCATGGCATACAGGCCCAAGTCGATCACCAGCCCCGCCAGCAGCATCTGCCCGATCAGGGGCCACTGGGTCGGCCATAGGCTGCCGGCGGGCAGCAGGCCGCGAAAGGCATGCAATCCATAGGCGGTGCCGGCCAGCAGGCCAAAGTTGACGGCGCCATGCATCAAGTCGGCTTTGAGGTCGCCTTGGCTATGGCGCCAAGACGGCTCGTAGGGCTGCAGCCACTCCAGCAGCGCCACCATGGCAATGCCCGCGGTCGCCAGGATCGCCAAGGTTGGCCAAGCCGGCAGGCCATCGGCCAATACTGCGGCCGTGCCGGCCAGAACCGCGCCCATCAGGGCGGGATACGCGGCATACCGGATCAGGCGTGAGCGCAACATGGAGAGCTCCGGACACGGGTAGAGGCGCGCGGGCGGGAGGCTGGCGGCTGGACAGGGGGCAAGGTAAAGTCCGTAGCTACTACAGAGTCAAGTCGCCACATGAAGATCAGTCAGGCCGCCGAGGCCAGTGGGTGCCATCTGGAAACCATCCGCTATTACGAGCGGATCGGCCTGTTACCCCAACCTGGTCGCACCGGCAGCGGGTATCGCGTTTACGAGCCTGCCGATATCGAGCGTTTGCGCTTCATTACCCGCGGCCGGGATCTGGGTTTCAGTCTGGAAGAGATCCGCAGCCTGCTGCAGTTGTCCGGGGACGACCAGATGTCCTGCATGGACGTAGATCGGCTGGCACGCAGTCATTTGGCTGATATCCAGGCCCGGATGGAGGATCTGCGCAGGATGGCCCGGGAACTGGAGCGGGTGATCGCCAGTTGCCATGGCGGACAACGTGCCGAGTGCACGATCCTCTCTACGCTGCGACAACCGGCCGGTTGCGCGTCGGCGGAGTGCTGCCAGGCGTGAGCGATGTGGACCGCTACCTCGAAGCGGCCACGCGTCAGAACACGCAGCGCAGCTATGCCTCGGCGCTGCGCCACTTCGAGGTCGAATGGGGTGGCCATCTGCCGGCGACGCCCGATAGCGTGGCCCGCTATCTGGCCGAACAGGCCCCCAAGGCAGCAATCAACACGCTGAAGCAACGACTGGCAGCACTGGCGCATTGGCACGCCGAGCACGGGTTCGTCGATCCCACGCGTACGCCGCTGGTACGCAAGGTCCTCAAGGGCATTCAGACGCTACACCCCCGAATCGAAAAGCAGGCCACGCCGTTGCAGCTGGCCCAGCTGACCCAAGTAGTCGGGTGGCTGGACCAAGCCACGCTGGCGGCCCAGGAGCGCGCCGACCACGCGTATGCCTTGCGTGCCATGCGCGACAAGGCGCTGGTGTTACTGGGCTTTTGGCGAGGATTCCGCGGCGATGAGTTGATCCGGCTGCAGATTGAGTACTTGGAACTGGTACCCGAGCAGGGAATGATCTGCTTCCTGCCGCGCAGCAAGGGCGACAGACAGTCGGCAGGCAATACGTACAAGGTGCCCGCTCTGTCGCGCTTGTGCGCGGTCAGTGCCACGCAGGCCTGGGTGCAGGCAGCCGCGCTAACTCAAGGCCCGCTGTTCCGGCGTGTCGATCAATGGGGCAACGTCGGCAGCCAAGGGTTGCATCCGAACAGCCTGATCCCCTTGCTGCGCGACCTGTTTCAGTCCGCAGGTCTGGAGGCCGTGGGAGGCTACAGCAGCCATTCCCTTCGCCGGGGCTTTGCGGGCTGGGCCAATGACAACGGCTGGGACGTGAAAGCCCTGATGGAGTACGTCGGATGGCGAGACGTGCACTCGGCCATGCGTTACATCCAGGGCCGCGATCCGTTCGCCCGCCAACGCGTTGAAGCCGGCCTCCAGGCCGCGCCGCCCCCCGCGCTCGCCTCGGCGGCGCTGCCAGCGCCGGCCGCGACCGTGAGCCTGACGCTGCGCCTGCTAGTGAGCCCGTTTACGCCCCGAGGCAGGGGCGCTGGCCGCGCTCGGGCACGCATTGAGGCGATGTGCCTATCCCCGTTTCAAGCCCATCGGCTTGATGCCGAGGGAAGCGAGTACCGACTCACGATGCCGGTGGTCGACGCCGCGGACATGGACGAGAGGATGGCCATGCTGCTGGATGAGATGCATCGCGTTGCCGATAACCACCACTGCTTTCTGGAAGCCTCCGTGCGCGCCGAGGACGGGCGTCACTGGGATTGACCTCAACCCTGACCAGGGCACTGCATGGCGACGCTGCACGAGACCGCGTATCCGCGCCTGAAACCTGATCCCACGGCCAAGGAACTGGACGAGATTTACACGCCCAGCGGCGGCGAAGTGCGCCTCGCACGTAGCATGGCGACCCAGCCAACCACTCAGTTGGCTGTGCTCATTCACCTGAAGATGTTCCAGCGGCTGGGCTACTTCGTGATCCTAGCCGATGTCCCAGAACGGATTCGGCAACATATTGCCCAGGCAGCCGGGCTGCGCCGGGCGCTATCCATCCGAGACTTGAATCGCTACGACGTCTCCGGCGCTAAACGCGCCCATATGGCGCGCCTGCGAAAGTTCCTGCGCGTTCGTCCGCTGGATGTCAGCGGGAGGGAATGGCTGGCAACGGTGGCCCAGGCCGCCGCTCAAACCAAGCATGTCATCGCCGACATCATCAACGTGCTGCTGGAGGAGCTGGTTCACCATCGCTTTGAGCTGCCGGGCTTCAGTACGCTGGAGAAGATTGCGGTTCAGGCCCGCGAGCAGGTGCATGAGCAGTATTACCGCAGCATCAATGAGGCCTTGACCGCGCCAGCCAAGAGCTTGATCAAGGAACTGTTGGCCGCACCGGCCAACGCCACATATACCGGCTGGAATGCGCTAAAGCGCGAGCCCAAACGGCCCACCAATAAGGAAGTGCGCTTTTATCTGCAACATATCCAACGCCTGCAACATCTGGCCCAGCAGTTGCCGGCCGTGGATATTCCGGTTCCGAAGCTGAAGCAGTTCCGCGCCATGGCGCGTGCGCTCGATGCCAGCGAACTGGCCGAACTCAAGCCGGCCAAGCGCTATGCCTTGGCGACGATCTTCATTCGGTCCCAGTACGCCAAGACATTGGACGATGCGGCCGACCTGTACATCCGGCTGATGCAGAACCTGGAGAACACGGCCCAGCAAAGACTGTTGGCCTACCAAGTAGAGCACGGCAAGCGTGCTGATACGCTTATCGCGCAGCTCAAGGAGATCCTGCAGGCTTATCAGATCGACGGAACGGACACACAGCGTGTGGATGCCATCGGACTGAGTCTGGTGGCGGACATTTCCACACTGCTGGCCGAATGCGATGAACATATGGCGTACGCAGGCCGCAACTACCTGCCATTCCTGATCCAGCCTTACAGCGTTGTCCGCCCGTTGCTGTTCAACTGCCTGGAGATCATGCAACTGCGCTCCACCAGCCAGGACGCGGGCATGGAACGCATGATCGCTGCTCTGCTGTCGCTCCGCGGTCAGCGGCGGGACATGATTGAGGCCAGCTCGATCGGTCTGGATGTTGAAAAGGATCTGGGCTGGTTGTCAGTCAACTGGCGCAGGCACGTCTTCGGCCGCAAAGCGGACTCGCTGGGGCCGGGCTGGGTGCATCGCAAGTACTTTGAGCTAGCTGTGCTGGCCCAGATCAAAGACGAACTCAAATCCGGTGATCTGTTCATTCCCCACGGGGAGCGCTACGACGATTACCGAGAGCAACTGGTGGATGAGGCCACATTCGCCCAGGAACTGGAGGCCTACGGTGAGGTATCTGGTCTGGCCACCGAGGCCAGCGAGTTCGTGCGCCATTTGCAGCAAGAGCTGAGCTCACTGGCCGACACGGTGGATGCACGTTTTCCGGAGAACGTCCACGCCGATGTGGTGGATGGGCGCCTGGTGCTCCGGAAGCTGCAACGGCCTGAGATCTCCAGCGCCATTGCCACGGTCGATGCTCTTATCACCGAGAGGCTGCCGGCGATGAGTATCGTAGACGTGCTGATCGATGCGGCTCAATGGCTCAAGCTGCACCGTCATTTCCGGCCGATTGCGGGCACCAATGCGCGCGTGGACGATCTCATGCGCCGGGTGATCACTACGCTGTTCTGCTACGGGTGCAACCTGGGCCCGACCCAGACTGCGCGCTCAATCAAGGGCTTCAGTCGGCGCCAGATTTCCTGGCTTAACCTCAAGTACGTCACTGAAGACACGTTGGACAAGGCGATCGTGCAGGTGATCAATACGTTCAACAAGTTCGATCTGCCTGGCTACTGGGGCTCGGGCAAGAGTGCGTCGGCCGATGGCACCAAGTGGAGCATGTACGAGCAGAACCTGCTCTCGGAGTACCACATCCGCTACGGTGGTTATGGCGGCATCGGCTACTACCACGTCTCTGACAAGTACGTGGCGCTGTTCAGTCACTTCATTCCGTGCGGTGTGCACGAAGCGATCTACATTCTGGACGGATTGCTGGCCAACACGTCTGATATCCAGCCTGAAATCGTGCATGGGGATACCCAGGCCCAGAGTTATCCGGTCTTTGGTTTGTCCTACCTGTTGGGCATTCAGTTGATGCCACGTATTCGCAACATCAAGGATCTGACCTTCTTCCGCGCGGAGGCGGGTCGCCCGTACAAGAACATCCAGGCGCTGTTCGGCGACAGCATCGACTGGGGCCTGATCGAAACGCATCTGCACGACATGCTGCGGGTCACGGTGTCGATCAAGTTGGGCAAGATCACCGCTTCGACGATCCTTCGCCGGCTGGGAACCTACAGCCGGAAGAACAAGTTGTACTTCGCCTTCCGGGAGCTTGGGAAGGTCATTCGCACGCTGTTCTTGCTGCGCTACATCGATGACGTGGACATGCGTCGGACTATCCAGGCGGCCACCAACAAAAGCGAAGAGTTCAATGGCTTCGTCAAATGGGTTTTCTTCGGCGGAGAAGGGATCATTGCCGAGAACGTGCTTCATGAGCAGCGAAAGGTCGTGAAGTACAACCAGCTCGTGGCCAATATGATCATCCTGCACAACGTAGACCAGATGACACGCACGTTGGCCAGCCTGCAGGAGGAGGGGATGGAGTTGAATCCCGAGGTTCTGGGCGGCTTGTCGCCGTATCGGACCAGCCACATCAATCGGTTCGGAGACTACACGCTCGACCTGGAACGTAAGGTCGCGCCTCTCCAATTCACCGAGATCGTTTTGGAGCCCCACTGGACGCAGATCGCCGAGCCGAGAGGGTAGCGGACTCTGTCTATTCAGTTTCGACGCGAAGTGCTAATAGGCCACTTCGTGGCCTCAGCGGCGTATGAAGAAGAAAAGCACGCAACATCAAAAACTTAAAACGGATTCGGCTGTATTTCTCACGAATCCCTGCCGACCCTCAAACTGGCAGCTGTCGGCAAGCATGCGGTATGGCGTTGAAGGCAAGGTCTGCAGGTTCACGGGGCGTGGTCACTCAGGAATGTGCATTCACCCTAGGCAAGTCGGTGTCGAGCGCGCGTGCAGCGCACATGTACCTTTCGCGAAACTGCAAGTGCTGTTGGCATGCTCAGATGAAGAATTCAGGTTTGAATGAAACGTTCTTCACACGCACGTACCGGTATGCGAATGCACGATTTTGCGTCACCATCCGTGTATGCCGGATGCAACGCTGGGCCATTCCAGCCATCCACGAATCCTGAGTCCCGCCTTTGATGCCTTCTGCCGAGTCCACGCACGACACTGCCCAGTCCCGTTGTGCGCGCGAACCGATTCATACGCCCGGTGCGATCCAGCCCTACGGCGTGCTTCTGGTCGTTGAACCGCAGTCCCTGCGGGTGCGCGAGCGCGCCGTCAGTCATCCCGGGCTGCTGCAGCAGTTCGGCGAACCGTTGATGCAGCATGTCAGCGAGGTACTGGGCGGCGTGCTGGCGCCCTTCCAGGCGCTGTTCCAGCAGGCCACGGCGGGCAGCAGCGCGCATGTCGGCGCCGTGCACCTGGATGGCCACGGCCGCCATCAATTGTTGGTGCATCGCTCCGCCACCGATCTACTGATCGAGCTGGAGGCGCCGGTTCCCGGCCAGCCTGGTTCGCTGGAAGAATTGTATCCGTCGATCCGCGAACTGATGACCGGCATCGAATCGGCCACCACCGTGGAAGATCTGTGCCAGCTGGCGGCCGCGCACATGCGCCGGCTGACCGGCTTCGATCGCACCCTGGTCTACCAGTTCGATCCCGGCTGGAACGGCATCGTGGTCGCCGAGGATGGCAACGGCCTGTTGCCGTCCTACCTGGACCTGCGCTTCCCCGAGTCGGACATTCCTGCGCAGGCCCGCGAGCTGTACCGCCGCAATCGGGTGCGCCTGATCGCGGACAACAGCTATACCCCTACCCCACTGATGCGGGCCGAGGACCATCGCGACGCGCCGGCTACCGACCTGAGCCTGGCCGTGCTGCGCAGCGTTTCGCCCGTGCACCTGCAGTACATGCGCAACATGGGCACTGGCGCGTCGATGTCGGTGTCACTGGTGCACGAGGGCCAGCTGTGGGGTCTGGTGTCCTGCCACACGGTGCAGCCACGCCGCCTGCCCTACCACGTGCGCACTGCCTGCGAGTTCATGGGCCAGATCCTGTCACTGCAGATCGCCCTGAAGGAGCGTGCACGCGCCATCGAAGAGCGCGTGGCGCGCCGTTCGGTGCTGGTCAAGCTACTGGCACGCATGGCCGGCGACGAGGATTTCATGGCTGCGCTGCGCCACGATGAAGCCAGCCTGCTGTCGCTGACCGGCGCTGCCGGTGCGGCCATCGTGCACAGGGGCGACTGCATGCGCGTGGGGGAGTGCCCACCCACCAGCGACGTGCTGGCCCTGGCTGATTGGCTGGCTACCCAGCAGACCGGGCAGGAAACGTACTGCAGCGACCATCTGGCAGCCGACTGGGCGCCCGGCGCGCGCCTGTCCGACGTGGCCAGCGGCGTACTGGCGGTGTCCATTTCGCAGCTGCACGACAGCTATCTGATGTGGTTCCGCCCGGAAGTGGTGCGCACCGTGCGCTGGGGCGGCGACCCACGCAAAGCGGCGGCGCCCGGCGTGGCGCTGTCCCCGCGCAGTTCATTCGAAGCCTGGAAAGAGACCGTGCAGCAGCGCAGCCTGCCGTGGAACGACGCCGACCGCGATGCCGCCCACGAGATGCGCACCGCCATCGTCGATATCGTGCTGCGCAAGGCCGAGGAAATGGCCGAGCTCAACGAGCAGCTGGTCCGCAGCAACAAGGAACTCGAAGCGTTTTCCTATTCGGTCAGCCACGACCTGCGTGCGCCCTTCCGCCACATCGTCGGTTACTCGGAGCTGCTGGGCAGCTCGGCCGGCGAACGCCTCAACGATACCGAGCGCCGCTTCCTGGATACGATCGTGGAGTCGGCCAAATCCGCTGGGACACTGGTGGACGATCTGCTGAGCTTCTCGCAGATGGGCCGTTCCACGCTCGGCCGGGTACGGCTGGATATGGCGGCGCTGGCCGAAGATGTGCACCGGAGCCTGGCTTTGGACTACGCCGGACGCGACGTGCAATGGACGCTGGCGCCGCTGCCGGAGGTGGAGGCCGATCCGACGATGTTGCGTCTGGTCTGGCAGAACCTGCTGGCCAACGCGATCAAGTTCACCCGCGAGCGCGAGCAGGCCGTTATCGAGGTCGGTCACGAGCGCAACGTCGACGAAGACCACTTTTTCGTGCGTGACAACGGCTGCGGCTTCGACATGCGCTACGTGGACAAGCTGTTCGGTGTGTTCCAGCGCCTGCATCACGTCGAAGAATTCGAAGGCACCGGCATCGGCCTGGCCAATGTACGCCGCATCATCGGCCGCCATGGCGGCCGTACCTGGGCCGAGGGCGAGCCCGGCAAGGGCGCCACGATTCATTTCACCCTACCCCGTTCCACAGGAGATCACCCATGAGGGACCTGCGGCCGATCCTCCTGGTGGAGGACAGCCCCAAGGATGCCGAGCTGACGCTGGCCGCGTTGTCGCGCTGCCAGTTGCTGAACGATGTCATCCATGTACGCGATGGTGCCGAGGCGCTGGATTACCTGCGCTGCGAAGGCAAGTTCGCCGGCGCCATGCACGGCGGCCCGGTGGTGGTGCTGCTGGACCTGAAGTTGCCCAAGGTGAACGGCCTGGAAGTGCTGGAACAGGTGCGCGCTGACCCACTGCTGAGCAGCACACCGGTGGTGATGCTGACCTCCTCCCGCGAAGAGCAGGATCTGGTGCGCAGTTACGAACTGGGCGTGAACGCATTCGTGGTCAAGCCAGTGGACTTCAAGGAGTTCTTCGACGCCATCCAGGGGCTGGGCATGTTCTGGGGCATCACCAACCAGCCACCGCCGCATCGGCCCAACGGCTCGGGGCAGCACAATGCGTGATGGATCGCGCCGCAGCGAGCGCCTGCGCATCCTCATGCTGGAGGACAGCGCGCTTGATGCGGAGCTGATCAGCGCACAGCTGCAGCGTGCCGGCCTCGATTTCGAGGCCGAGCGCCTGTGGACCCGCAATGCCTTCATCGAGGCAATTGAGAATCGCGCCTTCGATGTGATCCTGGCCGATCATGTGCTGCCCGGATTCGACGGCGATGCGGCCCTTGCACTGGCACGCGAGCGGATTCCGCAGACCCCTTTCATCTTCGTCTCCGGCACGCTGACCGAAGAACTGGCGGTGCAGGCGCTGACCCGTGGCGCACGCGATTATGTGGTCAAGCAGCGTCTGCAGCGCCTGCCGGATGCGATCCGTCGTGCGCGGCAGGAGGCTCATGAACGCACCCAGCTTGTGCAGGCGCAGGCCGCACTGAACGACAGCCAGGCGCAGTTGCAGCAGGTAACCGATGCCGTCCCTGCGCTGATCGCCCAGCTCGACACGGCGCATCGCTACCGCTTCGCGAACAAGGCGTTTCTGGACTGGCACGGCGTCAGCCTGGCCGAACTGCTGGGTCGCGCGGCACGGGATGTCAGCGGCATTTCCGCCTTCGAGCACGCCCTGCCCAGCCTGGAGCGGGTACTGCAGGGCGAGCGCACCAGTTTCCAGGTCGAACTGGTCCACCGCAGCGGCGAGTCACGATTCGTGCAGATGGACTGCGTACCGGAGCATGCGGCCGATGGCAGCGTGGTCGGCTACATCTGCATGGGCAGCGATGTTTCACTGTTGAAGCAGGCCGAACTGGCGCTGCGCGAGGACAACCAGGTTCTCGAGCGACAGGTGCAGGCACGCACCGCCGAGTTGAGGGCCAGCAAGCGGCGCCTGCAGGCGATCTTCGAATCCAGCTTCCAGCATCAGGTGCTGCTGGATCTGTCCGGGCGCGTGGTTGATGCCAATGACGCGTCACTGGCCGCGGTGCTTGCGGACAAGAAGGACACCGTTGGCGCGCGCTTCGGCGAATCGCTCTGGTTTGCCACAACCGATGGCATCAGTGCGCTGATCGACCAGGCCGTCGCCGCAGCCGTACAGGGCCGCAGTTCGCTGCATGCACTGGAACTGGAACTCCCGACCGGGCGGCGCAGCTTCGACTTCTCGTTCCGCCCGCTGCTGGATACCGAAGGCGTGGTCACCGCCGTGGTTTCCGAGGCGGTGGAAACCACCGCGCGGCTTCAGGCAGAACACGCACTGCGCCAGTCGCAGAAGATCGAGGCGGTCGGCCAGCTCACCGGCGGCATCGCCCATGATTTCAACAACATCCTGACGGTCATCTCCGGCAACGTCGAGCACGCCATGCTGCTCAATGAACGCGCCGGAGAACCCGGGGCAATGGTCAGCCGTGCACTGGACAATGCACTGAAAGGCGTCGGCCGTGCCGCCAGCCTGACCCAGCGCCTGCTGGCGTTTGCCCGTCGCCAGCCGCTGCACAGCCAGGCCGCCAACCTCAACGAACGCCTGCTGGACATGCACGACATGCTGCAGCGTGCACTGGGTGAGCTGGTGCAGCTGGAGATCCGCAACGCCGAGGACATCTGGTGCGTGGAGATCGACATCAGCCAGCTGGAGGCCTCCGTACTGAACCTGGCGGTCAATGCCCGCGATGCGATGCCGCATGGCGGCCGGCTGGTGATCGAAGTCGACAACAGCCACCTCGACCACGACTACGCCGCCCTGTTTCCCGATGCAACGCCAGGCGAGTACGTGATGTTGCGGGTGCGCGACAATGGCCACGGCATGGACGCAGCGACCCTGGCGCGCGTGTTCGAGCCGTTCTTCACCACCAAGCAGGTTGGCCGCGGCACCGGGCTTGGCCTGTCCATGGTGCATGGCTTCGTCAAGCAGTCCGGTGGCCACGTGCTGATCGACTCGGTGGAAGGCGGCGGTACCAGCATCACCATGATGTTCCCGCGTTCGGCGCTGGCGCTGCCCTGCGAAGCACGCACCCCACAGACCGGCCTGGCGGGTTACTCACCGCGCGAGGAAACCATTCTGGTGGCCGAGGACAATGACGATGTCCGCGCCCACACGGTGGATGCGCTGCGGCTGCTCGGCTACCGCGTGCTGGAAGCCCACGACGGACCCTCCGCACTGCGGCTGCTGGAACGCCCCGACACCAAGGTGGATCTGCTGTTCTCGGACGTGGTGATGCCCGGCATGTCGGGCTGGGAACTGGTGCACGAAGTACGTGAACGCTGGCCGGAAGTCGCCGTCCTGTTCACGTCGGGCTATCCACGCGACCACGACCAGGTGGGCAGCCAGGGACGCGCCGTTTCATTGCTGCCAAAGCCGTTTACCCGCAGTGATCTTGCAGCGGCGGTGCGCACCGCGCTGGAGGCGACGCCGCACTGAGGTCAGGACGCCGGATCGCGCATGCCAGCGGCGATCCGGTTGATGTCCGCGCACTCCACCGTGGCCGGCGGATGCTCCCTGGCGGCCAGTGCAATCATCGCCTGGCCCAGGGCCAGATTGCTGGTCATCAACGAAGGCGCAATCGCACCGGCCAGCTTCATCAACGGCGCGCCGCCCCAGTACAAGGGCTTCAACAGGGCATGACGGGTGCCGGTTCCCGCGACCGGCCTGACGCCACCCGGGCGCAGCATCACCGAGCGCAGCGGCAGGGCCTGCAAAGCAACTTCGGTCTCGCCCTTGACCCTCAGCGGCATCAGCCGGCTCTGAGGGTCTGCACCCGCACCGGATACATACAGAAAGCATCCCTCGGGATTCGCGGCCGCCCAGGCACGGGCCACCGCCAGCGTGGTGTCCACGGTAACGCGTCGGTACTCGGCCTCGGCGGTGCCGACCGGTGGCGCACCGGCGCAGTAGAGGCATGCATCGAACCCGGCAAGCTCCTCCACCCGCTCCTGGATACGCAGAAAGTCCGGGACAATCAGTTCGCTGCCGGTGCCGCTCAGACTGCCGGGGTGACGGACCAGCGCGGTCAGGCGGGAAACCTGCGGTGAGCGCTGGCAGGCCAGCACCACACCCTGCCCGACCAGGCCTGCGGCACCGGCCAACAGAATCCGCAATGCACCCGTCCCGACCATCATCGCACCCGCCTCAGAGTTTCACGAAACGCTGGATCTTCCGCGCCAGCCAACCGCTGAACACCAACGGCGCATCCAACGCAGACACGCAGATGCACGGCACACCCGGCGCGGTCACCGGCTGGTGCTCCACCTCCTCGTCCAGATCCGCCACGTCACCCGGCGCGAACAGCCCCAGCGCGTCGTTGTAGGAACCGCGCAGGATCTGGGTCAGCTCGCTGCGGCCATGGCTGTGCATGGGCAGGCACTTGCCGGGGGCGATCTTCAGCATGATCAGCGAGGGCATCTGTTCGGCCCGGATGCAGTGCACCCCCGGCGCCATCCAGCGCCAGCGCAGGTCACCCAGCGAGGTGCCAAAGTAGGGATGCAGTGACGCCGGCAGATGATCGGGATCGGCCTCGGGCCGCTCCTTCGGCATAGGGCGCAGGGATTCCGCCATGGCCATCGGCGTTTCCGTGGCCAGCTGCATCAGCATGGCCTCGCGCAACTGTTCACGCCGCGTGTCGGTTGCAGGCGGCTGGGTCTGCTCCAGCAGCGCCGAACCGATCGCCTCAGCATCGCGCAGGCGCTGACGGCAATGCGGGCACTGCTCCAGATGGGCACCCGCCACGATGCTCAACGGCGCCGGCAGCGCACCCGCGGCATAGCTCATCAGCGTGGATTCGTGCAGGTGGTGGTGCGGATTCACAGCACACCTCCCACTTTCGCCTGCAGTTGCAGGAAGGCACGGCGCAGGTGCGATTTTACCGTCCCCAGCGGCATGCCCAGCGCTTCGGCGATCTCGCTGTGGCTCTTGGCCTCGAAATAGGACATCCGCACCAGCCGCGCCTGCACCGCAGGCAGCTCGTTGATGCGCTGGCGCAGACGCGCCTGGTCGGCGAACTGTTCGGCGCTGCTGCGCTCGATGACATCCAGCGTCGCCGCGTCCTCCACCGCCGCCTGCACCTGCATCCAGCTGCGCTCACGGCGCACTCGATCGATATGCAGGTTGCGGGCGATGCGATACAGCCACGTGCTCAGCGCCCCCTGTGCCGGATCGAAATCGGCGGCCCGCAGCCATAGGCGCAACAGGCATTCCTGCGCCAGCTCCTCGGCTACGGCATCGGGTGCGCCCAGGCCGCGCAGGTACACGCACAGCCGCGGCATGAAGTAGTCGTAGATCCGCATGAAACACTCGCGGTCGCGCAGCCGCGCCACGCCGTCCATGTCACCGGCCCAGTTCGTCGGCTCGCTGCTCGGCTGCTGGGAACTGGACACGGTGCGTGCGCTATCGAAGTTGAGGAGTGTGCTGGCGGCGTCAGGGTACATCTGCGTTCGCGGCGGGCGGGTGAAGGTCTGTCCTCTGTACGTGCAGGGGCGGCCATTGGATGCAGTCGGCACTGCGCATCCAACCGGGCGCCCCCGCCGTATGACCTGAGAGACCTACCCTTCCGGATGAACACCATGCGCACTGCCTGGCTGCTGCTGTGCCTGCCCCATGCCGCGCTGGCGGCACCCTGGCTGCGAAGTGAGGGTGTGGCCACCTCCGCGCAGGGCGACATCCTCTACCGTGAAGTGCACTGGCGGCGCGAGGCAACGGAGGGTGCCGAACGCTGGGTGCTGTACCAGTGCCCGGATGGCCAGCCCTTCGCCCGCAAGCATCTGCCCGCCAGCGCCCGCCCGCAGGCACGGAGCTATTCGCTGCAGGACCGCCGCAGCGGCCAGACCGCCGAAGTCGACGCCACTGGCGACTCGGTGTCGATTGCCTGGAAGGAAGATGCCGCCAGCCAGCCGCATCAGCGCCGGCTTGAACTGCCGCCGGACGCGGTGATCGATGCAGGGTTCGACGCCGCGGTGCGCCTGCACTGGCCGGCGCTGCTGCGCGGCGAGCGCATCACGCTGCCGTTCCTGGTGCCTGCGCGCCAGCGCTACTTCCCGGTGCAGGTGCGGCGCATCGGCCAGGTACGCTGGCAAGGCATCGACGCCCAGGCCATCGAGGTCAGCCTGGACACCTGGTACGGCGGCGTCGCGCCGCGCCTGGCCCTGGTCTACGCCACGGCCGACCGTCGCCTGCTGGAGTTCCGCGGCACCAGCAACCTGCGCGATGCCCGCGGCAGCTACCCGCAGGTGACGGTGCGCTTCAGCTCGCCAGCTGCCGAGCAGACTGCCGCGGAATGGCAGCAGGCATGGACGCATCCTCTGGTCGACCGCTGCGCCGTGACGCCCAGGTGAAGTCGAGATTCTTCGAGTCGCAGCGCATCCATTGCACGCGCTGCTGCGTACAGGTAGACACGACACCCGCCGAGATCCCCCAATGGCCTCTGTAGCGCCCCTCCCCCGTCGACGCTCGCGCCTGCTGCGTACGCTGCAGCGCTGGATCGACACCGGCAACGTCGCAGAGACCACCGACGAACAGCCCGGCCGCATCGACTGGTTGCGCGCCGTGCCATTTGCACTGATGCACCTGGCCTGCATCGCTGTGCTCTGGGTCGGAATCTCATGGACAGCGGTGATCGTCGCCGCAGTGCTCTATGCGGTGCGCATGTTTGCCATCACGGCGTTCTATCACCGCTATTTCTCGCACCGGACCTTCCAGGCATCGCGGCCGGTGCAGTTCGTGTTCGCTGTCATCGGCGCCTCCAGCGTGCAGCGTGGGCCGCTTTGGTGGGCCGCCCATCATCGCCATCACCATCGGCATGCCGACCAGCCGCTGGATCCGCACTCGCCACGCGAGGGCGGCTTCTGGCGCAGCCACATGGGTTGGTTCCTGACCCGCGAGGCGTTCGCCACCGATCTGTCACGGGTACCGGACCTGGCGCGCTTCCCCGAACTGCGCTGGCTGGACCGTTTCGATACGGCCGTACCGGTACTGCTGGCCGCAGCGCTGTATGCATTGGGCGCCGGGTTGGAGCGCTGGGCACCGGGCCTGCACACCTCCGGCCCACAGCTGCTGGTGTGGGGCTTCTTCATCTCCACCATCGTGCTGTTCCATGCCACGGTCACCATCAATTCGCTGGCGCATCGATTCGGCCGCCGCCGCTTCGACACACGCGATGACAGCCGCAACAACCTCTGGCTGGCGCTGCTCACCTTCGGCGAAGGCTGGCACAACAACCATCACTTCTTCCCCGGCACTGTCCGCCAGGGCTTCCGCTGGTGGGAAGTGGATTTGACCTGGTACGGACTGCGCGCGATGGCGGCCCTGGGCCTGGTCAAAGGTCTCAAGCCCATCCCCGAGTGGGTCCTGGCCAAGGCGAGGTACTGACATGCGCATCGCCGTCATCGGCTCGGGTATCGCGGGGCTGGCCAGTGCCTGGTGGCTCGATGGCCAGCACGACGTCACGCTGTTCGAGGCCAACGACTACCTCGGTGGCCATACCCACACGCACGACGTGCAGGTGGATGGCACACGCATGGCGGTGGATACCGGGTTCATCGTGTTCAATCCCCAGCACTATCCGCTGCTGACCGCGCTCTTCGACGAGCTGGGTGTGGCTTCGCAGCCGACCACGATGAGCTTCTCGATGCACAGCGAGCGCACCGGCGTGGAGTACAACGCCACCTCGCTGGATGGCCTGTTCTGCCAGCGCCGCAACCTGGTGTCACCTCGATTCTGGGGCATGCTGGCCGACCTGCGCCGGTTCTATCGGGATGCGCCGTTGCTGCTGGCCGAGGAAGACGGCCCCACGCTCGGCGAGTACCTGCGCAGCCAGAGCTATGGCGAGGCCTTCATCGACGAGCACCTGCTGCCGATGGCCTCGGCACTGTGGTCCTCACCGACCGCCACCGTGCAGGACTTCCCGGCGCGCTACCTGGCCCAGTTCATGGCCAATCACCAGATGCTGCAGATGACCGGGCGCCCGAGCTGGCGGGTGGTCAGCGGGGGATCGGCGCGCTACGTGGATGCGCTGCGCCGCCGCTGGCGGGTGCATGAGCGGCTGCAATGCCCGGTCAGGATGGTCGAACGCATGCCCTGGGGTGCACGCGTGCACAGCGCGGCCGGCGCGGAGGCCTTCGACGAAGTGATCCTGGCCTGCCACAGCGACCAGGCGCTGGCGTTGCTGGCCGACGCCGATGCCATCGAGCGTGAGGTCCTCGGCGCCATCCGCTATCAATCCAACGAGGCCGTACTGCATACCGATGCCTCGTTGCTGCCGCGCAACCGCAAGGCGTGGGCGGCATGGAACGCGCACGTGCCAGAGGATCGCGCCGCGCCCTGCACGGTCAGCTACTGCATGAACCTGCTGCAGGGCCTGCCCGGCGATACGCCCCTGGTGGTTACCCTCAACCGCAGCGAGGCAATCGATCCGGCCAAAGTACTGCGTACGCTGCGCTACGCCCACCCGGTGCACGACCATGCCGCAGTGCGCGCGCAACAGCGCTGGGCGGAACTGCAGGGCCGTCGCCATACGTGGTTCGCAGGCGCCTATTGGGGCTGGGGCTTCCATGAGGATGGCATCCGCAGCGCCCGCCGCGTGGTCGATGCCCTGCAGGCCTGCGCTCCACATCGGCTGGCATCCGCCGCGGATGAGGTGGCGGCATGAGTGCCAGCGCGCTCTACATCGGGCAGGTGATGCATCGCCGGCATCATCCGCACCCGCATGCCTTCCGTTACCCCATCGCCCAGCTGCTGCTCGATCTGGACGAACTCGATACGGTGTTCGACGGGCGCTGGTTGTGGTCGGTCAATCGGCGCAACCTGGCCGAGTTCCGCCGCAGCGACTACTTCGGCGATCCCGCACGGCCACTGGCCGATGCCATCCGCGATCACGCTGCCCACACGCTTGGCTACCGGCCGACCGGCCCGGTGCGCCTGCTCACCCATCTTCGCTTTGCCGGGCACGTGTTCAACCCGGTCAGTTTCTACTACTGCTACCAGGCCGACGGCAGCACGCTGGACTGCATTGTCGCCGAGATCACCAACACGCCCTGGAAGGAACGGCACGCCTATGTGCTGCCGGTCGCCACCGCCACGCACGAAGGCAGCTCACTGCGTTGGCAGTTCGACAAGTGCTTCCATGTCTCGCCGTTCATGCCGATGGACTGCGGCTACGACTGGCGGTTCAACCGCCCCGACCAGGACCTGCGCGTGCACATGCAGGTCTGGCGGGACGGCGTGCGCCAGTTTGATGCCACCCAGGCCATGCAGCGGCGTGCCTTGGATGGCCGCGGGCTGGCCCGGGTCCTGGCCTGCTATCCCCTGATGACCACCCAGGTTGTGGCCGCCATTCACTGGCACGCACTGCGGCTGTGGTTGAAACGCAACCCGGTGCACGACCACCCCACTCTTGCCGAGAAACCGCGATGAACTCGATGACTCCCTGGGTTGCCCTGCCGCGCCCCGGTGCCTTGGACGCGTTCCTGCGCCGCCGCCTGCTGGCCCAGCTTGCCCCCATGCGCGACGGTCGGCTGTGCGTGCGCGATGCACTCGGCGAAGTCTGGCTGGGCGATACCCGTGGTGAACTGCATGTCGCCGTCACCATCGATGACCCGGCGTTCTATCGCAAGGTTGCTGCGCAAGGCAGCGTGGGCGCAGGTGAAAGCTACATCCAGGGCGAGTGGCACTGCGACGATCTGGTGGCACTGATCCGGCTGCTGGTGCGCAATCGCGATCTGCTCGACGGCATGGAGCGTGGCCCGGCCCGCTTGGGTGGGGGGATGCTGCGGGTCTGGAACCGCCTGCGCCGCAACAGCCGTGAAGGCAGCCGCCGCAATATCGCCGCGCACTATGACCTGGGCAACGACTTCTTTGCCCTGTTCCTGTCGCCGGACCTGATGTACTCGTCGGCGATGTTCGACAGCGAGTCCGAGTCATTGGAATCCGCCTCGCGGCGCAAGCTGGACCGCATCTGCCAGCAGCTGCAACTCAAGCCAGGCGACCGTGTGGTGGAGATCGGCACCGGCTGGGGCGGTTTCGCGGTACACGCCGCCCAGCACTATGGCTGCCATGTGACCACCACCACCATTTCCGCGGAACAGCATGCGCTGGCCGCCCAACGCGTAGAGGCGGCGGGCCTGCAGGATCAGGTCACGCTGCTGATGCAGGACTACCGCGACCTGCAGGGCCAGTTCGACAAGCTGGTATCGATCGAGATGATCGAAGCGATCGGCGCCGAGTACCTGGACACCTACATGGCTACGCTGCAACGCCTGCTCAAGCCGGATGGCGTTGCCCTGCTGCAGGCCATCACCATCGAGGACCATCGCTACGAACAGGCCCGGCGCAGCGTCGACTACATCAAGCGCTATGTATTTCCGGGCAGCTTCATCCCATCGATCAACGCGATCATGGCCGCCAAGACCCGATCCAGCGACCTGCAGCTGATCGCCCAGCAGGATTTCGGCCACTCCTACGCACTGACCCTGCGCGCCTGGCGCCAGCGTTTCCTGGCCCAGCTGCCTGCGGTGCAGGCGCAGGGCTTTGATGCACGCTTCTGCCGGCTGTGGGAATTCTATCTGGCCTATTGCGAGGGCGGCTTCCTGGAACGTTCGATCGGCGTCTCGCATCTGCTGCTGGCCCGTCCGGACCACAGGCCCGTCCTCGCTGCGGGCGACAGCCGCTGACATGCGCCGGTTCTGGACCAATCTGCTTGGCAACCAGCTGGTCTGGCTGTGTGCCGTGGCCGGCGCAGGGCGAGGCTGGCAGTGGCCGGCGCTGCTGGCCGCAACGATCTATATCGGCAGCCAGCTGCTGAC
The DNA here is from genome assembly GCF_029836955.1 of Stenotrophomonas sp. GD04054. Lineage (NCBI taxonomy): Bacteria > Pseudomonadati > Pseudomonadota > Gammaproteobacteria > Lysobacterales > Lysobacteraceae > Stenotrophomonas > Stenotrophomonas sp. GD04054. Next base: position 73,667 of record NZ_JAOECR010000001.1, on the reverse strand, counting down.
TTCACCGCACCCTCGACTGGACCTTCGGCTGATGCTGCTGGCGCTGGCCTGCGCGTGGCTGGTCGACGCCAGTGCCGCCGCCAGCGGCGCCGTGCGCTACGCTGCTGCCCCGCTGGGCTGGACTCCGCCCCTTTGGATCATGGCGTTGTGGGCCGCGTTTGCGATGACGCTGACCACGTCGATGCGCTTCCTGCTGCGCCACCCTGCCCTGCCAGCCCTGTTCGGCCTGTTGCTGGCCCCGCTGGCGTATCTCTCCGCAGCGCGCGGTTTCGAGGCGGTCCGTTTCACTGCGCCGCTGTGGCAGGGCCTGCTGGTGCTGGGTGTGGGCTGGAGCATCGCGCTTTCGCTGCTGTGCATGGCCGCTCGTCGCGGCTCCCGCACCCTCCCGCCGCCCTTGGCAGGAGCACCGTCATGATCAATCTGTTGTGGGTCCTGCTGTATGCCGTACTTGTGATGAGCTGGGGTTGGGCCTGGCAGCGCCGCCATCACAACATCGGCGTGGTCGATGTGCTCTGGGCCAAGGGCGTGGGCGCATCAGCCCTGTTGCTGGCATGGCTCGGCGATGGTGCGGCGGCGCCACGGATGGCGCTCGGCGTGCTCGGTGGCCTGTGGGGCAGTCGACTCGCCTTGCACCTGTGGCACCGGGTCCGCCACGAACAGGAAGACGGCCGCTACCGTTATCTGCGCGAGCACTGGCAAGGGCATCAAGGCAAGATCTTCGGCTTCTTCATGGCCCAGGCGCTGCTGGTCGTGCTGTTCGCCCTGCCCTTCGTCGCGGTGGCTGACAATCCGCAGACAAGCACGACGTTGTGGATCGTGGCCGCCGCACTCGTCTGGCTGCTGAGCGTCGGCGGCGAGAGCCTGGCCGACCGCCAGTTGGCCCGCTTCCGCGCCGACCCGGCGAACAAGGGTCGCACCTGCCGCGAGGGGCTGTGGCGCTACTCCCGCCACCCCAACTACTTCTTCGAGTGGCTGCACTGGTTCAGCTATGTCCTGCTCGCGGTCGGCTCGCCACTGTGGTGGCTAGCCTGGGCCGGCCCGCTGCTGATGTACGTGTTCCTGCGCTATCTCAGCGGCATTCCCTTCACTGAAAAGCAAGCGCTGCGCAGCCGAGGCAACGACTACCGCGCCTACCAGCGCACTACATCGATGTTCTTTCCCTGGTTCCCCCGTTCTTCCAAGGAGCATTCCGCATGAGCGCGATCCCGTCACTGAATCCGGCCGAAGATGCGGAAACCGGGCTGATCGCCTGGGCCGAACGTGGGCTGGTGCCCGATGCGGCGCTGCGTGCGGGCATCCGCCGCTTGTGCGCGCAACGCCTGCATGAGGAAAGCGAAGGCGGCATCGAAGGCCAAACGGCACGCTTCAGCCAGCGCATCGCCGAGCTGGCCGACAGCCCACTCGCGCTGCATACCGAAGCGGCCAACCGCCAGCACTACGAAGTTCCCGCGGCATTCTTCCAGGCCTGCCTGGGCAAGCGGCTGAAGTACAGCAGCTGCTACTACGCCACCGGGCGCGAAACGCTGGACCAGGCCGAGGACGCCATGCTGGAACTGTACGGCCAGCGCGCCGGACTGGCCGATGGCCAGCAGATACTTGAGCTGGGCTGCGGCTGGGGCTCATTGACCCTGTGGATGGCCGAACGTTACCCGCAGGCGCATATCACCGCCGTCTCCAACTCGCACAGCCAACGCCAGTACATCATGGCGCAGTGCCAGGCGCGCGGCCTGGGCAACGTCGAGGTGATGACCCGCGACGTCAACCAGCTTGACCTGCCGACGGCCCGGTTCGACCGCTGTGTCTCGGTGGAGATGTTCGAGCACGTACGCAACTACCAGCGCCTGCTGGCAGGCATCGCACGGTGGCTGAAACCGGACGGTGCACTGTTCGTGCACATTTTCGCCCATCGCACACTGATGTATCCGTTCGAGACAGACGGCGGCGACAACTGGATGGGTCGCCACTTCTTTACCGGCGGACTGATGCCGGCGGCCGACACGCTGCTGCATTTCCAGCGCGACCTGCGCCTGGAGCAACGGTGGTTGCTGGACGGCACCCATTACCAGCGCACGGCCGACCACTGGCTGGCCAACCAGGATGCAGCCCGCGAGCGGGTGATGCCGGTGTTGATCGCCACCTATGGTCAGGCTGCAGCGAAGGTCTGGTGGCAGCGCTGGCGGATGTTCTGGATGGCATGCGCCGAGCTGTTCGGCTACGACGATGGCCAGCAGTGGCTGGTGGCCCACTATCTGTTCCGACCCCGCTGAGGTGCCCGATGCGCATGTTTCCGCTGCTCCCCCTGATCGCGGTCGGCCTGTTCGGTTCCGGCTGCAGCTCCAGCGACACCCGCCCGTTGCCGCGTCCGCCGTCGGTGGATGTACCGCGCTTCATGGGCGACTGGTACGTGATCGCGCATATCCCGTCGCGCCCTGAGCGCGAGGCCTTCGACGCCGTGGAGAGCTATGCCCTGCGCCCCGATGGACGCATCCAGACCACCTTCACTTACCGCAAAGGCAGCTTCGACGCACCACAGAAGTCGATGCACCCCGTCGGCCGTGTCGAGAAGGAAGGCAACGGCGCGATCTGGGGCATGCAGTTCATGTGGCCGATCCAGGCTGAGTACGTGATCGCCTGGCTCGATGAAAGCTACCATCAGACCATCGTGGCACGAAGCAAGCGCGATTACGTCTGGTACATGGCCCGCACCCCGCAGGTGTCGGACAGTGACTACCAGCAGGCGGTCGAGCGGATTGCGGCCATGGGTTACGACACCCACAAGCTGAGGCGAGTGCCGCAGTCGGTGCGATGACGCGGCACCTTCTGCCCGGGTCGATCGTCCTGGAGCATCAGTCGATCATCAATCATTGCAACGTGGTGCACTCGCGACGCGCCCAGCAGATACGATGCTGGGCAGGCCAGCAAGGCCGGAACGGATACACGATCGATGAACAGCCCCGCGGACGATGCCATCACAACCTCCTGGAATGGATTCGAAGTCCGGCAGATCCTTCCGTGCGACCTCGACCTCATCTGCGCTCACCGAGAAGCGATGTTCCGTGAAAGCGGCCGGAGCGAAGAGATCCTTCAGCAGATGGCGGCCCCGTTCCGTACCTGGCTCGAACCGCGCCTGGTGTCAGGCGACTACTTCGGCCATGTCCTTTCCGACAATGGACAACCCATCGCAGGCATTGGCCTGATGCTGATCGACTGGCCGCCCCACCCCGCCCATCCAGAGCAGGACACGCGCGGCTACGTACTCAATGTCTACGTGGAGCCCGGCTATCGGCGTCGCGGCATCGCCCGCCAACTGATGAAACTGGCCGACCATGCATTCGCCGGACGAGCGGTGGCCTACGCGGTGCTGCACGCTACCACCCAAGGGAAACCACTGTATGCGGATCTCGGATGGGCTGCGACCAGCGAAATGGCCCGCGACCTGCGCAGCGCGAGCGAAGTACCCCGAAGCGCTTGATTGGGTACTGACGATCCACCTCATCAATCGGCGGCATTGAATTGATGGACTTTACGCATCGATTCTTAGGAATAATCGCAAAATTCCAACAAGTTCGATGCTCGACGCGACAGCGGCGCCAGAATGATCGCCACGCCCTGCGGGCGCCGATCACCTCCCTGCGCATGAATGGATATCCTGCACCGCGCCGACTGCGGCTGGCACTCCTCGACGATCACGAAATCGTCCGCCGCGGCACCGCCCTGCACCTGTCCCACGACGTCCGCTTCAGCATTGTCGCCAGCCACACCCGCAGCGATGAGCTCATCGGCAGCCTGCGCCAGTTGGCAGTGGATGTCGCCATCATCGATCTCACCCTGGCGCCTGGCGACCGCAGCAGTGATGAGCTGGTTCCGCTGCTGCGCGAGTGCTTCCCACATATTCCCCTGCTCGCCTTCGCCACGCTGACGCCATCCACCCGCATCGACCACCTGCTGGCGACCGGCATCTCCGGCGTAGTCAGCAAGTCCGAGCCCCTGGAGATGCTGTCTGATGCCATCGTGCGCATCTCGCAGGGGCTGTGCCGCCTCCCTGCCGATTGCCTGTTCCCGGCGTGCCGCGAGGAACTCAGCCGCAATGAACGCGAAGTGCTGGACCTGCTCCTGGCCGGCCTGACTGTCTCGGAGATCGCGCTGCGCCGCCACCGCAGCGTCAAGACGGTCAGCACCCAGAAGGTCGCCGCCCTGCGCAAGCTCGGGTTGCGTAATGACGTGGAGATCTATGCACTGCGGCAGCAGCTGGAGCTCCAATGAGGCGGCGCGTTCGCCTCCGTCTGCGCACGTCGTGCACGTTGTTGCTGGCCCTGATCCTGCTGCCGGCTGCATCGGCCGAGGATGCACAGTTGCGGAGATGGTCCGCCGGCCGCGAAGTGCGGGTTGCCACCGCGCCATCATTGCGACCGCTCCCCCCAACGCTGGCGGATTCAAGCGCACTGCCCACCCTCGCCCATGGCTATGCCAGGCTTGTGGCTCGGCATTCCGGCCTGCGCTTCCGCGATCTCAACTACCCCAGCACGAGCGCAGCGGTCGCTGCCGTCTGCCGGGACGAGGCCGACCTGGTGCTGGTCATGGGCAGCCCCTCGCATCACCCGCTTCCCTGTCCCGACCTGAGGGCCTCCGGCGCCTTCCATGGCGGCAAGACGGTATTGGCTGTGCGTAAAGGCGAGCACCCGCCCCGTGACATCACCGGCGTGAGGGCGCAGCTGCTGGCCGTGGTTGACGGCGGCCCCTATGCCGACTGGCTGACGATCCACCACCCCCGGATCCGCCTCCTGCATCTCCCGGACCGCCATGCGGCCCTGGCCGCTGTTGAAAGCGGCAACGCCGATGCTGCGATCGGCCTGGAAGCAACGCTGCACTCGATGATCCGGCAGCACTTCACGGGAAGCCTGCAATTGCACCCGTTCGACAGCGAATTCTCCACCGATCTGCACCTGCTTGTCCGCCGGGAGGACCAGCAGCTGCTGGCGCGCATCGATCAGGCGCTGCGCGCCATCACCCTCGAAGAGCACGCAGGCCTGCTGGAGTTGTGGGCGCAGCAGATGCTGCCCACATCCATCGAGAGCGCACTGGATCGTGTGCGTTCCCCGCTCCTGCTCTGGCTGCTGTGCCTGGCCGCGGCACTCATCGGCCTGCCCGTGCTCTGGCAGGCGTTACGCTGGCGAATCGGCCGCGCGGAACAACGCCTCGGGCGCGCGGCGGGAATGATCAGCCATGAAGTGCGCAATTCCGCGCAGACAGTACTGGCTTCGATCGACCTGCTGAGCCAGTCACACCTGCCCAAGGGGCAGCGTGAACTGCTCGCGGCTGCCCTTGCCGCCGGCCACTCGCTGCGCAGGCTGCTCGATCGCTCGCTGGCGTTCTCGCGCCTTGCCAGCGGCAGCTTCAGGCCGCATCCCACGCCCTGCGACGTCGGCCAACTCTGTGCCCGCGCACTGGAAGCAATCCGGCCGGAGGCACTGCGGAGAGGGCTGTCACTCCAGTTGGATCGCGCGCCCGATCCAGCGCCGGTGGTTGTGCTCGATGCTGATGGACTGCGCCAGATTGTCGACAACCTGCTGGGCAATGCACTGAAATTCACCGATGTCGGCGGTATCGAGGTGCGCCTGCAACTACAACCCGCCCTGTCTCCCCGGGAGCTGTTGCTGGATGTGATCGACAGCGGCATCGGCATCGCACCCGCTCAACTGGCGCTTCTGTTCCGACCATTCCAGCAGAACGAGGATGGCCAGAGACGTGGCGGCAGCGGGCTTGGCCTGACGATTGCGCACGAACTGGCCGTTGCCATGGGCGGCAACCTGACCGCACACAGCGTGCATGGGCGCGGCAGCCGCTTCACCCTGCGATTGCCGGTCCGCGCCGTTCACGGCGATCAGCCGCCCATCGAGCCGCTGCAACAGACGCCACTGACCGGCGTCGACCTGCTCCTTGTCGAAGATCATGCACTCAGCCGGCATGTCGTCGCAGAGCAACTGCGTCGGCTGGGCGCCGACGTACGCGCGGTTGCCGATGCCGACGCCGCATTGGCCGAGCAAGCGCTACGACCGCGCGGCACGGTCGTACTGGATATCGGGCTTCGCGGCTCGGATGGCTATGCACTGGCGCAGCAGCTGCGCGCGCAGGCACAGGCACCTCTGCGAGTGATTGCCCTGTCCGCCCGCATGGGGCGCCGGCACGCGGCACGCTGCCGAAGGGCCGGCTTCGACGCCATCCTGGTCAAGCCGCTGCAGGTTGCGAGCCTGCTGCAGGCGCTGGACCTGCCGCCCTCGGCACACGGCACTGCGCCGGACGACACCCCTGGCGCCGCGCCGGATTACGCTGCGGACATTGCCCATGAGCTGGCCAGGATTGAGCAGGCCGTGCAGGACGCCGATGCCTCGACACTGCGCCATCATGCACACCGGCTGCAGGGAACGCTGCAGATGTGCCGGGCAACGGATCAGGCCGGCACAGCGGCCGACCTGTGGGAACTGGGGCATGAGGCCGCGCCTGACTGGGTCGAAGCGCGGCGACTGCTGCGGGGATTGCAGCAGTGGCACGGCTCCCGCAAGGCGGAAGCCGCACCATCGGCCTGATCAGGCCGCCAGGCGCTCGACCTGGCGACGGGTCAGGTCATTGAAGCGACCCAGCGACATCAGGTGCTGGTGGATCAGCGCCAGCCAGCCGCTGCGGTGCCACTCGACCACGGTCGCTTCCGGCAGCGCCACGAACTTCTCGACGTCCACCACCAGGAAGCCGTTGAGATTGAACTCGCGGCCATCCGGAGTGCGGACGGTGGCGTTGCGCTCGACCAGCAGGCCGTTGTCGATCAGCGCCTTGGAGAAGGCCTGGGTCTGTTCGTGCTCGCGGGTGTACTGGCCGCAGAACTCCAACGCCTGCTGCACCATGTCGGTGGCCTTGCCATCCACGAACAGCGGCTGACCTTCGTCACCGCCCTTGACCACGCGCGAGCTCTCTTCGTCGATGCCCAGCAGGAAATCGTTGTCCGCACCGGTGTCGATGAAGATGAAGGGGTGGCGACGCAGGTAGGCCGGGATATAGGCCTCGTCTTCCCACAGGCCGTCCTTGATGAACAGGTTCTGGTCGGAAACACCGACGGCGGCCATCGGCACGGCGGTCGGGCCGGCGAACAGGATCGGGAAATGGTGCAGGGCCAGCGAGAACTCGCCCAGCACCAGCGGAATGGCGTTGTTGCCGGCGGCAAACTCGAGTCTGCCCGGCAGGATGCGCAGATCGGCATGCACATCGGCCTGCAGCGGCACCGGACGGGTGTAGAACAGGGGGGCGCTGCTCGGCGCCGCTTCGGTGGTGGTGTCGCTGGTGGTCGTCATCTTGGGAACCGTTCGATCATGCGCGCCTGCCATCCCGGGCGCGCCAGCGGGAACAACCTGAATCCCGCATTATCAACAAGCTCGATGACAACGGCCACCCCACCGACGGCCTATTTCAACTGCAGGGGGTAGCGCTGCCAGAGGACGTGGACCAGGAACCCGGCCAGCTCGGTGTCGCGCGCGCTCACCGCAGCGCGGATCTTGTCCAGCAGCACCATGTCCGAGCAGGAGCGCACATCGGCGTGGTTGGCCTGCCCGGCCCGGCGCGCGCGGTAGCGCGCTGCGCGCTGCGCGTCACTCATTGCGTACCCGAACTTGGGCGGACGACCGCGCTTTCGCGGCAGGGTCAGCTCCAGGGTTCCGGGGTCTTTGTCATCACGCATGAGAGGGGTGCGGGCGGCGGCGAGCAACGGGGGGTGCGCAATTTATCGTGAGGCATCACTTTAATCCAGCTTTTTCTGCAGTTTTGTTGCGATGCAGTGCAAATACTCGCGTGCTGATGCGGATTCATCATTCGCGCCGCTTCGCAGTAGATCCACGCCATGCGTGGATACGGAACCCCACCAACGCCTACAAAAAAGGGGAGCCCGCTCACGGGCTCCCCTCGCCTTTCCTTACGCAGCGCGTACCGGCTCGTAACCATGCAGGTGCGCCTCACTGCTGGCCCGCCCCTGGCTGAGCGAACGCAGTGATGTGGTGTAACCCACCAGCTGCGCCAGCGGTGCGAAACCACTGACCTCGGCGCGACCGTCCTGGTCCTCGATGCGGGCAATGCGACCATGGCGACGGTTGAGATCGCCCACCACATCACCCACCGACGCCGACGGCGAATGCACCGTCACCGCCATCACCGGCTCCAGCAGCTGCGTACCGCCCTCCACCAGCGCCACCTTGATCGCCTCGGCACCGGCACGCTGGAACGCCATCTCCGACGAGTCCTTGGCATGGGTCTGGCCATCGACAAGACTGACCTCGATACCGACCACCGGATGCCCCTGCGGGCCTTCCGACAGCGCGGCACGCACGCCCTTCTCCACCGCGGCGATGAAGCTGCGCGGCACCACGCCACCGACGATGCGGTCGTTGAACACCACCTGGTCGTCCTCGCGCGGCGATACATCCAGCACCACGTGCGCGAACTGGCCCTGGCCACCGGTCTGCTTGACCAGCCGCCCCACCACGCCGGTCATCGCTCGCAGCGGTGTCTCCTGGTAGGCCACGCGCGGCGAACCTACGCCCACCTCGACCTTCCACTCGCTGCGCAGGCGCTCGACCATCACCTCCAGGTGCAGCTCGCCCATGCCCCAGACCAGGGTTTCCGCCGTGTCGCGATCGGTTTCGACGCGGAACGAGGGATCTTCCTGGGCCAGACTGGCCAGGCCCTGCGCCATCCGGATCAGGTCGGCCGCACGCGCCGGCTCCAGCCGCCAGGCCAGCACCGGCGCCTGTGCCTGGATGTTCTCCAGGCGTAGCGGCTGCGCACGGCCGCTCAGCGTTTCACCGCTGACCGCATCCTTCCAGCCCAGCACCGCCACGATATCGCCGGCCACGGCCTGTTCGATGTCGTGGGTCTGGTCGGCCTGCACCCGCACCAGGCGACTGACACGTCGACCCTGCGGATGCTGCGAACTGGCCACGGCATCACCGACCTTCAAGGTGCCCGAGTACAGCCGCACGAAGCTCAGCGCACCGTGCTGCTGGTGGGTGATCTTGAACAGCAGACCGGCCAACGGACCGTCCGGATCCGGCGGCAGCACCACCTCGCCGCTCTCGCTTTCGGCGGTCACGGCAGGCCGATCCAGCGGCGACGGCAGGTAATCGACCACCGCGTCCAGCAGCGTCTCGATGCCCTTGTCCTTGAAGGCCGCACCGGCCAATACCGGCACGCCCGCACCGGCCAGCGTCGCCCGTCGGATCGCCGCGCGCAGCTGTTCGGCATCGATCGCGCGACCTTCCAGCCAGGCATCGGCCAGAAGTTCGTCGTGGTCGGCCACGGCCTCGACCAGTGCGTCGCGCTGCGGCTGCCACAGGGTGCGCGCGGCGGCGTCCCACGGGGTCACCGTGGTTACGGCACCATCCTGCCAGTGCAGCACGCGCTCACCGACCAGGTCGACCCAGCCGTTGAAGTCGCTTTCGCTGCCCAGTGGCACACCGAGCGCCCACGGCCGCGCCCTCAGCTTGTCCTGCAGCTGCTCCAGCACGCGTTCGAACGAGGCGCCGACGCGATCCATCTTGTTGACGAAGGCGATCAGCGGCACGCGATGGCGACGCGACTGGCGCCACACGGTTTCCGACTGCGGCTGCACACCGTCTACGGCCGAGAACACGGCCACGGCGCCGTCGAGCACACGCAGCGAACGCTCGACTTCAATGGCGAAGTCGATGTGGCCGGGAGTGTCGATCAGGGTCAGCCGATGCGGCGGCAGGTCGCGCGGCGCCCACTGCGCCTGTACGGCGGCGGCGCCGATGGTGATGCCACGTTCGCGCTCGATCGCCGAGAAATCGGTGGTCGCATTGCCATCGTGCACTTCGCCGACGCGATGGATCTCGCCGCTTTTCCACAACAGGCGTTCGGTCAGCGTGGTCTTGCCGGCGTCGATGTGGGCAATGATGCCGAGATTGCGACGACGGGAAAGGACTTGGGTGTTCATAGAGAGATTCCTGCAAAGCCAACTTAGGGGGCCGCGCACCCCGGTTGGCGACAGGGTGCGCGGCTAGCGTTCGGTCTCGGCGATCTGGTGCATGGCACGTTCTCCTTGGGTACTGGGTAGGGTCGACTGGGTAGAGTCGACTGTTAGTCGACTTGCGGGAAATCAGAAACGAAAAGAGCGCCCCGGAGGGCGCTCTGTCGAAGGTCCAGCGATGGCCGTCTCAACGGCTTCGTGGGGCTCCAGGCAGACACGCCCGTTCCGCGCTTGCGCGGGTCAGGGTGAAAAACTTCAGGAGCGGCATCCGGTTCATGGGGCGCATTCTAGACCTGCCAATCTGGCGCGCAAGTGAATATTGCGCGCATGAATAGAACGATGAGGCCGGCAATGACCGGGGTCAGATCCCTTTGCCCAATGCAAGGGCTCTGACCCCTGCCCTGCCTTACTTGCAGTCGTGCAGCTTGCGCGCCTCAGCCACGGTCGCAGCCTGGTCGTCCCCCATCGAGATCCATCCCTTCAACGACATCGCCGGATCCACCTGCGCCTGGCGCGGGCCGCCATGGACCACCACCTCGGTCCAGCTGCCGACCGGCGCCAGCTCCGACAGTCGCGCCGCCTGGTCGTCTTCGGTACTGAACATGTCGTCCGGCTCCGCAGGCTTGGCCTTGTTCACGGTCTCGGTCTTGCGCGCCCGGATCCGCAGCGCGCCATCGGCCATGCGCTGGGTAGTGACGTCATGGCGCTCCACCCCGTAGGCCCAGCTGCTCTCACCTGCGAGACGGGTTTCGCTACCGTCGTCTGCCACCACCACCGAATCCCCCGCCGCTTCGGCCACGGTCGCAAGCGAACCCAGGCCGGACATCATTGCCTGATAGGCAATCATCTGCCGCTGTTCAGCGGCCAGCGCAACGTCACCTGCCTTGCCGGCAGGAATCTGCAGGTACACCGCCTCCCTGCACAGCATCAGCACCTGCTGGTCATCCCAGCTGATGAGCACTTCATCACTGGCGAAATAGCGGGTCGTCACCGGAACCACCGGAGCGCCCCCCGCCGGCGGAATACCGGCTCTCGATCAGCGAGGCCTGCTCGGCGGCCTTGATCAGGGAGACCGAGGATGCGGACGCGGTGCTGGCGGCGCATACGGAGGCGACCATTGCCGAGAGCAGCACGCCATGTGAAACAGTACGGATCATCACATCAGTCCATTGAAGAAAACGAACTGCACATGATACGTCGCCGCGCAGAACGACTGGACGCTCAGGTCACCACCACCAGCGGCACGCCGCGCCGTGGGTGCTCCAGCACCACCACATCCTGCTGGTAGACCCGCTGCAGGTTGTCTTCAGTCAGCACCTGCAACGGCGTGCCATCGGCCGCCACCCTGCCCTGCTCCAGCAGCACGATGCGGTCGGCATAGCCGGCGGCCAGATTCAGATCGTGCAGCACCACGATCACGCACGCGCCGGCCTCGGCACAGGCGCGCACACTGCGCAGCGTGCGTTCCTGGTGACGCAGATCCAGCGCTGCGGTCGGCTCATCCAGCAGCAGCAGCGGCGTGTCCTGCGCCAGCACGCGCGCGAACGTCGTCCGGGCGGACTCGCCACCGGACAGCTGCTGCACCTCGCGCAGGCGCAGCGCCTGCAGTTCGGCGGCATCGATGGCCGCTTCCACCTGCGCGTCATCCACCACAGGGTCGGGCGGGTGCGGCAGCCGCCCCATCGCCACCACTTCTTCCACACTGAAGGCGAAGCGCACGCCATGCTCCTGCGGCATCACCGCGCGCTCGCGCGCCAGTGGCCCGGCCTTGTAACCGGCCAACGGCTTGCCCAACAGGCTTACTTCGCCAGCGTCGGCACGCAGGTCACCTGCCGCCACAGCCAGCAACGTGGACTTGCCCGCGCCATTCGGGCCAACCAGTGCGGTGACCGTACCCGGTTCAAACGCCAGCGAAATGCCGTGCAGGATCTCGCGCTGCTGGCGGCGCACCACCACCTCGTGCAGCTTCAGCAGCGCGCTCACGGGGCCGCCTTGCGGCGCTGCTGCAGCACCAGCCAGAGGAAGAACGGCGCGCCCAGCGCAGCCGAGAACAGGCCCAGCGGAATCTCCGCCGGCGGATCCAATGTGCGCGCGGCGGTGTCGGCCACCACGATCAGCAGTGCACCCAGCAGGCCGGACAACGGTAGCAACCAGCGATGACCAGGGCCGACCAGCAGGCGCGCCACGTGCGGCACCACCAGGCCGACGAAACTGATCGAACCAGCAAACGCCACCGCTGCGCCCACCAGCAGCGCACTGAACGCCACCAGGCGGCGACGCGTGCGGGTGACATCCAGCCCCAGGTGCTGGGCCTGGCGTTCGCCCAACGCCAGCATGTCCAGCGGCGTAGCCAATCGCTGCAGCGCGAACACACCGATGGCGAACAATGGCACCACGGCCGCCACATCGGCCCAGTTGGCGCGCGCCAGCGAGCCCATCTGCCAGAACACCAGCGACTGCAGCTCGCTTTCGCTGGCGATATATGTGAGGAAACCGATCAACGCCGAGCAGAACGCGGCCATCGCGATACCGACCAGCAGCAGCGTGGCGTTGCCCGTGCCCTTGCCGGGCCGGGCCAATGCGTAGGTCAGGCCGATTGCCAGTGCGCCGCCAGCGAACGCGGCCACCGGCACCAACCAACCGGCCGCGCCCGCAGCACCCAGCACGATGGCGGCAACTGCACCCAGTGCGGCGCCCTGGCTTACACCGACAATGCCGGGATCGGCCAGCGGATTGCCGAACAGGCCCTGCAGGCTGGCACCGGCCATCGCCAGCGACGCACCGACCATCGCGCCCAACAGGGCACGCGGAATACGCAGCTGCCAGACCACAGCGAGGTCGCGGCTGCTGACCGCCTGTGGATCGAGCAGACCCAGCTTCACCGCCAACGCCTGCATCACCTCCATCGGCGGCAATCGCAACGGACCCACGGCGAAGGAGGCCAGCACCGCCCCCAGCAGTGCCAGCAACGCCACCAGCAACATCGTCCGTCCGCGACGGCGGCGCCGATCCGCCGGACTCATGCCTTCGGCAACGCCGCCAGGGCCCTGGCCAGTGCCAGCGCACCGGCACCGGAGCCCACGCTGGTGTACTTCAGCTGCACATCCGGCATCACCCAGACCCGGTTGGCCTGACCGGCCGGGGTCTGCTTCAGCGTCGGGTACGCCTTCCACAGGCCTTCGGCACCGCCGAACAGCTGCAGGTCATGCTCGGTCACCAGGATCACTTCCGGTGCCGCCGCGACCACGCCCTCATTGCTCAGCTGCGAGTAGTTCTTCACTCCCGCTTCGGTACCGATGTTGATGCCGCCCGCCAGTGCGATCAGTTGCGCCGACGCACTGTCGGCACCCGCAACGGTGGGTGAGCCACCGGCGCCGGTGGCCGACACGTGGATCAGTCGTGGCGCATGGCCCAGGCCCTTGCCAATCGCTGCAGCCTCATCGAGCTGGCGCTGCACCTGCGTGGCAAGTGCCTGCCCTGCTTCGGCCAGCCCTAGTGCGGCGGCGACCTTGCGCACCTTGTCCGGTGCCGGCTGCAGGTCATCGATGACCACCGCCGGTTCGCCCACCTCACGCAGTTTCTTCGCCAGTTCGGTGTGGCGGCGCAGGCTGTTGCCGAGGAACAGCGAGCCCTGCAGGCTCAGCACGCCCTCCACGCCCGTGGTGCGGTTGAACAGGAACTGGTGCGGGGCAGCCAGGCCGGCCTGGGTGGTGGTATTGGTCGGCGCGGCGAACACCTGCTTGTCCAGTCCCAGCGCCTCGATCACCGCGATCACGTCGTCACCACCGGCAATGATGCGGCTGGTATCGGTCACCTCGACGTCGGCGCCGTCATCGGAATGCACCTTGGCCGGCAGCACTGCCTTCTGGTCGCGCACGACCGGCATATCGGTGCCAGCCACGCGCTGCCAGCCAGCCGGCAACGCGGCTTCGCCAGCCGCGGTTGCGGCGGCGGCGGGCTCAACCGGCCTGCCGCTGTCCGAGGGCGTCGATGAACCGCCACAGGCAGCCAGTGCCAGCGAGACAGCCAACGGAAGCGCACACAGGCGCAGACGGGACGCGATGTTCATGCTCGTTCTCCTTGCTGGCGGGGCGACGCGCACGCCGCCCCGCCGTGTGACTTACTGCTTCGGGGTGATGCGGGTGATGCGGTCACCCTTCGGGTCTTCGGCGCCACGCGACTTGTTCACCGCGAACACGTTGCCCTTGCCATCGGCGCGGACGTGGTTCGGCAGCGTGCCGCCGTCGAGGTTGGCGACCACCTTGCCGTCACCGTTCACCACGGTGACCGTGCCAGCACCACGGTTGCTGACGTAGGCCAGGCCGGAAGCATCATCGAAGGCGACGTTCAGCGCGCCGGCGCCGACCGGTACATCGTGCAGAACCTTGCCGGCAGCCACGTCGACGATCAGCAGGTTGTCGGTGCCCTGCGAGGCCACGTACAGGCGGTTGCGCGCTGCGTCGAAGGCCACGCCCGAGGCGCTGATCGAATTGCCCAGGTCGATGACCTTCTCGACCTTGCCGCTGGCCACGTCGATCACTGCCGCTTCCGGGGTGCCGATGCTGACGGTGAACAGCTTGCCGCCCTTCTCGTCCAGCACCAGGCTCATCGGGGTGAACTTGCCGTCGTCCACGCCGGACTCCAGCGTCACCGCCGGCAGCTCCTTGAGGGTCTTGGCGTCGAACACCGACAGGTGGTCCTCACCCGTGGCCGAGGCAAACACCTTGCCGTGGGTGCCATCAACCACCACGTCGCGCGCATGCGGCACGGCATCGACCGGGAACTGATGGACCAGCGACAGGTCCTTCTGGCGGTAGACCGCGATGGAGTTCTGGCGGGTGTTGGTGACCCACACGTTGCCGTTGGTGTCATCCACGCCAACGCCGTAGACCGCGTACACCGCACCATTGGTGCTGCCCGGCACCTGCGCCGGGGTGATCGCCTTGGTCACCTTCAGCGACTTCGGGTCCAGCTTCAGCAGCTGCGACTGGGTCACCGGCGGGCGGCCCACGGCCGAGGTCACGAACACCGCGTTGCTGGCGGCGCTGTAGGCGGACTGGTACAGGCCCGGCACCAGCTTGTTGGACTGAGTGGCGAACTGCGCCTGGCCGGACAGCGGCAACTGCGGCGAGACGCGCAGCTTCAGCACGGTGGCTGCAGCCGGCTGGCTGGCGCGCACCACCACCGGGTGGGTACCAGGCACGGCATCGGCCGGAATGCTCAGCTGGGTCTTGAAGTTGCCATCGGCATCGACCACCAGCGGCTGCGTGTTGAGCACGCTGTCGCCACGCAGCAGGCTGACTTTCTGGCCCGGCACGAAACCGCGACCGACCACGTCGGCAGTGCTGCCGGGAACCACGTTCTCACCGCGCGAGACGACCTCGCCCTTGAAGGTGGCGTTGGCCGGCTGATCGAACACCGGCTGTGCGGTGGCGGTCGCGGCCAGCAACAGGCCAGCGGCGAGAGATGTGAGACGGAAAGACGGACGGAACGACATGGAAGGCTCCTTGCACACGTAGGCCGCGCCACGTGACGCGGGATTCATCGGTTGCCTGGGCCGCTGCACATCGGCAGCCTCGCCTGGGTAGTGGGGTCGCACGCCTTGGCATGCGAAGGGATTCATTCGGCGGCGTTGTCACCACCGTTGAGCGCGCCGTCACCGGCGCTGCGGTCGGTCACGCCGTACAGTTCATGCAACGCGGCATGGAACGACGCAGGCAGCATCGGGCCGTGGCCGAGGCCGGGGAACTCGCGGTACTGCACGCGCATGCCCGGCACTTTGGCCAACCGCTCGGACAGCTGCATCGCCGCATCCGGCGTGGCGCCACCGATGCGGCGCAGGTGTGCGACCACGCGCGGATTGTTCATGTCGCGTTTGCCGCGATCGCCAACACGCTCGGCACCGCCCAGCATCAGCCAGAGCGTTGCTGGCTGGCCATGCACGTTCTGCACGAACTGCTGTTCCGAATCACCCAGCGCCGCGCCCTGGCTCCACCACAGCGACGGGCTGGCCGCCAGATAGGACTGGAAGGCGGCGGGACGGGTGTACAGCGCATTGAGCACGAACAACCCACCCAGCGAGTGGCCCCAGAGTGCTTGCTGCTGCGTATCAATGCGTGCGCGGCGCTCGACTTCCGGCTTGATGCGGCGTTCGATCACATCCAGGAACGCGGCAGCACCGCCACCGACCGCCTGGGTCGTACCGCTCTCGTCGTCGGCGCGGTCGATCCACGCGGTGTAGTCGCGGGTGCGCGCCTTGGAATCGATGCGCAGGTCGTTGTCATAACCGATCAGCACCAGTACCGGCGGCGCCTTGCGTGCCGCCAGCTCGGCCAGCAACGGCTGATCCAGCACCATCGCCACGGCATTGCCATCCAGCGCGTACAGCACCGGCAGCGGCGCCTTGCTGGCCTTGGCCGGGATCGCCAGGTTCACCCGCCAGCGGCGTTGCTGGTCGGGACTGTCCACCATGAAATGCTCGAAGCGATAACTGACCGCCGGCTCGTCGAGCACGGTGTGGCCGATCTTCTGCAGCGGATTGCGCTGCTGCGCATGGACGTACGGGGTGGCCAGGAGCAGACCCATCATCAAGGCGACCAGGCCGCGGGCCAGTGGACCACGGCGCGAAGGCGGGACGAAATGCTTCATCAGCGGTGGCAGAAGCGGCTCACGGCCGCCGGTTCACAAGGGACCGCAGTCTACCTTAAACGCGAATGATTATCACATCGATCGAACGTCACACTGTGTATCACGCGCGCGATACGTTCATTTTCCCGGTTGCACCGGAAACACTGAATCCACTATTTTGCCCGGCAGCGGGGCGCAGGAGCGCCCTACCCTCGCAGGGCTGCGGATGGATGGGTGATCGTGCCATCGGCCGCGCCCTGTCCTTGCCAAACCTATCCACGCATGGCGTGGATCTACTGACCACCACCCACGGGAATGGATCCCGTGACTGCGAGAACACCTTGAAGCGCACCACCCTGATCGCCCTTTCCCTTGGCCTGCTCGCACCACTGGCCGCCCATGCCGCACAGGACCTGCCAACGCTCTACCAGGCCTTTGAAGAGGCCGGCAATTCGTCACTGGGCATGGACCAACTCAACCAGACGGTGACATTCACTGCCGTAGCACTGAGCGTTTCCAGCAACCTGGCGGGCGAGCCACTGATCGAGGCCGGCGATGACCAGGGCAATGTCCTGGCTCGGCTGACCAGCGACGACGAACAGCAGGCGGCCAAGCTGGGCGCACTGGAAGAAGGCGCGACCTTCACCGCCAGCTGCACGCTGCAGTTCAGCTCGGGCACCGATTACCTGTCCTTCGGCGATTGCACCATCAAGTAAAGATGAAGCCGGCAAAATGCCGGCTTCATTTCTTTGCCTCTGCAGCGTCGAGCCATGCTCGACTCATGCATCATCACGGCCCCGTAGGCACCGGACCATAAACGTTCTCCTGCGGCGTGCCCGGCAGCAGCGAGAAGATCATGATCACGATCCCGCCCCCCGGCACCAGCGCCAGCAGGAACAGCCAGCCCGACTGGTTGCAGTCATGCAGGCGGCGCACGGTCACGGCAATCAGCGGCACGATCGTGGCCAGCCACATCACGCCCAGCAGCACCACCATGCCGATCAGGATGCCGGCCAGTGCATCGGGACTGTTGCGCAGGAGGATCGCCAGCACACCGGCCAGCAGCATCACCGCGGTTGCGACCAGGAACAGAAACAGCTGGTACATCCAGTACTCGCGGCGGTTGGCGCGGCCCTCGAACTGGGCGTAGCGCTTCAACGGCAGAATCATTTCCTGCACGGCATCGATCCTTGAAAGAGAAGCCGCGGAGTGTGCCAAATGCAGGCGCACAGGACAATGTGGCGACGAACCATGCTCGACTGCCACTGCCCCCTGTAGAGCCGAGCCATGCTCGGCTGCTGCTCCAGAAGGCACCCGTAACCCGCGCAAGAGCGAAGTCGAGCATGGCTCGACTCTGCAAGAGCTGGGTCAGCGGCCCTTTGCCGCCCTTGCCGCCTCGCGCTCGGCGCGCAGCCGATCCAGCTTTTCCTTCAGCTTGATTTCCAGGCCGCGTGGCACCGGGTTGTAATACACGCGCTCGCCCATCGCATCCGGGAAACCGGTCTGGTCCAGTGCGATGCCACCTTCGGCGTCATGGTCGTACTGGTATTCGGCGCCGTAGCCCAGCTCCTTCATCAGCTTGGTCGGCGCATTGCGCAGGTGCAGCGGCACCTCTTCGGTACCACTCTCGCGCACGTCGGCCTTGGCCTGGTTGAAGGCGGCATAGCCGGCATTCGACTTCGCCGTACTGGCCAGGTACAGCACCAACTGAGCGAACGCGAGTTCGCCTTCCGGACTGCCCAGCCGCTCGTAGATGTCCCAGGCCTCCAGCGCCATGCTCTGCGCACGCGGATCGGCCAGGCCGATATCTTCGATGGCCATGCGGGTCAGTCGGCGCGCCAGGTAGGACGGATCGCAGCCGCCATCGAGCATGCGGGTCAGCCAGTACAGCGCGGCATCCGGGTTGGAACTGCGTACCGACTTGTGCAACGCCGAGATCTGGTCGTAGAACTGCTCGCCGCCCTTGTCGAAGCGACGGGTGCGGTCGGCCAGCACCTGGGTCAGGGTCTGCGGGGTGATGCGACCACCCTCCCCGCCCGCCAGCTCAGCAGCGATTTCCAACAGGGTCAGCGCACGGCGCACGTCGCCGTCGGCGGCGGTAGCGATTTCCAGCAGCAGCTCGGGGGCGACCTCGATGCCCTCCTCGCCCAGGCCGCGCTCGCGGTCACCCAGCGCACGCTCCAGCGCCTCGACGATGTCTGTGGGCGAAACACCTTCCAGCACATGCACGCGGCAGCGCGACAGCAGTGCCGAGTTCAGCTCGAAGGACGGGTTCTCGGTGGTGGCGCCGACGAACAGGATGGTGCCGCGCTCGATGTGCGGCAGGAACGCATCCTGCTGCGCCTTGTTGAAGCGGTGCACCTCATCGACGAACAGCACGGTGCGCCGGCCTTCGGCGAACCGTTGCGCCGCCTCGGCCAGCACCTGGCGCACTTCCGGCAGGCCGGACAGCACGGCGGAGATCGCACGGAACTCGGCGTCGGAATATTCGGCCAACAGCAGCGCCAGCGTGGTCTTGCCGCAGCCCGGCGGCCCCCACAGGATCATCGAGTGCACGCGACCGGACTCGACCGCGCGACGCAGCGCGCTGTCCGGCGCCAGCAGGCGCTTCTGCCCGACCATTTCGTCGAGGGTGCGTGGGCGCATGCGCTCGGCCAGCGGGCGCAGATGTTCCCGATCAACGCTCAGCAGATCGGGGCCAGGGAAGGAAGTTGAACGATGTCTTGCCACACGCCCATTGTACCGCGAGAGCGTGCCAACCAAGGTTGGCACCCACCACAGCGGCCGGGCCATGATCGGTAGCGGATCAAGCTGCAGGGATCGGTAGTGCCGGCCGCTGGCCGGCAGATCAAAAGCATGTCAACCAAGGTTGACACCCACCAAGGCGGTGCCGGTTGACACCCACCAGAGCAGGTTGCGCCGGGCCGTGATCGGTAGCGGATCAGGCTGCAGGGATCGGTAGTGCCGGCCGCTGGCCGGCAGATCAAAAGCGTGTCAACCAAGGTTGACACCCACCAAGGCGTTTCCGCCCAGAGATCAGTTACCGATGACGTCGGTGCCCTTCGGCGGGGTGAAGCTGAAGGTGCCGGCAGCAAAGCCCGGGTTGCGCTTCCAGCCACTGAAGCTGATCACGGTGCGCTGACCAACCGCATCGGTGATTTCCATCTTGGCCAGACCCTGGGCATTGAAGCCCAGCGCGGCGTACTGGAAGCTGGCTTCGGTCTCGCGCTTCGGCGACAGCGACAGCCACTGCAGGCCGTCGCGCTGCGCGGCCTCTTCGCTGACGTCGTACTGCTGCTCCAGCAGCGCCGGGTTGATCAGCGCGGTCAGCGGGCTGTTCTGCTCTTCCTTGCCCTGCTCGCGAACAGTGGCCTGCTCCAGGTCCGGCTCGTACATCCAGACCTTCCTGCCGTCGGCCACGATCAGCTGTTCGTGCGGGCGCACGTATTCCCAGCGGAACAGGCGCGGCGCCGACAGCGCCACGCGGCCGCTGGTCGATTCCTTCACCTTGCCGCGGCTGTCGAACACCTGCTGGCTGAACTGGCCATCCAGGCCCTTCAGGCCACTGGTGAAGGTCTTCAGGTCATCGCGGGCGCCAGCCCAGGCGCTGCCGGCGGCGGCGCAGGCCACGGCCAGGGTGGTGGTGGCAAGGAAACGGCGGAAGCGGAAGTTCATGCGGGAATCCTGTGGGCGCGGGCGCCAGGAAAGGTGGTTGCCAGTGTGCCCGGACAAAGATGAATGGGCGATCAGGGCGACATTATGCCGCCCCGAACGTCCATCGGCGATTCAGCCACCCGAGCCGGGCAGCTTGCCGTACAGCACCTGGCCACGGAAGCCACGACGCACTTCGCGGTACAGCGCGCGGAACGCCGGATAGTCCTGCGGCTGGCACAGCGCCTCTGGTCCACGCACCGCGTTCTGCTGCAGGCGGTGATGCACGATCACGTCCTGGCCCTCGCGGCTCCAGTCCACGCGATACTCGCCGGCGGCGTTGGTGAAACGCTGGCTGGCCGGGATGGCGATGATCGGCGCATTGGCCGGGAACTGCAGGCGATAGGTTTCCTCGCGCAGGCTGGCATTGCAGTAGAACGGCGTCTCGTTGGCCGGCGCCGAGGCGGTGGCGTACAGGCCGCGCACTGATTCACCACCCGGCGGGTCCGGCACGGCCATGCCTCCGGCCACGCTGAAGTCGGCGTAGTCCTCGGCCTGGAACGCCATGCGGTAGCCAAACGGCCGGGTCAGGTCGACCGGCACGCCCTGGATCTGCAGCTGCCCTCGCCCATCGAAACCGGACGCAGCCATGATCTGCTCTTCAGCGCGCGCACGGTTCTGCGCGTTGAGCTGGGAGAACTGGGCGCGCATGCCGATCTCGGCGTTCTCGCCCAGCTTCGGAATCGTCTCGCCGCGCAGGTTGCCGTTGGCGTCGAAGGTGAAACGCACCTCCATCGAGGTGGCATTGCGCTCCGGCGTATTGGCCGGAGTGCGCGCCAGTGAGGCGTCGCGGGTACGCATCACCGGTGCGCCCAGGTCACCTTCCGGCAACTGCCCAAAGCGCGCCCACGCGGTGGTCGAATCCAGGTACAGATCGAACTCGGGGATGTAGGTGATGGCGTGGTTGAAGCGGCCCAGCACCGGAATCTTCGGCAGCGTCGGGCCACCACCGGCACCGATCAGCACCGGCGAGCTGGCGATGCCCTTGGCCGCCAGCAGCGCCTCCAGGATCGTCACATGGTCCTTGCAGTCACCATAGTGGTTGTCGAGGATGCTCTGCGCACTGTTCGGCTCCAGGCCACCATTGCCCAGGTACACCGCCACGTAGCGGATGTTCTGCGCCACCCAGCGGTACAACGCGTCGGCCTGCTCGCGGCGGTCGCTGATGCCAGCGGTGATCTCATCGGCCAGCGCCTGCAGCTCCGGCGTGACCTGTGCCGCCGGGCCGGCCTTGAGCTGGTAGGCACGGCCCATCTGCGACCAGTCACGATAGGTGCTGGCCATGATGTTCGGGCCGAACTCCCAGCCTGCCGCCGACCAGTTCTGCGCCGGCATGGCTTCGCGACGCTGGTAGCGCCAGCGCCACTGTGCCTGTCCGTTCTTCACCGTCGGGCGATCACTACCCTGCACGCCGCGGCTGTCGACGAACATCGGCAGGTTGGCCGGCGCACTCAGGGTGACCTCGGCGTCCTCGTACTCGGTGAAGACGTTGAAGGTCTCCCACAGGCCGAAGTAGCCGGGGAAGTACGGCGTGGCCTGGGTGCGGCGCACCTGGTAGAACAGGCGCGTGCCCGGGGCCAGGTTCGGGAACACGATCACCCGCACCTTGCGGTCGGCATACATCGCTGCCGAGGCGCTGGAGTAGCTTTCCTGGGTGTAGATGCGGTCGGCCGGCACGTCGCGGCGCTGGCCGTCGGCGGTGATGGTGTAGGCGCCGAGTACTTCCAGCGTCTCCATCTTCTCGCTGTAGCTCAGCCGAACCTGGCTGAACTGCTCGACCGAGGCCTTGGTCTTGAGCAGGACTTCGTAGGTTTCGGTCTGCACATTGCCCGCATCCGGCCGCACCTGGTAGTCGGCGCGGTAACGGACAATGCTGAAATTATTGCTGGCTTCGGTATCGCCGCTGGTGGAAGGCGGCGCCGTGGCGGGCGCGGAGGTGGCGGTGTCTGCCAGTGCCGGGCCGGCAGCCAGGAAGGCTGCCAGCGCCAGTGCCAGCGCGCTTGGTACGGGGTGAAGCATGCGTCGGTTCCTTGGACGTCGTGGGGGATACGTCGGGTCTTACTTCGGCGGCGGCGGTGCCAGCACCGTGCGGTCGCCGTTGTGCTCGGGCGGACTGACCACGCCGGCCGCTTCCATGGCCTCGATCAATCGCGCTGCACGGTTGTAGCCGATCTTCAGCCGGCGCTGCACGCCGGAAATCGAGGCACGGCGGGTTTCGGTGACCACCCGCAGCGCTTCGTCATACAACGGGTCGGACTCATCGCCGGCAGAGCTGTTCTCGGGCAGGCCGGTGGCGCCGACGACCACGCCGTCGCCCATCGTCTGCACTTCGTCCAGCACGCCGTCGACATAGTCGGCCGGGCCCATCGCCTTGAGGTGTTCGACCACGCGATGCACTTCCTCGTCGGAGACGAAGGCGCCGTGTACGCGCTCGGGCATGGCGGTGCCCGGCGGCAGGTACAGCATGTCGCCGTGGCCCAGCAGGGTTTCCGCGCCGGACTGGTCGAGGATGGTGCGCGAGTCGATCTTGGAACTGACCTGGAAGGCGATGCGGGTCGGGATGTTGGCCTTGATCAGGCCGGTGATCACGTCCACCGACGGGCGCTGCGTGGCCAGGATCAGGTGGATGCCGGCCGCACGCGCCTTCTGTGCCAGGCGCGCGATCAGCTCCTCCACCTTCTTGCCGACGATCATCATCATGTCGGCGAATTCGTCGATGAAGATGACGATGAACGGCAGCGTCTCCAGCGGACGCGGCGCCTCGCCCAGTTCCGGGTTCGGCTTGAACAGCGGGTCCATCAGCGGTTGGCCGGCGTCCTGGGCTTCCTTCACCTTCTTGTTGAAGCCGGCCAGGTTGCGCACGCCCACCGCGCTCATCAGCTTGTAGCGGCGCTCCATCTCGGCCACGCACCAGCGCAGGCCGTTGGCGGCCTCCTTCATGTCGGTGACCACCGGCGCCAGCAGGTGCGGGATGCCCTGGTAGACGCTCAGTTCGAGCATCTTCGGGTCGATCATCAGCATCCGCAGGTCTTTCGGCGAGGCCTTGAACAGCAGGCTCAGCACCATCGCGTTGACCGCCACCGACTTGCCCGAACCGGTGGTACCGGCCACCAGCAGGTGCGGCATGCGCGCCAGGTCGGCCACGGTCGAGCGGCCAGCGATGTCCTTGCCCAGCGCCAGGGTCAGCACGCTTGCCGACTTGTCGTATTCCTTCGAACGCAGCAGCTCGGAGAGGTAGATCATCTCGCGGGTGACGTTGGGAATTTCCAGGCCGATCACCGACTTGCCCGGAATCACGTCGACCACGCGCACCGACTTCACCGACAGGCCGCGCGCGATGTCCTTGTCCAGCGAACTGATCTGGCTGACCTTGATGCCCGGCGCCGGCTCGATCTCGAAGCGGGTAATGACCGGGCCGGGGTTGGCGCCGACCACCTGGGCGTCGATGCGGAAATCCTTCAGCTTGAACTCGATCTGCCGCGATAGCGCGTCCAGGGTTTCCTTGTCGTAGCCCACCGGCTGCGGCTTGGGATCGTCCAGCAGGGCCAGCGGCGGCAGGTCTGATCCGTCGCCGTTGACGCCACGGAACATCGGGATCTGCGTGTCGCGCTTGGCCCGGTCACTCTTCTCGATCACCGGTTCCGGGCGCGGCTCGATCTTCACCGGCTCGCGCTTGGCGCGCACCTCGGCATCGGCCTTGCGTACCTCCTGGCGTTCCTCGCGCATCACCCGGGTCTGCTGCCACTCGGTGACTTCTTCCTTCTTGCGCGCCAGCAACGGCGCCAGCGACATCACGCCGCGACCGATCTTCTCCATCACCGTGAACCAGGACAGCCCGGTGGCCAGGGTGATCGAGGCCAAGAGCAGCACCAGCACGAACAGGTTCGCGCCCAGCGCACCGAAGCCCACCGTGAGCGAATTGCCGACCAGCTTGCCGAGGATGCCGCCGGCACTGGAGACATCACCACTGAACAGGCGCACGTGCAGGAAGCCGGTACCGGCAATCAGGAAGCCGACCAGGCCGACCAGGCGCAGCGCCGGGTCCAGGTCGTTCTCGCCCTTGCTCTCGCGCTTGAGCCCGAACATGGCGATCCACGCCAGCGCGCCCAGCACCACCGGCAGCAGGAAGGCGATGTAGCCGAACAGCTGCAGCAGCACGTCGGCGATCCAGGCGCCGGCGCGGCCGCCGAGGTTGTGCACCGGCGCGACCACGCTGCCGGTATGCGACCAGCCCGGGTCGGTCGCTGAATACGTGAACAGACTGGCCGCCAGATACAGCAGCGCCGGCGCGATGGCGATCAGGCCAAGGTCGCGCCAGAGGCGTTGGCGGCGTGGATTGTCGGTCGTCGCCGCCGCGGCCGTGCGACGTGACGCCTTGCTGTCGTCGGACTTGGAGCGTTCGGGGACCTGCTTCGCCACCTTAGACCATACCTTTGGAATGCGCTGTTAGTGATTGATAATAAATGAGACGGCGTCAGTTTTCAGTTATGCGACATCTGACAGGACAATCGGAGGGCCGGAACCACTGCTGGATGACGGCGTTCTGTTCATCGGCTTGAATCGCCCTGCCCCAGCCGCCACTCTATGACCAGCCACGGATGCTGCGCAAACATCGCCAGCGCCTTGTCCCATCTACCTTTTCGCGAGTCTACATGAGCACCAGCCTGCCCTCCCGCCACCAGCGCCTCGTCATCCTCGGTTCCGGCCCGGCCGGTTGGACCGCCGCCGTCTACGCTGCCCGCGCCAACCTGAAGCCGGTCGTCATCACCGGCCTGCAGCAGGGCGGCCAGCTGATGACCACCACCGAGGTGGACAACTGGCCGGGCGACGCCCACGGCCTGATGGGCCCGGACCTGATGGCGCGCATGCAGGCCCACGCCGAGCGCTTCGAGACCGAAGTCATCTTCGACCACATCCACACCGCCGACGTGTCGCAGCGCCCGTTCAAGCTGATCGGCGACAGCCACGAGTACACCTGCGATGCCCTGATCATCGCCACCGGCGCCACCGCCAAGTATCTGGGCATCCCGACCGAGGACGAGTTCAAGGGCCGCGGCGTGTCTGCCTGCGCCACCT
Source organism: Stenotrophomonas sp. GD04054 (assembly GCF_029836955.1). Taxonomy (NCBI): domain Bacteria; kingdom Pseudomonadati; phylum Pseudomonadota; class Gammaproteobacteria; order Lysobacterales; family Lysobacteraceae; genus Stenotrophomonas; species Stenotrophomonas sp. GD04054. The sequence continues at coordinate 48,229 of NZ_JAOECR010000001.1, read as the reverse complement.
GTGACGGCTTCTTCTACCGCGACCAGGACGTGGTCGTGGTCGGCGGCGGCAATACCGCCGTGGAAGAGGCGCTGTACCTGTCCAACATCGCCCGCAAGGTCTACCTGGTCCACCGCCGCGACACCCTGAAGGCGGAAAAGATCATGCAGGACAAGCTGTTCAAGAAGGTGGCAGAAGGCAAGATCGAGACCGTCTGGCACCACCAGGTGGAGGAAGTGCTGGGCAACGACGCCGGCGTGACCGGCGTGCGCGTGAAGTCCACCCTGGACGGCAGCACCCGCGACATCGACGCCCACGGCTTCTTTGTGGCCATCGGCCACCACCCGAACACCACCTTGTTCGACGGCCAGCTGGCGATGAACAACGGCTACCTGGAAATCCGCTCGGGCCTGGGCGGCAATGCCACCCAGACCTCGGTGGAAGGCGTGTTCGCCGCCGGCGACGTGGCCGACCAGCACTACCGCCAGGCGATCACCTCGGCCGGTTTCGGCTGCATGGCCGCACTGGACGCCGAGCGCTACCTGGACGCACAGGGCAAGGCCAGCTGAGAGGCGAACCTGCTTCTGTAGCGTCGAGCCAGGCTCGACTCAGGCAAAAGGCCGACGCCAGTGCGTCGGCCTTTCTGTTTCATCTGCCCTATCCTTTCCCCATGCCTTCCCACCGTTTCCTCGACTCCCTGCAGTCCGTTTCCGCCACCGACTGGGATGCCCTGCACGACGGCCGCAACCCCTTCGTCAGTCATGCCTTCCTTTCCGGGCTTGAACAGCACGGCTACCTTCGCGAGGACTGGGGCTGGCAGCCCCGGCACTTCACGCTGTGGGAGGGCAACACGCTGGTCGGCGCCATTCCGGGTTACCTGAAGACCAACTCCCACGGCGAATTCGTGTTCGACCATGCCTGGGCCAACGCGTATGCCCATCATGGCCGCGACTACTATCCGAAGTGGCTGGGCGCGGTGCCGTACTCGCCGGTCACCGGTCCGCGCCTACTGGCCCGTCACGATCTGGAGCGCGCCGCGTTGCTGTCAGCATTGCGCGAGACGCTGCCGACGCTGGACGTCTCCTCGGCCCACATCAACTTCCATACCGCCGGCGACGAGGCGCTGTTCGGCGATGACTGGCTACTGCGCGAGGATGTGCAGTTCCAGTGGCAGAACCCGGGCGACTGGTCCACGTTCGAACAGTTCGTCGGCGCGATGGACCACAAGCACCGCAAGAACATCCGCCAGGAACGGGCCAAGGTAACCCGCCAGGGCATCACCTTCCGCGTGGTGCACGGCGACGAGGCCAGTCGCGCCGACCTGCAGGCGATGTACCGCTTCTACCTGCAGACGTTCCTCGAGTACGGCAACGCCCCGGCACTGACTGAGGCCTTCCTGCGCCATCTGGCGATTTCGCTGGGGCGCGGGCTGGTACTGTTCCTGGCCGAACAGGACGGCGAGCCGATTGCCGGCGCGCTATGCCTGCGCGGTGGAGACACGCTGTACGGCCGTTACTGGGGCGGCGCCACGCTGCCCGGCCTGCACTTCGAGGCCTGCTACTACCAGGGCATCGAGTACTGCCTGCGCGAAGGGCTGGCTCGTTTCGAACCCGGCGCACAGGGCGAGCACAAGCTGGCACGCGGCTTCCTGCCGACGCTGGTGCGCAGCAGGCACTGGGTGGCCGATCCGGATTTCGCAGACGCACTGCAGGACTGGTGCCGGCAGGAGCGACAGAGTGTGCGGCGCTACCAGCAGGAGCTGCAGGGGCATGGGCCGTTCCGCGTAGAACCGTAGAGGCGCGCTTGCTCGATTGGCGCGGTGCCGAAAAGCGTGCCAACCAAGGTTGGCATCTACCAAGGCAATAGCGAGGGCGCTGTGCTCAGGTGCACTGCCAGAAGTACCCGCTCACCTGGCACTTCGCACACCAGAACGTGTAGAGCATGCCGCCACTGCCCCAGAGCAGCGCGCCTCCACCGGGGGTCGGCAGTGTCGAATCCAGCTGCATCACGAAGGGCATCTCCTCGCCGCAATCGATGCACGCCGGGTACCAGGCACTCTGCACCCAGCTCGGCGCGCCGCCCACGCGCGACAGGTTCTGCCGATGATTGGACTGGCCCCAGTCCTGTTGCTGCCAGCGCTCGCCTTCGAGCGCCACCAGGCCCACCTCGGCCTGCATCAGGTCGCCACTGTCGGTGGGTGTGTTCGGTACCTCACGGTGCTGGCTGGGGTGGCAGCTGGGCAGGCCGGCCGCATCATGGCGATAGAAACGCACGGGCGGGTCTTCCCAGCCGCAGCAGTCCAAGCACAGCCCCAGCGTGATCTCGCCCGACGCGCCCGGCTGCAGCGCGGCGGCATCGGTCTGCAGCAGGCGCTGAAGCGGCGCATGGCAGCTGCTACACAGCGCTTCCAGCGGCCCTCCCATCTGCCCAGCATGGTGTACCTGCCCACCATTCCAGGTCGGGTGCAGCCGCCATATGCGCTTGCGCCAGCTCGGCTCGTCCGCCTGCTGCGCGCGATGCTGTTCGCGGCCGAATCGGAAGTGCAATGGCCGCTCGCCATGCAGGCGACGCGGCTGCGGACCTTCGGCGACACCGGCCCAGTGCGCCCAGACCTCTGCATCCAACCGCCCCCAGTCGACCAGGTAGCCGCGAGCAATGGCGTAGGTTTCGGGCTGGGCGGCGAGCAGCAACGCCCTGGCCCGCGCCATTTCGCGATCGTCATCGGCTTCGGCCAGGATCTGCGCCCAATGCGCGGCCGTCGCGCTGGGCAGGCCCTGCCAGACCTGCGTGGCCAACTGCACCTCATCCTCACTGGCGACCGCCAGCAATGCCTCCCAATCGTCCTGCAGCACCTGCGGCGCCTGATAGCTGGCGAACTCCATCACGCTCGTCAACACGTCACCGCGCTCGCCCGCGCGATAGCGGCGCCACGCGTCCGCCGCGACCGCGGGCACCGCGTCATCCGGCAGCAGGTCCAGTGCCATGTCGAGGAAGGCCGAGCTCGGCGAAGGCCGCGCCAGCGCCTGCAGCATCAACTCTCCCAGTTGACGCGACTGTTCAGTGGCCATCGACAGCAGCATGCCTTGGCTGTCGTTGCGCGTGCGCGGGGCGTCATGCAGGTCGAGGATGGCCCTGATCGAGTCACTCATTCGGAGGCTCCTTGCCGGTGAACAGTGATGGTGCCAGACATCACGAATCACCACGACGAATACAATGGCCCCATGACCCGCCAGCTGCCCTGGCGCCTGGCCGATGCGCCGGACGCCCCCTTCCCTCCGGCCGAGACCGCACTGCGCCAGCCCGATGGCCTGCTGGCGGTGGGCGGCGACCTGCATCCGGTGCGTCTGCTCAATGCCTACGCCGGCGGTATCTTTCCGTGGTTCAGTGAGGGTGAGCCAATCCTGTGGTGGTCGCCGGACCCGCGCATGGTGTTCCGCACCGATGGCGTGCACCTGTCCAGCCGCTTCCGCCGCCTGTTGCGCAGCAGCACGTGGGAGGTCACCGCCGACACCGCCTTCAGTCGTGTGATGCGCGCCTGCGCCGCGGCACCTCGGCCCGGCCAGGACGGTACGTGGATCAGCCCGGCGATGGTCGAGGCTTACAGCCAGCTGCACGACCTTGGCTTCGCCCATTCCTTCGAAGTCTGGGACCGGCAGACGCTGGTCGGCGGCATCTACGGCGTCGCGATCGGCGCCATGTTCTTCGGCGAGAGCATGTTCAGTGGCGCCAGTGGCGGCTCCAAGATCGCCCTGGCCGCGTTGGCAGCCACCCTGCGTGGCTGGGGCTGGGAACTGATCGATGCCCAGGTGGAGAATCCGCACCTGCTGCGGATGGGCGCCGAGCACCTGCCGCGCGCGGACTTCCTGGAGCACGTCCGTCAGGCCGTACACCGTGACGGCCGTGAAGGCCCCTGGACCCAGGCGGTAGGACGCTTGCCAGCACAGCGTTTGGCCGGGGGTTAACACAAACTTTGCAAGCCGGGCCCATCACGCGTAAAATACCGCGCCTTAGGCCCAGCGTGGCCGTTTTCTGAACCGCACAGGACTACATGTCGAAAGACGATTCCATCGAGTTCGAGGGCACCGTCAGCGAGACGCTGCCGAACACCACTTTCCGCGTTCGTCTGGAAAATGGGCACGAAATCATCGCCCACATCTCCGGCCGCATGCGCAAGAACTACATCCGCATCCTCACCGGTGACCGGGTCAAGGTTGAAATGACCCCGTACGACCTGACCAAGGGTCGTATCACCTACCGCATGAAGTAAGCGGTCGGCGCATTGCGCCACTCCGACAGGGCCGGCCTCGCTGCTGGCCCTTTGTCGTGCGCGGAAGAAAGCGACCGGCACCGAGGCCGCTCGGTTTTCGTCCCTGTCCGAAATACCGCATCGCGCCGCGACTCTAGACTCAACGCGTTCTTCACAGAAGGCGTTGCGCGCATGACCTACCTGATCGTCCTGGACCCCCAGTCCGTCACCAGCCGCTGCTACGCCAGCAAGGGCCCGGACGGCACCTGGTTCGGCCAGCCCTGCCTGGTCTGCACCAGCATGGACGCCTCGCACCCGCTGTACCTGGCCGTGCAGCGCGAGATTCCGCATATGGGCAGCACCCTCAAGCAGCGCCTGCACATTCCGCACGAGGCGGTCGCCTTTGTCATCGAAGACGGCGGCGACCAGGGGCGCCAGCAGGGATTCCGTTCGATCGCGGCCTGAGGCGCCAAAGGTCATCGTGACCGATCTCACCGTGGCGTCGGTCAGCCCTGCTTGCGGCAGATTCGCATTTGCAGCGGCGGCGGCATCTTGGGATCCGATCCAGTCCGGATCGCTGCCCCCTGCCCCGCCATGAACCTGTCTTCCCTGCTCATCCCCCTGGCTTTGTCTGCCGTCACCCTGCTGGCGTCGTCCGCCCATGCCGCCGACACCGCGCCGGCACAGTGCGTATCACTGACCGGCGAACAGCAGATCGTTCGCGCCGGCGCCGACAAGAACATCCTGCTTCGCTCCGGCGAAGACCACTATGTTGTGCATTTCCGCAACAGCTGCCCTTCTGCCGTACTGGCCACCCGCCTCGGCTTCAAGACCGACGGCAAAGAAGCTGACGAGCTGTGCAGCGAGGGCCGAAGCGCACTGGATACAGGTCGCGGCAGCTGCGAGGTTGCACGCATCGAGCCGATCGATGCCGAGCGATTCAAGCGTGAGGCGCGCCGCCGCAGCCGCTGACCCCAGACAGGACAAGGGCGGCCGAAGCCGCCCTTGTCGCGATATACGTCAACGCGTCGCGGCAACCAGCGACAACACTCTCGGTTGCGCGCGCTGCCGTGCCAACCAGAGATCGTAGCTGGATTGCAGCCCCATCCAGAAAACCGCAGTACTCACTCCCGCCATCTCAAGGCGGATGGCCAGGTCAGGACTGATGCCCGCCTTGCCGTTCAGAACCCGCGAAAGGGCTACCCGCGACATTGCCAGGCGCTCGGCTGCTTCGGTCACAGACAGATCCATTGGATCAAAGACCATTGCCTTGATCGCCTGCCCGGGATGCGGATGGTGATGAATCATGCGCGGCCTCAGTGATAGTCCAGGTAATCCAGCAGCTCCACGTCGCTGCCGGCGAAACGGAAGGTAAGTAGAGCCGCTCGAGGCCCCTGTGGCGAAAACCGATGATCATCACTGTATCCTGTATCGTTTCGCAATACAAACAGGGCAACACCCCATCGCGACCAGAAGACAGCATTGGCACCTCCGTTCCGTTCAAGCAAGGCCGCGGACGACAGCCCCACTGGAAACAACAAGGGCGGCCGAAGCCGCCCTTGTCATTTCCAGTCTTTCACGCCAAGCCTATGGCATCAGCTCATTCCACCGTGACCGGCAGCAGCCGCTCCGGCTCGGCCTGGGTCTCGACCACCAGCTCGTCGTCGCGGACGTCGATGCTGACCTTGCCACCGTTGACCAGCTTGCCGAACAACAGCTCGTCGGCCAGCGGACGCTTGATCTTGTCCTGGATCACGCGGGCCATCGGGCGGGCACCCATCAGCGGGTCGAAACCATGGTGGGCCAGCCAGTCGCGCGCGGTCGGGGTGGCCGACAGGCTGACGTGCTTGTCCTGCAGCAGCATCTCCAGCTCGATCAGGAACTTGTCGACTACGCGCAGGATGTGCTCGAAGCCCAGCGCCTGGAACTGCACCACCGCGTCGAGGCGGTTGCGGAATTCCGGGGTGAAGCTGCGGCGGATGGTCTCCATCGCGTCGGTGGCATGGTCCTGCTTGGTGAAGCCGATCGAACGCCGCGAGGCCTGCGCCGCACCGGCATTGGTGGTCATCACCAGCACGACGTTCTTGAAGTTGGCTTCACGACCGTTGGTATCGGTCAGCACACCGCGGTCCATCACCTGCAACAGGATGTTGAAGATGTCCGGATGCGCCTTTTCGATTTCGTCCAGCAGCAGCACGCAGTGCGGCGTCTTGACGATCTTCTCGGTCAGCAGGCCACCCTGGTCGAAGCCGACGTAGCCCGGAGGCGCACCGATCAGGCGGCTGATCGAATGCGGCTCCATGTACTCGGACATGTCGAAGCGGACCAGCTCGATGCCCAGCTGCAGCGCCAGCTGCTTGGTCACCTCGGTCTTGCCGACACCCGTGGGACCGGCGAACAGGAAGTTGCCGATCGGCTTTTCCGGGTTGCCCAGGCCCGAACGGGCCAGCTTGATCGCCGAGGACAGCGTCTCGATGGCCGGGTCCTGGCCGAAGATCACCATCTTCAGGTTGCGCTCCAGGTGCTGCAGCACATCCTTGTCGGTGGCGCTGACCTGCTTGGTCGGGATACGCGCCATCTTGGCGACGATCGCCTCCACTTCCTCGACGTCGATCAGCTCCTTGCGCTGGCCTTCCGGCAGCAGGCGCTGGCGGGCGCCCGCCTCGTCGATCACGTCGATCGCCTTGTCCGGCAGCAGGCGGTCGCCGATGTGCTTCACCGACAGGTCCACCGCCGCCTGCAGCGCCTCGTCGGAATAGGTCACACCGTGGTGCAGCTCGTACTTGGACTTCAGGCCCTGCAGGATCTCGTAGGTCTCGCCGACGGTCGGCTCGACGATGTCGATCTTCTGGAAGCGGCGGGCCAGCGCCCGGTCCTTCTCGAAGATGCCACGGTACTCCTGGAAGGTGGTCGAGCCGATGCAGCGCAGCTCTCCGGACGCCAGCGCCGGCTTGATCAGGTTGGAGGCATCCATGGTGCCGCCCGACGCCGAGCCAGCACCGATGATGGTGTGGATCTCGTCGATGAACAGCACCGCATTGGGCACCTTCTTCAGCGCGGTCAGCACGCTCTTCAGGCGCTTCTCGAAGTCGCCGCGGTACTTGGTGCCGGCCACCAGCGCGCCCAGGTCGAGCGAATAGATCACCGCATCGGCCAGAACGTCGGGCACCGAGCCCTCGACGATGCGGCGGGCCAGGCCCTCGGCGATGGCGGTCTTGCCTACGCCCGCCTCACCTACGTACAGCGGGTTGTTCTTGCGGCGGCGGCACAGGACCTGGATGGTGCGCTCGATCTCGTCGGCACGGCCGACCAGCGGGTCGATGCGACCGGCCCGGGCCTGTTCGTTGAGGTTGCTGGCGAACTCGGTCAGAGCATCACCCTTCGGCTCGCCCTCCCCGCCTTCGATGCGGCCTTCGCCCTCGGAGGAGGACGACGGCTGCTCGCCTTCCTCGCCCAGCTTGGCGATGCCGTGGGACAGGTAATTGACCACATCCAGCCGGGTGACATCCTGCTGGTTGAGGTAGTAGACGGCGTGCGAGTCCTTCTCGCCGAAGATGGCGACCAGCACATTGGCGCCGGTGACCTCCTTCTTGCCCGAGGACTGCACGTGGTAAACGGCCCGCTGCAACACGCGCTGGAAGCCCAGGGTCGGCTGGGTATCGCGGCCGTCATCTTCGGCCAGGCGGGACACGGAGGCCTCGATGGCCTGCTCCAGCTCCTGGCGCAGGCGTTCGGCGTCGGCGCCGCAGGCCTTCAGTACGGCCTGGGCGGACGGGTTGTCGAGCAGTGCCAACAGCAGGTGTTCGACCGTCATGAACTCATGCCGGGCCTCACGGGCGCGCTTGTAGCACTGGCCGATGGTGTGTTCGAGGTCTTTGCTGAACATGGATTACTCCGGCGGCAGATGGGGACAATATGCGGCCTGACTACGCGATTTCCATCACCCTAGCGGATTGCTGCGTTCAGATGGCGTTATCAGTGCGAATCGATTGATCTTCATTCACTCCAGGACAGCCCACCCGGCATGAGCGAACCCTACCTGAGCCGCTGGCGATTGCGGCGTGATGGCGCAGCCATCGAAACGCCCCATGCCCAGCTCTGGCCGGTGCTGACCGCCGCCGGCGAGCCGGCCATGCTGAAGATCAGCAGCGAAACCGAAGAGCAGAACAGCCATCGCCTGCTGCGTTGGTGGGACGGTGACGGCGCCGCCCGCCTGCTGGCCCACGAGGGGCCGGCGATCCTGATCGAACGTGCCGGCGGCGACTCACTGCGGCAACGTTCGATCAAGGGCGACGATGACACCTGCACCACGGTCCTGTGCCAGGTCCTGCAACGGCTGCACCGGCCACGGAGCGCACCGCCAGCGGAACTGGTCTGCCTGCGAACATGGTTCGCCGACCTGCTGCAGCCAAGGGCTGCGCTGCCGACACTGCTGGAACAGTGCAGATCACTGGCGGAGGGACTGCTGCAGCAGGAACAGGAGATCCGGCCGCTGCACGGCGACCTGCACCACGACAACGTGCTGGATTTCGGCGCGCGCGGCTGGTTGGCGATCGACCCGAAGCGGCTGCTGGGCGACCGCGCGTTCGATTACACGACGCTGTTCAGCAACCCGGACCTGTGCGGGCCGGGAATCCACGTTGCGACACAGCCCGAGCGGTTTGCCGCCCGGGTGGAGCAGGTCACTGCGCTGGCGGGGATCGAGCGACACAGGCTGCTGCGTTGGATCGCAGCCAGCGCGGGGCTGTCAGCGGCGTGGTTCCGCGATGATGGCGACCCCGCCGAAGTCGACGAGGCGGTGGCGAGAATGGCGCTGGAGGCGTTGGCGGAGGGCTGATCCCGCGCTCTGGTAGATGCCCACCTTGGTGGGCACGCCCCATCCATTATCGATACGGGCCTCTGCTCTGGTAGGTGCCCACCTTGGTGGGCACACCGGGTCCGGACTCGATGTGCCCGGACGAAAACCGGCAGCCGGTCAGGCCTTTTCCATCGTGCACAGCAGCGGGTGCTGGTTCATCCGCGAATACTCGTTGACCTGGGCGACCTTGGTCTCGGCCACTTCGCGGGTGAACACCCCGCACACGCCGCGGCCACGGGTATGGACGTGCAACATCACCTGCGTGGCCTTGTCCAGGTCCATGCTGAAGAACTGCTGCAGCACGTCCACCACGAAATCCATCGGGGTGTAGTCGTCGTTGAGCAGCATCACCTGGTAGAACGGCGGCGGCGCCACTTCCGGGCGCGCGGGCTCCACGGCAACGCCGTGCTCGTGATGGGAATCGGGGGAAGACTCATGGGGCATCTGCCCATTATAGAGGCACGGGCCAGCCTGCGTCGGCCTGCCGCAGATTGGACGGCACGCACGCCCACCGTCACAATTGCACCCTCTCTCAACACTGTTTCACAGGATCTTCATGAAAAGGACCCTTCTTCCCGCCCTGCTGATCGCCCTGGCCGCCGCCGACTCCGCCGCCGCCGAGACCCAGGCCGACAAGGCCGTGGCCCGCCACCTGGACAAGCTGGGCTATACCTACGAGGTCGACGAGGACGGCGACTACCGCATGGTGTTCGACGTCGAGGGTGATCGCACCCAGATGGTCTACGTGCGCTCGTCGGTGGAAGATTTCGGCACCCACAACATCCGCGAGATCTGGTCGCCGGCCTACAACGCCAAGACCAAGCAGTTCCCGGTGGCCGTAGCCAACCGCCTGCTGGAAGATTCGCAGGACGCCAAGATGGGAGGCTGGGTGAAGCAGGACACCACCGCCATGTTCGTGGTCAAGATCGACGCCGATGCCACGGCCGACCAGCTCAGCGATGCCATCGATGCGGCCATCCGCACCGCCGACGCCATGGAGCTGGAACTGACCAAGAAGGACGAGTTCTGAGTTGAACACCACGCCGGACCCGCGCTGGGCACCGCACGCCACTGTCGCCACCGTGGTGGTCGACGGTGGCCGCGTGCTGCTGGTCGAGGAGACCATCGACGGCCGCCAGGTGCTGAACCAGCCGGCCGGCCACCTCGAGCCGGGCGAAAGCCTGGCCGAGGCAGCCCTGCGCGAGACCCGCGAGGAAACCGGCTGGACGGTGCAGCTGACCCACTTCATCGGCTGCTACCAGTGGACGGCCGGCGACGGCACCACCTTCCTGCGCTTCTGCTATGCGGCGCGTCCGGTCTCGCACGACCCGGCGCAGCCGCTGGACACCGGCATCGATCGCGCGCTGTGGCTGACCCCGGCCGAGCTGCAGGCCGCTACGGAGCGCCTGCGCAGCCCGCTGGTCTGGCAGGTGGTGGCTGATTTCCTGGGTGGCCAGCGCCATCCGCTTTCGCTGGTCCGGGAGGTCGCATGAGCACTCCGCGCGTGATGGTGGGCGTCTCCGGTGGCGTCGACTCCTCGGTCGCCGCCTGGCGGCTGGTGCAGCAGGGCGAGGCCGTAGCCGGTCTGTTCATGCAGAACTGGGCCGACGACGGCAGCGGCGACTGCCGCGCCGAGGACGACCGCCGCGATGCGGTGGCCGTCTGCGGCCTGCTCGGTATCCCGTTCCACTTCCGTGATTTCTCCAGCGAGTACTGGCAGGGGGTGTTCGAGCACTTCCTGGCCGAGTACGCGGCCGGCCGCACCCCGAACCCGGACGTGCTGTGCAACCGCGAAGTAAAGTTCAAGCACTTCCTGGATGCCGCCCGCGAGCTGGGCGCCGAACGCATTGCCACCGGCCACTACGCGCGGGTGACCCAGCGCGGCCACCAGTGGCTGCTGCTGCGTGGCGCCGACCGTTCCAAGGACCAGAGCTACTTCCTGCACCAGCTGGGCCAGGCGCAGCTGGCGGCCACCCTGTTCCCGATCGGCGACCTGGAAAAGACCGACCTGCGCCGGATCGCGCGTGACGTCAGCCTGCCGACCCACGCCAAGAAGGACTCCACCGGCATCTGCTTCATCGGTGAGCGCGACTTCCGTGAATTCCTCGGCCGCTACCTCCCAGCCAAGCCGGGCCAGATCCTCGACCCGGCCAACGGCAGCGTGATCGCCGAGCATCCGGGCGTGTTCTATTTCACCCTGGGCCAACGCGAGGGCCTGAACATCGGCGGCGTGCGTGGACGCCCGGCCGCGCCGTGGTACGTGGTCGGCAAGGATGTGGCCAGCAACGTGCTGTACGTGGACCAGGACCGCGACAGCAAGTGGATGCTGTCCGAGCGCCTGCGTTCGGAAACCGCGCACTGGATCGCTGGTTCGCCGCCGGCACGGCGCTTCGAATGCACCGCCCAGACCCGCTACCGCCAGCCCGATGAGCCGTGTACGGTCCAGGTGCTGGACGATGGCAGCGTGCTGGTCACCTTCGCGCGCCCGCAGCGCGCCGTTACCCCCGGTCAATCGCTGGTGCTGTATGACGGTGACGTGTGCCTGGGTGGCGCGGTGATCGCCGCCACCGATGCGCCGCTGGAACAGCGCCTGCGCACCACCCCTTCCCCTTTTGAGGTAATCGCTGCATGAGTTTCACTGTCGACGACCGCGTCCTGGCCCTGGCCGGCATTGCCCAGGCCCTGCAGCAGGTACGCCGCATCGCCGATACCGGCCATTCCGACGCCGCCGCCGTGCGCACCGCCGTGGACAGCGTGTTCCGTGTCGATGCGTCCTCGCCGCAGGAGGTGTTCGGTGACCGCCATGCACTGAAGTCCGGCCTGCGCCTGCTGCACAACTACTTCCGCAGCCAGGGCCAGGACCCGATCCTGCCCAAGCTGGCCCTGTCGGTGCTGCAGCTGGAGCGCCGCTTCGTTCAGGATGGCGCCACCGTGAACAAGGTCGCCTCGGGCATCGAGCGCGCCCAGCGCCAGGCCGTCGAGCTGGGCGACAGTGGGCACCCGGACGTGCTGGCCAACCTGGGTGGCCTGTACGCCGACACCATCAGCCACCTGAAGCCGCGGGTGATGGTGCAGGGCAACCCGCATTACCTGGGCCAGGCCGGTGTGGTCGCCGAGATCCGCGCCCTGCTGCTGGCCGCGGTGCGCTCGGCGGTGCTGTGGCGGCAGCTGGGCGGCAGCTACTGGGACTTCCTGTTCAGCCGCAAGGCGATGATCGAGGCCGTGGACCGCCAGCTGGCCTGAGCCCCATGGGGTCGGATCCTTTTCCGGCAAGGAAAGGGCTCTGACCCCGAAGCCGCCGAGGCGTCGGAAAACCGGCGCATTCAGAATGCACTTCGAGGCATATCGACGTTAAAGAGAAAGGGGGTACGGCCGATACATCCTCCGTGCACCTCCCGAGAACGTCCATGTACTCACGCATTTTCATCCGTCTGGCCGCCCCCCTGGCTCTGACCCTGCTGCTCCCCTTCGCCATCGGTTTCGAATGGCCGGCCGCCCTGCGCTGGGCGATCCTGACCACGATGACGCTGAGCTGGCTGGGCTTTGCGTGGTGGACCACCCGCGCCCAGGCGCACCGTTCCCCGGAACACGCCCGTGTCCTGCGTGAGCAGGACCAGCTGCTGACCGAACTGCGCAACTTCGTCGGCAACGAGATCGACGGCTCGCGTGGCGAAGTGGAACGCGCCCGTGACCTGATCCGCCAGGCGGTGTCCAGCTTGGGCGGCAGCTTCGACGCCATGAACCGCAAGTCGCGCCAGCAGAGCCAGGCCCTGTCGCGCATCGTCGATCGAGCCGGTGATGAAGGCAATGCCGGCCTCGACGTTGCCCGTTTCGCCCAGCACGCCAGCCATCGCATGGAGCAGCTGGTGGAAGCACTGGAACAGGTGAGCGGCCAGAGCAGCACCACCGTGCAGCACATCGACCAGATGGCGCAGCACCTGGATGGCATCTTCGCGCTGCTGGAAGACGTCAAGTCGATCGCGGACCAGACCAACCTGCTGGCGCTGAACGCCGCCATCGAAGCCGCGCGTGCCGGTGAAGCCGGTCGTGGCTTCGCGGTGGTCGCCGACGAAGTGCGCAACCTGTCCGAGCGCTCGACCACCTTCAACGAGCAGATCCGCAAGCTGGCGCACAGCTCCAAGGACGCCATCGCCAAGGTCCGCGAGACGGTCTCGCACATGGCCTCGCGTGACATGGACCGCTCCCGCGAAGCGCGCCAGGAAGCGGCGGCGATGCTCGACAACGTCGCGCAGATCAATGCGTCGCTGGGTGATGGCATGCGCGAAGTCTCCGACTGCGCCCGTTCGATCGATGGCAGCGTGGCCGAAGCCGTGCGCGCCCTGCAGTTCGAAGACATCGCCACCCAGGCGCTGGGCGGCGTGCACACCCACCTGGACCGCCTGACCGCGATCAACCGCGAGGCAGTGGCCCTGCAGGAACTGCTGCACCGCAATGGCGGCGTGTTCGACGAAGAGATCGCCACCGCCCTTCAGCGCACCGGCAGCCGCCTGCGGGAACTGCGCAGCGAATGGGAACGCCCGCCGCACAAGCCGGTTGCCCAGCAGAGCATGGGCGCCGGCACCGTCGAGCTGTTCTGATCCTGATGTCCGCTGCCGTTGCCGGCAGCCCGCAAGGCCCCGGTTCGTCCGGGGCCTTTGCCTGTAACCCGCCGTTGGATGCATCCTGTACACGCACCATGACCCTGATCCGCGCCCTGCCCTCCCTCGCCGACACCGAGCGCCCGCGCAACGCGAGCGTGCGTGAGCAGCTGCAGCAGCTGGAAGAGGTGGCCCGCGAGGAGATCCGCGAACTGCAGCAGCTGGCCGATGCGCGCCCTGCCCTGTCCCGCACGGACGACGCGCTGCTGGGACTGGCGTGGGACCTGGGGTTGGATGGGGAAGCCTTGAGGTAGACCCACGCCATGCGTGGATGGCCTTCACCACCACCCGCTCCAAACCCATGGCATGATCCGCCCATGCCACCTACGGCTGGACACGGAGTGTCGTCGCATGAGCACCACGTTCATGACCTGGCTGGGATTTGCTGTAATGGTGTTCATCGCGGTCACCTTCACCTGGCGCCCCGCCTACGCCACTTTGCGGCCGCCCCGGCATAGACCTGTCGCATTCCTGTTCGGCAGCTTGCTCTTCATGCTGATGGCCTTTCTATTTGCCTGGGCGCCGGCAACTGCCATCAACACCGGGCATGTTCATCTGAGCCATCACCGGTCCGGCACCATTGATGCATGGCGGGACATCGAGCCGATGACCTTCTGGCTGATCATCGTCGCGGAGTACGCGTTCGGGCTGTTGATCGCCAGCTATTCCATTGCAGGCATCGCATTGATGAAACGGTAGATCCACGCCATGCGTGGATGCATGCGATCGCCCTTCCACCCTTTCGGACATGTTGCATGGTGTGGATCACAGGCCCGGGGCACACTCGTCGCTCTCCCTCCCTGGTGGCCGCATGGCATTCAATTTCGAAGAAGCGCGAGAAACCTTCGAACAGTTTCTGATCATCATGGACGATCAGATTGAATGGCTGATCGAACAAGCACAGCTCCGCGGCGTCGACCTTGACGGCAGCCTGGAGAGCCTTGATCGCCTGGAGACGCTGTACACGACGATGGCTGCAACGTTGTCGGAGGACGAACAGGATGGCCTGAGGATTGTGTTTTCACGATATCTGGGCGATGTAGTGTGGGAGCATCACGGCGGCAAATGGACCCTGCCACTGGATGATCCAAAAGACATCAATTTCAACATGCCGGCTATCGTGGGGCACTCATCCTGCCCGTGGCTGGAATTCAATCCCATCCATACGATGCATTGCTATGCCCTACGCCCAAAGGCTGGAATGCTCCGAAGCATCGTCGCGCACAGTGTTGATCCACAGATTCTGGATCTCAGCGATCTGGTGGAAGACGATTGAATCCAGGAGACTGCTCGATTCACTGGACCGCCCCGCGAGGACGGTAGCTGGTTCCGGGCAACATCCACGCATGGCGTGGATCTACTGGGGTGGCGAAATCGCTATGGCATGATGCGCAGGTCCCGTTCATGGAAGACCGATGGCCATCGCCCTGATCGCCGTGCTGTTGATCGAAGTCCTGCTGCTTGTGCTGTGGGCGCCGTTCTTCTTCCGCACAGGCATCGTCCTGTTCAATCAGCGCATCGCCGCTACGCCCGCAGAGCTGGCGCAGCTTTCGCTGGCCGGGTTGGAGCATGATCTGCCGGCCGATACCTGGCTGCGCCTGGTGTTCCGCGCGCTGCCGGACGGCAGTGTCGCCTTTCGCGAGAGCTTCGCGCCGAGCTTTGGCGGTCGCTACTTTCCGCTGATGCGCGGGCGGGTGATGATCGACGCGCAACGCAGGGAGGTGCGGGTGGTCGGGCGGTGCAGCTGGTTCGCGCTGGGCCTGACACTGATGCTGGTGCCGATCATCATGGTCCGCCCGGCTGCGTCGCCGATGCTGGTGGCCCTGCTGCTGTTCTACATGGGCTATTTCATCCAGCGCCGACGCTATGCACATGTGGTGGAAGCAGTGCGCGCAAGGCTTCGCTCCGAATTTCCGCAGCGAATGGTTGCCGCATCGCAGTAGATCCACGCCATGCGTGGATGATCGCGAGCATCGGCGTTCGTGTCGACCAAGGTCGACACCTACCAGAGCGGTGCGTCGGCGTGCGGCGATCCCGCCGGGCAAGGCCCGGCGCCAACTTCAGCGTGCCAGCACGACCTCGCTGGCAGCGTCTGTGCGCCCAGGCGCTGGATGCTGCTGCCGCAGCCACTGCGCCAGGTCGCGCGGGCTGAGCGGGCGCGAGTACAGGTAACCCTGGATCTCGTCGCAGCCCTGGCGGCGCAGCATGTCTTCTTCCTGGTGCGTTTCCACACCCTCGGCCACCACTTTCATGCCCAGCGCGTGGCCCAGGTGCACGATGGCCTGGGTCACTTCGGCCGTGCCAGAGTCATGCAGCATGCCCTGCACGAAACTGCGGTCGATCTTCAGGCGGCCGACCGGGAAGCGGTTGAGATAATTGAGGTTCGAGAAGCCGGTACCAAAGTCGTCCACCGCCAGTGGCACGCCGTGCCGTTCCAGCACGTCGAAGCAGTGGCGCAGAATGTCGGTGTCACGGATCAACGCCGACTCGGTCAGCTCCAGTTCCAGCCTCTGCGGCGGCCAGCCGTGGGCATGGCAGATCTCGATCACCCGCTCGGCAAAGCCACGGTCACGTAACTGCACCGCCGATACATTGACCGCGATGCGGTCGAAACACAGGCCAGCCCGGTCCCAAGCGATCGCCTGGCGGCAGGCTTCATTCAGCACCCAGTCGCCGATGCGCACGATCTCGCCGCACTTCTCTGCAATCGGAATGAACTCGGCCGGGCTGCAGTAGCCGATGCCGGGCCGATGCCAGCGCAGCAGTGCCTCGATCGCCGGTGGCTCGCCCTGGTGCGCATGCAGCAGCGGCTGGTAGGCCAGGCTGAACTCTTCGCGTTCGATCGCCCCGTGCAGGGCATGCTCCAACTCGAGCTTGCGCTGGATGCGGGCCAATGCGTCCTGGCTGTAGTACTGGTAGGTGTTGCGCCCCGCTTCCTTGGCCGCGTACATCGCGGCGTCGGCGGCACGCAGCAGTGAGTCGAAATCGGTCTGCGCATCGCCCAGCATCGCGATGCCGACGCTGGCACCGACCTTCAACGTGGTCTCGCCACGGCGCAATGGCTCGGCCAGCGAAGCGATCAGCTTGCGCGCCACGTGGCCGGCGTCTTCCGGCTCGGCCAGGTCGCGCAACACCACGATGAACTCGTCGCCACTGAAGCGGCCGAACAGGTCGTTGTTGCGAAGGTTCTGGTGCAGGCGGGTGGCGGCAGCCTTCAGCAGCGCATCACCGGTGGCATGACCGAAGCTGTCGTTGATGGTCTTGAAGCCGTCCAGATCAATGAACAGCATCGCCAGCGAGGTACCGCGGTCGCGCGCTTCCTCGATGGCTTCTGCCGTCTGCTCGCCGAGCAGCACACGATTGGGCAGGCCGGTCAGCAGGTCGTAGTGGGCCAGCAGCTCGATGCGCTCGTTGGCTTCGCGCTCGCGAGTGATGTCACGGAACAGGACCACGAAGCGCGGCGGCAGGCCATCGCGGCGATCCAGCTCGATCAGTACCTGCACCCACACGCGCAGGCCGGACTGGCGGTAGAAGCACAGGTCCAGCTGTTCGGGCAGCCCGCCGCCGGCAATCCGGACCAACGCGGCGTCGAAGGCATTGCGCGAATCCTCGGTGTACAGCGCCAGTGCCTGGTCGAGGGTGATCGGCTCCTTGCGCAGGCCGTGGATGCGGTAGCACTCCTCGGTCCACTGCATGTGCCGGGTCTGCACTTCGATCTCGCAGCCGCCGATGCGGCCCAACGCGGAAACACGGTTGAGCAGTTCGGTACGCCAGCGGATCAGTGCATCGGTCTGGTGCTGCTCGGTGATGTTCTGCACCTGGCCGAGCAGGCGCTTGGGCTGGCCATCCATGTCCAGCAGCGGCTGCATCCATAGCCGCAGATGCTGCGACGGTTCGTTGCCCCGGGTCAGCTCCAGCTCGAGGTTGGCGGCCCGGCCGTCGCGCCACAAGCGCCGCCATGCTGCGCGTAGCGCACCACGCGAGCGCGGATGCAGCTGCTTCAGCCAGCGCCGCTGGCCGGGTACGGCCCCCTGCTCCAACGCCAGCAGCGAACGCAGCTCCGGCGACCACCAGAAATGACCACTGTTGGGGTCGAACGACCAGCTGCCCATGCTGGCGATGCGCTGGGCCTCGCTCAGGTGCAGCTGCTGTTCCTGAAGCAGCCCTTCCAGCTGCTTCTGTTGTTCGATATCGGTATGCGTGCCGACCATGCGCAGCGGCTGGCCATCTGCGGTGCGCGCGATCACGCGCCCGCGGTCCAGTACCCAACGCCACTGGCCGTCGCCCTGGCGGAAACGGAACTGTGCGCTGTACTGTTCGCTCAAGCCACGCAGATGCTCATCCAGTGCAGCCCGCACCTGTGCGATGTCCTCGCTGTGCACGCGGGCCAGAATCTCGGTAGCGGTTTCATCGCCCAGTGCCGGGGTGCGCACCACACGGTCGCTGGGAATGTCCCAGTCCCAGAGGCTGTGGCCAGCACTGTCCAGCGCCAGCTCCCAGCGCCCACCGCCGCCGAGCGGCACCGGCTCGGGAATGCTCAGCGTGAAGGCCAGCAGGTTGCCGGCGCCATCATGCACCGCGCGCAGGTGGCCGTCGTAGTGGCCGTGCGGGCCACCCGGCAGCGTGCAGGCCACGATGCCGCCATCGGCGGCCATCAGGCGCAGATCTTCCAGCATCGGCGCATACGCAGCCACGGTCGCCGGCAGGCCATGCTCGCGCGCAGCCGGATTGGCCGCCAGCGGGCGGCCCGTGCGGTCGACGATGACCAGCGCCGACGCAAGCGGGTGCTGCAGCAGGCTGGCGATGATCCCTTGGTCCACGCGATCTTGCTCCGGATGACACGCCCGTCAGCGGGGCACGCAGTGGTTAACGGCGCCTGCGGCGGATAATTGAGTGGTCTGGGCGCACCTGCGCGGTAAGATGGCCGGCGCCCCTTTCTTCCGCCCTGTCCATGCCCGCAGAACCGACCGGCAACGCCCCAGTTCCCGACCCGCGGATGGCGCAGGCGCTGAGCCGCGACCGGCGCCGGGTGGTGCTGAGCTACCTGGCGATGGCGCTGGCCTGGATGATCTCCACCGACAGTGCAGTGCAGGCACTGGTGCCCGACCCGCAGCAGGCGGCCTTGTGGCAGGGCCTGAAGGGCTCGTTCTTCGCCCTTGCCAGCGCGGGCCTGCTGTATCTGCTGCTGCGCCCGCTGGCCGAGCATGTGCTGCACACCCATGCACGCCAGCAGGCCTCCGAGCTGCGCCTGCGGCAGATGTTCGAAGGCAACCCCGGCCCGATCCTGGTCTACGACCTCGATACGCTGGCGATCCTCGATGCCAATCCGGCGGCCTGTACGGCCTTCGGCTGGGACCGTGACGAACTGCTGGAGCAGACCATCGATTCGCTGTGGCCGCCAGGCCAGGACCAGGCACTGCAGACCAAGCTGGAGGCGATCCGCGAGGCACCGGAGGAACTGTGCATCCTGCGTACCCAACTGCAGCTGCGCGACGGCTCGCTGCGTCAGATGGAACTTCGCTCCAATGCCATCAGCTATGACGGCCACAACGCCCGCCTGCTGATTGCCATCGACCGCACCGCCGAAGACCTGGCCCAGCTGCGACGCGACCAGGCGCTGGCGCGGGTGGAGGAAGCCCACGAGCTGGCGCGCATCGGCGCCTGGGAACTGGACCCCTCCACGGGACTTGGCCGCTATTCGAACCAGGTCTATCGCTTGCTCGGTCGCCGTCCGCCCGAGGCGCGGCGCTGGCATCGCTTCGACGAACTGCTGGTGCCGGCCGACCCGGCCACCGCCACCCAGACCGAACAGCTGCTGGCCGAGCTCTGCTCCGGCGATCCCGTGCAGGTGGACGTGCTGTTGCCGTTGCTGTCGATGGATGGGCGCGCCTTGATGGTGCATCTGCGTGCGGCCAGCGGCATCGACGAGGCCGGCCGCAACCGCGTGCTGGGCACCCTGCAGGACGTGACGGAGCGCGAGCAGTCGCGACGCCTGCTGCGCGAGCGCGAGGAACAGTTCCGCGAGCTGGTACGAGTACTGCCCGACGGCGTGGTCATCCTCTCCGACGAACACGTGCTGTACGCCAACGCCTGGGCCGCCAGCCTGTTCGGCTATGGCAGCCACACCCTGCTCGGCGAGCCGCTGTCGGCGCTGGTTGCCGCCACCGATCTGGTGCGGGTGCGCGCCCAGCTGCGCGCTGGCCAGCCCCACCTGGGCCCTGGCCACAGCAGCGTGGTGGCAATGCAGCGCGCGGATGGCCGCAGCTTTCATGCCGGCCTGGCGGTGGGCGAAGTGCGTTATGGCGGACGCGACTGCAAGCTGCTGATCGTGCGCGACCTGAGCGATTCCGAGCGCACCCGCAGTGCACTGGAAACCAGCAACCGTGAACTGCAGGCGATGGCCGGCCGCCTGTTCTCACTGCAGGAGGATGAGCGCCGCGCGATCTCGCGCGACCTGCACGACGATATCGGCCAGGCGATCACAGCGATCAAATTGTCTGCGTATGCCGCTCAGGACGAGGACGATCCGCAGCGCCGCGGCGAGGACCTGGCACAGATCGTCAGCCTGGCCGATACCACGGTGGCCAAGCTGCGCGACATCTCTACCCTGCTGCGCCCGCCACAGTTGGACGCGCTGGGCCTGGAAGCAGCCCTGAGCTGGCAGGCACGGGTGCTGTTCCGATCGTCGCCAGTGGAACTGCTGGCCGAGATCGAGCCGCTGCCGCATCGTCCCGACAACAGCATCGAGCAGGCCTGCTTCCGCATCGCCCAGGAAAGCCTGACCAACGTACTGCGCCACGCCCGCGCCAGCCAGGTCCTGCTGCAGCTGCGCGATGTCGGCCAGCGCGGCCTGCACCTGCAGATCCGCGACGACGGCGAGGGTTTCGACCCCGACGGTCCGCGCGGGCTGGGCCTGATCGTGATGCGTGAGCGTGCGCAGAGCGTCGGTGGCCATGTGCGGATCGAATCCGCACACGGCGAAGGCACCCTGATCGACGTACACCTCCCCTACCAGGCGGCCAGCATGGCCGCCGTTGAGTCACCGGACTACTGAGCCTATGTGGAATCCCAACCAGCCCCCGGTCAGCATCGATGATGCGCCTGACCGCCTTGGCGCCGGCAACCCCGAGCTGCAGGCGATGGTCGCCGAGGCGGCCTCGGGCGGCACCGCACTGATGTTGATGCACGTGGACATCGACCACTTCGCCTCGGTCAACGAAAACATGAGCGCCGAGGTGGGTGACCAGGCCCTGGTGCTGGTGGCGCAGCGGTTGCAGTCCTACCTGCGTGGTCGCGGCAAGCTGTGGCGCCACGGCAGCGATGAGTTCCTGATCGCAGTGCCACGCACCGCCGACGTGCCATTGCCGGAGGACTTCGCAGAGGAGATCCGGCAGCAGATGGAACTTCCACTGTCGGTGTTGCCGTACACCTTGTTCATGACCGGCAAGCTGGGCGTCAGCCTGTGTCCGGACCATGCCAGCAGCACCTCGCGCCTGCTCGATCACGCCGAGGATGCGCTGTACCAGGCGGCCCGCGAAGGCGGCAACGCGGTGCGCATCCACGCCGTGGATACGCCGCCGAGCGCGCACAGCGAAAGCATCATCGCCCGCCAGATCGTGGACGCCATTCCCAACGGCGAACTGAAACTGCGTTACCAGCCACTGGTCAGCGCCCGCGATGGCCACGTGGTCGGCATGGAAGCGCTGCTGCGCTGGCAGTCACCGACGCTTGGCATGCTGGTGCCGGAGCGCTTCATGCGCACGGCAGAACGGCTGGGCATCATCGTGCAGATCGGCACCTGGGTGCTGGAAGGCGCACTGAAGCAGGCCCGCCTGTGGCGCGACCAGGGCTTCGACGACTTCACCATTGCGGTGAATGTCTCCACACTGCAGCTGCTGCGGCCCAACTTCTTCGCTGAAGTCATGGGCCTGATCCAGGCCGCGGGCGTGCCGGCACAGATGCTGACGCTGGAGATCAACGAAAGCGCGCTGACCAACAACGTCAACTTCGTGCACGAGACGCTGGCCAATCTGCGCAACGAAGGCATCAGCCTGAGCCTGGACAATTTCGGCACCGGTGATTCCAGCCTGAGTGCACTGGTCCGCTACCCGGTGGACAAGCTCAAGATCGACCGCAGCTTCATCAAGAGCGCGCCGGCCGGCAACCGTGAGGCGGCCATCGCCCGCGCGATCATCGCCATGGGCCACCAGCTGGGCATGACCGTGATCGCCAACGGTGTGGAATCGCAGGCCCAGCTGGGCTTCCTGCGCCGCAACGACTGCGATGTGTTCCAGGGCTACCTGTTCGGCGAACCGATGTCGGCCGATGCCGCCGGCATGACCCTGCGCCGCCGCTACCTGCGTCCGGAAGCCTTTGCCGAGACCCGTCCCGACCGCACGCTGCTATTGCTGGACGACGAAGAGAACGTACTGCGCTCGCTGGTGCGCCTGTTCCGTCGCGACGGCTACCGCATCCTGGCCGCCGGCAACGTGCGCGATGCGTTCGACCTGCTGGCAATCAATGACGTGCAGGTGATCCTGTCCGACCAGCGCATGAGCGACATGAGCGGCACCGAGTTCCTGGGCCGGGTGAAGATGCTGTACCCGGACACGATCCGCCTGGTGCTGTCCGGTTACACCGATCTGAACACCGTGACCGACGCGATCAACCGCGGTGCGATCTATCGCTTCCTGACCAAGCCGTGGAACGACGACGAGCTGCGCAAGCACATCCACCAGGCGTTCCGCACCTATGAGGAACAGCGCCGCAGCAACGCCGGTCCGGCGCCGGTGGAAAGCGGAGATGGCGGCGAGGATCGCCCATTGCGGTAACGATCCCCTCTGGTAGCGCCGGCCGCTGGCCGGCCGCTCTGGATGTCGGGTTCAATGAGGTTGCCGGCCAGCGGCCGGCACTACCTGAAGCAGTCAACGCGGCTGCTTCACCGGCAGCACCACGCGGAAGCGCGAGCCCACGCCCGGGGTGCTGTCCAGGTCGATGCGGCCGTGGTGCTTGTTGATGATGCTGTAGGAGATCGACAGGCCCAGGCCGGTGCCGCTGCCGACCGGCTTGGTGGTGAAGAACGGATCGAAGATGCGCTGGCGCAGTTCCGGCGAGATGCCACCGCCGGTGTCTTCAAACTCGACCCACACGTGATCGCCATCGACGCCGGTGCGCACGGTGATCGTGCCGCGCTCGGCGATGGCGTGGCCGGCGTTGAGCAGCAGGTTCATGTAGACCTGGTTCAATTCCGACGGCAGGCACTCCACCAACGGCAACTGGCCGAACTCCCGCACCAGGGTGACCTTGTACTTCAGCTCGTTCCAGATGATGTTGATGGTCGATTCCAGGCCCGCGTGCAGGTCGACCAGCTTCCACGACTCGTCGCGGCCGGAATACGAGAAGTCCTTCAGATCACGCACGATGCGCGTCACCCGCTCGATGCCTTCGCGCGACTCGGCCATCAGCTGCGGCAGGTCGCGGCTGATGAAATCGATGTCCAGGCGGTCACGGATATCGTCGATCTCCGGGATCAGCGCCTTCGGGTCCGGCGCCCGCAATGCGCGTTCGTAGGCTTCGATCACGGTGAACAGGCTGCGCAGGTACTCCTGCAGGCTGCCCAGGTTGGAGTGCACGTAGCCGATCGGGTTGTTGATTTCGTGCGCGACGCCTGCGGCGAGCTGGCCGATCGAGGCCATTTTCTCCGACTGAAGCAGTTTTTCCTGGGTACCGTTGAGGCGCAGGTAGGCCTGCCGCAGCTCTGCATGACGCTGCTGCAATTCGCGTTCGTAGTCTTCCTGGCCTTCGATATGGCGGAACAACGCCAGGAAGTGCCCCTGGCCGACCGGGCCGTGGTGATACAGATGGGCGATGACCACGCCCTCGCCCAGCGGCAGGCTGCCGTTCCAGTGACCATGCTGGCGCGCCTGCTCCAATGCATCAGGCGGCAGCAGTTCACGCAGGCGCTGCGGCGGTGGCAGGCCGCCGCCCTCACCGCTGGCCAGCAGGTTCTGCGCGGCCGGGTTGGCCAGGGCCACCTGCCCGTCTTCGGTGAACAGCAGCAGCCCTTCGCGCAGGCGCTCAAGCAGCGCCTGCAGCACCGGCTGCGGCGGAAGGGGGGCGGTAACCAGGGCGTTGGCAGCGGACACGGCGACTCGGGGCATTCGAACAGGCGCCCAATATACGCGGTCGTGCGGCGGGCTTCAGCCCGCGGGGGTGGGATGTGCGACCGCCGTCGCGTCAGGCGATGGCGAGTGGGCGCCGCGCAGTGACCGTATGCGACTGGCCCTTGGCATCATAGGAGGAGGAGGCCTCGGTACGCCCGAGCTGGCGCAGCGCCCAATCGACCTCGCGGCGCCGGCGCGACAGCAGCACGCCATTGGCTCGGTTGCGTTCGGCCAGTTCCTGGAGGTGATCCCCCTCACCAAGCGGCGGCGTGCCTTCCAGTGCACGCAGTGCCTCCAGCTTGGCACCGGTCGCCCGGATCAGCGCGTGTACGTCATGATCGACCAGCGCCTGACGTTCAACGTCAAGCGCCTGGGCCAGCCGCTGCAGTTGTTCGCTCATCGGCGCGGTCATCCGTGCAGCTGCTGATCCAGCTCAAGCATGCGCGATGCGATCGCGTCCGGATTGATCTTGTAGGTGCCGTTCTGCAGCGACTCGCGCACTGCGGCCACACGCTGGGCGTCGATTGCCGGGGCGGTGGTCAGCTCACGCTCGATGGCCTGCAGATTGGTGGCCTCGCCGGTCAGGCGCAGGCTGTCGGCCGCTTCGACCGGGCGCGTCGCCGCATCGGTGCTGACGCCGGGCTTGTTGGCCGGGGTCGTCACGCTGCGCAGTGCCTGGGGGACCTGCAGGTTGCCGTCGATTTTCTGGCTCATGGGGTGTCCTGGAGTTGCCGTTCACAAGGGATAACGGCCGCAGGGCCGTGATCTTTAGGGATATTTTGCGGTAAATCAACGCGCCACGATTACGTCACCGGCGGCATCGACCGTGCCCTGCACGATCCGCCGCGAGGACAGGTTCTCCACCGAGACCCGTTCGTTTTCACCGGCATCGCCCATCGCACGGCCTGCAATACGGACCTCGACCGAGCCGCGACGCGAAACCAGGGCCACATTGTCTCCTCGCTTGATGAGACGCTGCACCACCAGATCGTTGTTCGACAGCAGGGCTCCGGCCTGCAACGGACGGCGGGCGATGCGGCCGATCGCTGCATTCGGATCGGCCAGCACCGCACCGGCAATCCGGGCGGCGTCACGCTGGGCAGTGGTGATATCGGCGGCGGTGAGGGTTTCTCCAGTACCGATTCCGCGGTTGAGCACCAGCACGGTCTGGTTGCGCCGCACCTTTACCGGTACGAACAGGCGCCACCCGCCGGCATCGGGGCAGCTGACTTCAACCGTGGTGTTGGCGGTGGGCTGCACCTGCAGCGCGCCACCACACCTGGGCAAGCGCAGCGCATCGGCCACCTGGGCCTCGCCCTCGCTGCCTGCCGGCAGCGTCGACAACGCGGCGGTGCGGATACTGGCCACCGGCTGCCAGTCGGCGGCAACCGCCCACGGCGAGGCCAGGGCCAGCGCGATGGCGAAGAGCGATGTGACCCGGCGCATGGCGCCTCCTGTCGAAGGGATCTGGCCCAGGTGCGTGCAAGGGGTGTGCCAGAGCGGCTTGTGTAGAGTCGAGCTTGCTCGACTGCTTTCATGACCAGTCGAGCAAGCTCGACTCTACAGAGGCAGGGTCGAGCATGGCGCGACTCTACAAAAGCGCTCAAGTTCGGCGCCCACCCCGCCGATACAGCAGCCATGTCCCATGACCTGCTCAACCGGATCGACCAGCGGACCCGACTGGCCGGCCACAATCGCCTGGCGTTGCTGCTGTTCCGCCTCGGCGGACGTCAGCTTTTTGGCGTCAATGTCTTCAAGGTGCAGGAAGTCCTGCGCCGCCCGGAGCTGTTCCAGGTGCCCGGACTGCCCAGCCAGTTCGCCGGCGTGGCCGACGTCCGTGGCCGCTCGGTGCCGGTGCTGGACCTGGGCCTGGCCATCGGCCACCCCGAGCGTGAGCCCGATGCGGACACCTCGCCCGGCTACCTGGTCGTCACCGAATTCAACCGTTCGATCCAGGGTTTCCTGGTCAGCGGCGTGGAGCGCATCGTCAACATCGCGGTGGAAGACATCCACCCGCCACCGGAACTGGGCGCCGAATCAAGCTACCTGACGGCGGTGACCCGCTTCCAGGGTGAGTTGATCCAGGTGATCGACGTTGAAAGCGTGCTGGCCGATATCGCCCAGGTGCGCGGTGAAGCAGTACTCGACCCGGCGATGGCAATGCCCGCCGACGGCCCGCAACTGCAGGTGCTGGTGGTGGATGACTCTCGTGTAGCCCGCCAGCAGATCCGCAGCGTGCTGGACCAGCTTGGGGTCGGCGCCACCCTGCTTTCCGACGGCAAGCAGGCGCTGGACCACCTGCTGCAGATCCAGGCCTCGGGCGAGAACCCCGCCGAGCGCTACGCCATGGTCATCTCGGACATCGAAATGCCGGCCATGGACGGCTATACGCTGACGACGGAAATCCGGCGCCATCCGGGCCTGTCCGGCCTTTACGTCCTGCTGCATACCTCGCTGTCGGGCGTATTCAACAATGCGATGGTCGAGCGCGTCGGTGCCAACGCCTTCGTCGCCAAGTATTCGCCGCACGAACTGGCCGACTTCGTGCTGGACCGCCTGCGCAAGGTCGCGATGGCGGCCTGAGGCCTCTGATCCGGTAGTGCCGGCCGCTGGCCGGCAACCGCGGACAATCCGGGAAGCCGGCCAGCGGCCGGCACTACCCTCTCGAATTTGGCACACCCCTTGCAGCTTCCCGGGCAACGTTCCTGTGGGAGTGCACCGTGCGCAACCTGATTACCGACTACCTGGGCGTTCACGCCCAGGCCATGCCGTTGCGCGAACAGCGGATGAAGCTGATCGCCAGCAACCTCGGCAATGCCGACACTCCCGGCTACAAGGCCCAGGATCTGGACTTCGATGCCGCCCTGCGCCACGCCCAGGGGCAGGATGCCAATGGCCTGATGGCCACCACCCACGAGCAGCACTACGAGATCAGTAGTGGCCTGAACCCGTTCCAGATCGCGCGCGAAGGCGTGCAACCCAGCCTGGACGGCAACACCGTCGATCCCGATGCCGAGCGTGCCGCCTATGGCCGCGCCGCACTCGAATACCGCGCCTCGCTCAGCTTCGTCGAGAGCAAGGTGCGTTCCATGCTGACCGCGATCACGGGGCAATAAGCCATGAGCAACCTGCCGATCTTCGATATCGCTGGCTCCGCGCTGCAGGCGCAGTCGGTGCGCATGAGCACCATCGCCTCCAACCTCTCCAACGCCGACACCGTCGCCGGTTCCGCCGATGCCGTGTACAAGCCGCTGGAACCGATCTTCCAGGCAGTGACCAGCAAGAACGATCCGAACATCACGTCGGTGAAGGTCAAGGAGATCACCCAGAGCGAAGCCGCGCCGATCAAGCGCTATGAACCGGGCCACCCGCTGGCCGACGGCGATGGCTACATCTACCAGCCCGATGTCGATCCGGTGGCGCAGATGGTCAACCTGATCTCGACCTCGCGCAACTACCAGGCCGGCGTGGAGATGCTGACCACCGCCAAGGAACTGGCCCTGGCCACCTTGACCATGGGCCGCTGAGGCCCGCAGCACCGGATACCACCATGACCACCGCCGTCAACAACCAGACCAACCAGGACGTCTACGCCGCGCTCGGCCTGAACGCCCCGAACAGCAACGCCACCAAAAAGAAGAACACGCTGGACCAGGCCGATTTCCTGCGCCTGATGACCGAGCAGCTGCAGCACCAGGATCCGCTGAAGCCGATGGACAACACGCAGATGGTTGCGCAGATGGCGCAGATGTCCACCGTGCAGGGCATCACCGATCTGAACAAGACGGTGAAGGGTTTCCAGGAATCGATGGCCAGCGACCAGGTGCTGCGCGGTGCCGCTCTGGTTGGCCACCAGGTACTGGTGCCGTCGGAAAAGCTGGTACTGGAAAAGGAAGGCAGCGTCGAAGGCACGGTGGCTGCGCCCTCGGCCGGCATCGTGACCGTCGACATCACCGATGCCAACGGCACCAAGATCACCTCGCTGAGCGTAGAAGCCAAGGCCGCTGGCGAAACCGCGTTTCAGTGGGACGGCAAGGACGCCAACGGCAAGCGCATGGAACCGGGCAAGTACTCCATCGTCGCCAACCACGTCGACACCGCCGGCAAGAGCACCAAGCTGTCCACCTTCGTGCAGGCCCCGGTGGAGAGCGTGACCGTCGGCTCCGACGGCCTGTACCTGAATCTCAAGGGCCTGGGCACGGCCCCGATCGACTACGTGCTCCGCGTCAGCTGAGCCGCACATTCCGCATCTACCAGGAGCATCCCATGGGCTTCAACGTCTCCCTGTCCGGCATCAATGCCGCCAATACCGACCTGAGCGTCACCGCCAACAACGTCGCCAACGTCAATACCGCCGGCTTCAAGCAATCACGCGCCGAGTTCGCTGACCTGTTCGCCTCCACCAGCTACGGCCTGTCGAAGAACCAGACCGGCTCGGGCGTGCGTGTTTCCAACGTGGCCCAACAGTTCATCCAGGGACACAACGAGCAGACCGGCCGCAGCCTGGACATGGCGATCTCCGGTGAGGGCTTCTTCACCATGAACATGAACGGCTCGCGCGTGTACTCGCGTGCCGGCAACTTCCAGACTGATTCCGCCGGCTATGTGATCAATCCCCAGGGCGCACGCCTGCAGGTGTTCGCGCCGAATGCCGATGGCACCAACTTCGATGCCGGCCGCCTGATCGACCTGCAGCTGTTGACCACCGACAGCGCGCCGAAGCAGACCAGCGAAGTGAAGGTCGGTTTCACCCTGCCGGCCAACGCCAAACAGCCGACGGTCAATACCTTCGATCCGACCGACTCGAACAGCTACAACCACTCCAGCGGCGGCATCACCGTGTACGACTCGCTGGGCGTGAGCCACATCCAGGTTTCGTACTTCGTGAAAGGCGCCAACCCCAACGAGTGGACCGTGCGCAACTACGTGGATGGCCAGCCGGCCGGCGCCCCGACTCCGGTGACGTTCGACAACAGCGGCAAGCTGACCAATCCTGCCAACGGCAAGGTCAGCCTCGGCACCTTCACCCCGACCACCGGCGCGGGCCAGCTGAACATGACGCTGGATATCAGCGGCTCGACCCAGTACGGCGAGAAGTTCGCGCTGCGCAACACCCAGCAGGACGGCTACGCCGCCGGCAAGCTCAACGAGATCACCGTGTCGGAAACCGGCGTGGTCTATGCCCGCTACTCCAACGGCGACGACAAGCCCCTCGGCCAGGTCGCACTGACCACGTTCAACAACACGCAGGGTCTGGAGCAGAAGGGCAACAACCTGTGGGTGGAGACGTTCGAGTCGGGCACCCCGCGCACCGGCATGCCGGACACCTCCAACCTCGGCAAGATCCAGGCCGGCTCGCTGGAAGCGTCCACCGTCGACCTCACCGAGCAGCTGGTCAACATGATCACCGCGCAGCGCAACTTCCAGGCCAACGCGCAGATGATCACCACGCAGGACCAGATCACCCAGACCGTCATCAACATCCGTTGATGACCTGCTGACCCCGTCACGGAACTCCCCGCATGGATAAAGCCCTTTACGTGGCGATGACCGGTGCCCGCGCCTCCCTGCAGGCGCAGGGTACGCTCAGCCACAACCTCGCCAACTCCGACACCCCCGGCTTCAAGGAAGCGCTGGCCAACACCGAAGCCTTCCCGATCCGTGGCCCGGGCTTTGCCTCGCGGGTGGATGCGCTGCATGTCGACGCCGGATTCAACCGCACGCCGGGCTCGCAGCACATCACCGGCAAACCGCTGGACCTGTCCCTGCAGACCGGCACCTGGCTGGCCGTGCAGTCCAGTGACGGCAGCGAGGCGTACACGCGCGGCGCGGCGTTGTCGGTGACGCCGAACGGCCAGCTGGTGACCTCCAGCGGCCGTCCGGTACTGGATGACAACAACAACCCGATCGCCATTCCGCCCTACCAGGCGATGGAGATCGGTGCCGACGGCACGCTCTCGATCATCCCGCAGGGCGAAGGTCCGCAGACCATGGCGCAGATCGGTCGCATCAAAGTGGTGCAGGCACCGGATGAACGCCTGGAGCGTGGCCTGGATGGCCTGTTCCGCAACACCGACCCGCAACAGCCGTTCGCACCGGCACAGGGCACGGCCGTGCACAGCGGCCAGCTGGAAGGCAGCAACGTGGATGCGGCTGGCGCGCTGGTGCAGATGATCCAGCTGCAGCGCCAGTACGAAATGCAGGTGCAGGTGATCAAGCACGGCGACGAAAACGCGCGCAGCGCCAACAGCATGCTGCGCCTGGGCAGCTGACGGAATTCCGGCGCCGGTTGATGCCAGCGCTGGCACACCGCTTGCACACCCGCATACAAGGGCCGCACCACGCGGCCGGCTTCAGCAGACAGGACATCGAAGATGAACCAGGCATTGTGGATCGCGAAAACCGGACTGGATGCGCAGCAGATGCGCATGTCGGTGGTTTCCAACAACCTCGCCAACACCAACACCACCGGCTTCAAGCAGGACCGTGCCAGTTTTGAAGACCTGCTGTACCAGCAGGTACGGCAGCCCGGCGGCTCCTCGTCGGCGCAGACGCAGCTGCCCACCGGCCTGCAGCTGGGTACCGGCGTGCGCGTGGTCGCCACCGCCAAGAACTTTGAACAGGGTGGCCAGCAGCAGACCGGCCGCGCCCTGGACGTGATGGTCAATGGCCGCGGCTTCTTCGAAGTTCAGATGCCTGATGGCAGCTCGGCCTACACCCGTGATGGCTCGTTCAAGATCAACCAGGACAGCGAGCTGGTCACCAACAGCGGCTACCCGGTGCAGCCGGGCATCCAGATTCCCGAAGGCGCGCAGTCGGTGACCATCGGCACCGATGGCACCATCAGCGTGAAGATGGCCGACGGCGCCGCCTCGGTGGAAGTCGGCGCACTGACCCTGACCGACTTCGTCAATCCCGCTGGCCTGCAGGCACGTGGCGAGAACCTGTTCCTGGAGACCACTGCGTCCGGCCCGGCACAGAACGGCAACCCCGGCCTCAACGGCCTCGGCACTGTGGTGCAGGGCGCGCTGGAAGGCAGCAACGTCAACGTGGTGGAAGAGCTGGTGTCGATGATCGAAACCCAGCGCGCCTACGAGATGAACGCCAAGGCGATCTCCACCACCGACTCGATGCTCGGTTATCTCAACAACAAGCTCTGACCGGCCAAACCGGGAAACCGCCATGTCGCCCATTTCCAACTTCGCCCGCACTGCCCTCGCCTGCGCCGTGGCCGCCCTGCTCGGTGGCTGCGTGATCGCGGGCGACGTGCGCCCCTACCCGACGATGGCACCGATCCAGCCGATCATGCCGCCGCAGGCACAGCCGACCGCCGGCGCGATCTACGCTGCCGGCCCGACCCTGCAGCTGTATTCGGACCGGCGCGCACGCGATGTTGGCGACCTGTTGACCATCACCCTGCTCGAAAACACCACCGCGCAGACCAGCGCCAACACGGCCACCAACAAGGAATCGAACCTGAGCCTGGGAACGCCGTCCATTCTCGGCGCTCCGGTCACCCTCGGCGGCAAGGACATCCTGAGTGCCACGGCCAAGGGCGCGCGTGACTTCACCGGCAAGGGCAACAGCGCGCAGAGCAACCGCCTGCAGGGCAGCGTCACCGTCACCGTAGTGCAACGCCTGCCCAACGGCAACCTGGTGGTGCAGGGGCAGAAGAACCTGCGGCTCAACCAGGGCGATGAACTGGTGCAGGTGCAGGGCATCGTGCGCCCGGGCGACATCAGCCAGGACAACACCATTCCGTCCAGCCGCGTGGCCGAGGCCCGCATCGTCTACGGCGGCCGCGGTCCCGTCGCGCAGTCCAACGCGATGGGCTGGCTGAGCCGCTTCTTCAACTCCGGCCTGACGCCGTTCTGAGTATGGCCATGAAACTCTTCTCCTCTTCTTCCTGGCAGCAACGCATGGCGTCGTTCGTCGCGCTGATGCTGCTGGTCGTGGCTGCCCCGGCCAGCGCCGAGCGCATCAAGGACCTGGCCCAGGTCGGCGGCGTGCGCGGCAATGCGCTGGTGGGTTATGGCCTGGTGGTCGGCCTGGATGGCAGCGGCGACCGCACCAGCCAGGCACCCTTCACCGTGCAGAGCCTGAAGAACCTGCTCGGCGAACTGGGCGTCAACGTGCCGCCGAACGTCAACCCGCAGCTGAAGAACGTGGCTGCCGTGGCGATCCACGCCGAACTGCCGCCGTTCGCCAAGCCGGGCCAGCCGATCGACATCACCGTGTCCTCGATCGGCAACGCAGTCTCGCTGCGCGGCGGTTCGCTGCTGATGGCGCCGCTGCGCGGTGCTGACGGCCAGATCTATGCCATCGCCCAGGGCAACCTGATCGTCGGCGGCTTTGGTGCGCAGGGCAAGGATGGTTCCCGTGTCTCGGTGAACGTGCCCAGCGTCGGCCGCATTCCCAACGGTGCCACCGTTGAACGTGCCCTGCCCGATCCGTTGGCCAACGGCGGCGACATCACCCTGAACCTGCACAACAACGACTTCACCACGGTCTCGCGCATGGTTGCCGCGCTCAACAACGCCTTCGGCGAAGGTGCCGCGCGTGCGGTCGACGGCGTGACCGTAGCGGTTACCGCGCCGACCGATCCGGGCGCACGCATCGGCCTGCTGGCGCGAATCGAGAACCTGGAACTGACCCCCGGCAGCGCCCCGGCCAAGGTGGTGGTCAATTCGCGTACCGGCACCGTGGTCATCGGCCAACAGGTGCGCGTGGGACCTGCGGCGATCTCGCATGGTTCGCTGACCGTGACCATCCAGGAAAACACCAACGTCAGCCAGCCCAATGCGCTGTCCGGCGGCCGCACCGTGGCCAGCCCGCAGTCGACCATCACCGCCACCAACGACGGCAGCCGCATGTTCAAGTTCAGCGGCGGCACCACCCTGGACGAGATCGTGCACGCGGTGAACGCCGTGGGCGCGGCACCGGGCGATCTCATCGCGATCCTGGAAGCCCTGAAGCAGGCCGGCGCACTGAGTGCCGAGCTCGAGGTGATCTGATATGCGTATCACTCCCGCATTCGATCTGCACCCGGCGCAACAGAACGATCCGGCCAAGATCGACAAGGTCGCGCGCCAGCTGGAAGGCCAGTTCGCGCAGATGCTGGTCAAGAGCATGCGTGACGCCAGCTTCGGCGATTCGCTGTTCCCCGGCGAAAACAAGATGTTCCGCGAGATGTACGACCAGAAGATTGCCGAGGCGATGACCCGCGGCAAGGGCCTGGGCCTGTCGGGCATGATCAGCCGGCAGCTGTCCGGCCAGGCCGCCGACGGCCCGGCGCTGGATACCCGCGTGGACCCGGCCAAGGCCAGTCGTGCCTACCAGCTCAATGCACCGGCCAAGCCGGCACCGTCGCTGCCGCTGGAAGACGGCGGCCAGGCCGTGCGCCTGCTGCAGCAGATGGCCGCCGGCGCCCAGTACGGCGCCCAGGCCGCGGTTGCGCCGATGGAACAGGCCCTGGACCTGATCGCCGGCCGCGAGAGCAGCAGCATGCACCGCTCGTTGGGCACCGAGGATCCGTACATCGGCAGCCTGCAGGGCGAGGACTGGGCCGCCAGCAGCGACCAGTGGTCGGCCACCGCCAGCAATCGCGGCACCGCGATCAGCCCGGCCGATGCGATGGCCACCCGTACCGCCGTCGCCCAGCTGGGCGAGCACACCCCGGAAGGCTTCGTTGCCAGCATCTGGCAGCACGCGCAGAGTGCAGCCAAGGAACTGGGCGTGGATGCCCGCGCCCTGGTCGCCCAGGCCGCGCTGGAAACCGGCTGGGGCAAGCGCCACATCAAGCACGCCGATGGCAGCACTTCGCACAACCTGTTCGGCATCAAGGCCAATGGCTGGAGCGGCCAGCGCGCCGTAGCCGGCACCCATGAATATGTCGATGGCGTGCGCCGCAACGAGACCGCCAGCTTCCGTGCCTACAGTTCGCCGGCCGAAAGCTTCGCCGACTACGTGCGCCTGCTGAAGACCAGCCCGCGTTACCAGCAGGCCCTGCAGGCCGGCACCGACGTGCAGGGCTTCGCCCGCGGCCTGCAGCGCGCCGGCTACGCCACCGATCCGCGCTATGCGGCCAAGATCGCCGCGATCGCCGGCGGACCGACCATCGAGCGCGCCGTCAGCGCCGTCGCCGATGCCGGCTCGCGCCTTGGCCAGACCTTTGCCAGCACCGCAACCGCGGCGCTGGGTATCACTCGTCGTTGAGGAACCCCATGTCCAGCGTACTTTCCACCGGTACTGGTGCCCTGCTCGCCTTCCAGCGTGCGTTGGCGACCACCAGCCACAACGTCGCCAACATCAACACCCCTGGCTACAGCCGGCAGAAGGTCGACTTCGCCACGTCTGATCCGCAGAACTACGGCTTTGGGGACGTTGGCAGCGGCACCCGCATCACCGATATCCGCCGTGCTGCCGACCAGCTGGCCATCTCGCGCCTGCTCGACAGCAGCGGCGAGCTGGCACGCCTGAAGCAGCTTTCGGGCATGGCCGACCGGGTGAATGCCCTGTTCTCGGACCCGGCCACGAATGTCGCCGGCTCCTGGTCCAACTTCTTCGACGCCGTCAGTGGCCTTTCGTCCAACGCGGCCGGCACGGCCGACCGGCAGAGCCTGCTCGATGGCGGCAAGGCCCTGGCGAGCCGCTTCGTGCAGCTCAACACGCAGATGAACAACCTGAGCAGCGAGGTCAACAACGGGCTCATTGCCGGCGCCACGGAAGTCAATCGCCTGGCGCAGGAGATTGCGCAGATCAACGGCGCCATTGGCAGCAACGTGGCCAACGCGGCGCCGGACCTGCTCGACCGTCGCGACCAGCTGATCTCGCAGCTGATCGGTTACACCGGTGGCACTGCCGTCGTCCAGGATGGCGGCGTGATGAACGTCTATACCGCAGGCGGCAATGCGCTGGTGGTGGGCACCACCGCGTCCAAGGTCACTACGGTGACCGATCCATACCAGCCCGAACGCCTGCAACTGGCGCTGGAAACCCAGGGCAACACGATCACGCTCGATCCCAAGGCAGTGGGCGGAAAGATCGGCGGCATGCTCGAGTTCCGCGATACCGTGCTGACACCGGCCCAGGCCGAACTGGGCAAGCTCGCCGTCGGCCTGGCCGAGAGCTTCAACCAGGCGCACCACCAGGGCGTGGACCTGTACGGCAAGATGGGCGGCGACTTCTTCACCATCGGCAACCCACGCGTCACGCCCAACGCGAGCAATACCGGTACCGGCAGCCTCACTGCGACCTATGGTGACCTGTCCAAGCTGGAGGCACAGAACATCGTCCTCAAGTTCGACGGCACCCAGTGGCAGGCCACCCGCGCCGACACTGGCGCCACCGTTGCGTTGACCGGTACCGGCACGGTCGCCGATCCGCTGGTGATCAATGGTGTCAGGCTGGTGGTCGGTGGCACCCCGGCCACCAACGACCGTTTCCTCCTGCAGCCGACCGCAGGCGTCGCCGGAAGCCTGGAAACCGCCATCACCGATCCCTCCCGCATCGCCGCAGCGGCAGCGGTCAAGGGTACGGCTGCACTGGCCAACACCGGCACCGGGAAGCTGACCGGCGTCACCGTCAACGATGTATCCAATCCGAACCTGCGCGATCCCGCCGCAATCGTGTTCACGTCGGCGACCACCTACACCATCAACGGTGGGCCGCCGCAGACCTACACACCGGGCCAGACCATCAGCGCCAATGGCTGGAGCTTCGTGCTGGACGGTGCACCGAAGGTCGGCGACACCTTCAATATCAGCCCTACTCCGGCAGGCTCGTCGGACAACAGCAACGCGGCAAAGCTGGCCAAGGTCGAGGACGCCAAGGCGTTCAACGGCGGCACCGTCACCCTCAACGGTGCGCTGGGGGGGTTGACCACGCAGGTCGGCGCGGCGGCACGTTCGGCTGAGTACTCGCTGGACGCGCAGCAGGTCATCACAGACAAGGCGCAGGCAGCCCGCGACGAGATCTCCGGCGTCAACCTGGATGAGGAAGCAGCCGACATGCTGCGGTTGCAGCAGGCCTATCAGGCCGCCTCACAGCTGATCTCCACCGCCGACAACATGTTCCAGACCATCCTGGGAGCCGTCCGTCGATGAGCAGCCGAATTTCCACCGGGATGATGTTCAACCAGTCCGTGTCGCTGATGCTCGCCAAGCAGTCGAAAATCAGCCACCTCGAGCAGCAGATCGCGACTGGCAGCAAGATCACCTCCGCCAAGGACGACCCGGTCGCTGCAGGTACGGCCGTTGGCCTGGACCGTGTCGTGGCCGGGCTCGAGCAGCTCGGCAAGAACGCCAACAGCATGCAGAACCGCCTGGGCCTGCAGGAAAACGCCTTGGCTCAGGTCAATGAGCTCATGTCGCGCGCCGTGGAGTTGAGTATCCAGGCCAACAGTCCGGTGCCCAAGGCCAGTGACCTCAAGGCCATCGTCAGCGAGCTGAAGACCATCCAGGAAAGCCTGCTGTCGCTGGCCAATTCCAGGGATGGCAGCGGACGCTACCTGTTCGGTGGCAGCAACGACGCTGACGCCCCGTTCCAGCGAAGCGGCGGCACCGTGACCTACAGCGGTGACCAGAACCAGCGGCAGGTGGAGGTGGCACCGGGCCAACTGGTCTCCGACGCCCTGCCCGGCAGCGAGATCTTCATGCGCATCCCCACCGGCGATGGCCGTGTGGATGCCAGCGCGGCCGCCGGCAACACCGGCAGTGGCCTGTTGACCTCGGTCAGCCGCGACGGCAGCGGCAGCTGGGCCGGCGGCACGCTCAATGTCCGCTTCACCGGCACTGCCGAAGGTGCCTATGAGGTGGTTGATGGCACCGGCACGGTGGTCGGCAGCGGAACCCACAAACCCGGCGAGGACATTGTCGTTGGCGGCGTGCGCATGCGCATCGAGGGCAAGCCAGCCGCCGGTGATCAGTTCAACGTCAGCGACGCGGGTAGCCGCGACATCTTCTCCACCCTGGACAAACTGGTCGCCGCACTGGAAACCGACCCGTCCACCGAAAGCCAGCGCACGGCGCTGCAGAACACGCTGCAGTCCAGCATCCGCGACCTCAACAGGGCCTCGGAAACGATGATCGACGCCCGCGCCAAGGGCGGCGCCCAGCTGGCCGCCATCGATACCGCGGCCAGCGCCCGCGAAGCCACTGCCGTCACCGTCAAGAGCACGCTCTCGACGATGCGCGACCTCGATTACGCCGATGCCATCGGCCAATACAAGCTGGAGACCGCCGCCCTTCAAGCCGCCCAGACGATCTTCAGCCAGATGCAGGCGATGTCCCTGTTCAACAAGATCCGCTAGTCCCTTTCCCCGTTCCATCCGTCTTCCAGCACGGCGCGTCCCGCGCCTTCCACACCGAAACAACCGAGCAACCACGGAGAAGCACCATGGCACAGATCATCAACACCAACACCATGTCGCTGAACGCTCAGCGCAACCTGTCCACCAGCAGCAGCTCGCTGGCCACCTCGATCCAGCGCCTGTCATCGGGCATGCGCATCAACAGTGCCAAGGACGACGCCGCCGGTCTGGCGATCTCCGAGCGTTTCACCACCCAGATCCGTGGCATCAACCAGGCCGCGCGCAACGCCAACGACGGCATCTCGCTGGCGCAGACCGCTGAAGGCGCACTGGGCGAAGTCGGCAACAACCTGCAGCGTATCCGCGAACTGGCCGTTCAGGCCCGCAGCGCAACCAACTCCGCCTCGGACCGCCAGGCGCTGAACGCCGAAGTGCAGCTGCTGAAGCAGGAAATCCAGCGCGTTGCAGAGCAGACCAACTTCAACGGCACCAGCCTGCTGGACGGCAGCTTCACCAACCAGGCCTTCCAGATCGGCGCCGACCAGGGCCAGACCATCAACATCTCGCAGATCACCAATGCGAATGTGCACAAGCTCGGCGACTGGACCAGCGCCTCGACTCCGGCAAGCGTGGCCGGCAAGACCGCAACCGGTGGCGCCGCGGCTGCGATTCCGACCACCTCGGGCACGTCCGGCGCTTTCAATTCCGTTGCGACGGTTCCTGCGGGTGGGTTCGCCTTCTCGGTAGGCGGCATTTCGATCCACACCGCCGCTGCTGGTGCGGCCGTCACCGCCGCTGACATCACCGCAGCACTGGCGAGCAAGTCCGATGCGCTGGCCGCAGCCGGCATCACCATGAGTGGCAGCGTGGCTGCCGGCACCCTGGCGTTCTCGCGCGCCGACGGCAATGACCTGCCGATCACCGTCACCGGCGCCGGTGCCGGCGAAGGTTTCGCAACCGGGGCCTTTGTCGCCAACCATCAGAACGGCACGCCGGCAATTGCAGCTGACTTCCCGGCCATCACCGCCGGCCAGCTGACGCTGACCAAGGCCGACGGCACTGGCGTGGTCGACATCAACGTGGGCGCTGCCAAGAACGCCTCGGAGCGCAACACGCTGCTGGTGAACGCCATCAACGCCAAGACCCATGAAACCGGCGTCACCGCATCGCTGATCGATGGCAAGGTGCAGCTGGAGAACAAGGAAGGCAACTTCACCATCGGCGGCACGCTGAGCGCCACCGAGCTGGCCAATGCCACCGGGCTGACCGCAGGCAGCAGCGCCACCAACGGCACGTCGTTCGCTGCAGGCACGGCGCAGACCGGCTTTGCCGAACTGGACATCTCCAGCCAGGCCAACGCCGACAATGCCATCCTCGCGATGGATGCCGCGCTGCAGTCCGTCAACTCGGCGCGTGCCGACCTCGGCGCGATCCAGAACCGCTTCACCTCGACCATCGCCAACCTGAACACCAATTCGGAAAACCTGTCGGCTGCGCGCAGCCGCATCCGCGACGTTGACTACGCACAGGAAACCGCCGAACTGACGCGTGGGCAGATCCTGCAGCAGGCTGGCACGGCCATGCTGGCCCAGGCCAACCAGGTGCCGCAGAACGTACTGCGCCTGCTGCAGTCGTAATACCCGCACCACCGAGCTGGAAGCAGGCCCCGCCATGCAGATGGCGGGGCCTTTTCGTTTGACCCGAGAAAAAAGGATCGAAACTCCGCTAAAGGCCGGAGGGGTAGTGCCGTTATTGATTTCAGCAGCGGTAGCACACCCCTTGGGGGGACGCCAGCCACTGCCCCCCGAAACCGGTCAGGCTGCTCTGCCGGACACACTGCCTACAAGGAAACCGCACCATGGCACAAGTCATCAACACCAACACCATGTCGCTGAACGCCCAGCGCAACCTGGGCACCAGCGGCGCCAACCTGGCCACCACCATTCAGCGCCTGTCCTCGGGCATGCGCATCAACAGCGCCAAGGACGATGCCGCCGGCCTGGCGATCTCCGAACGCTTCACCACCCAGATCCGCGGCGCCAACCAGGCCGCCCGCAACGCCAACGACGGCATCTCGCTGGCCCAGACCGCCGAAGGCGCGCTGGGTGAGATCGGCAACAACCTGCAGCGCGTCCGC
Source organism: Stenotrophomonas sp. GD04054 (assembly GCF_029836955.1). Classification (NCBI taxonomy): domain Bacteria; kingdom Pseudomonadati; phylum Pseudomonadota; class Gammaproteobacteria; order Lysobacterales; family Lysobacteraceae; genus Stenotrophomonas; species Stenotrophomonas sp. GD04054. The sequence goes on along the minus strand of NZ_JAOECR010000001.1, from coordinate 8,879 downwards.
GAGCTGGCCGTGCAGTCGCGCAGCGCCACCAACTCTGATTCCGACCGCCAGGCCCTGAACGCCGAAGTGCAGCTGCTGAAGCAGGAAATCCAGCGCGTCGCCGAACAGACCAACTTCAACGGCACCAACCTGCTGGACGGCACCTTCACCAACCAGGCCTTCCAGATCGGCGCCAACCAGGGCCAGACGATCAACATCTCGCAGGTCGCCAACGCCAACATCAGCAAGCTGGGCAACTGGACCAGCGCCTCGCACGACGCTTCGGTAACCGGCGGGCTCCCGAATGGCGGTGCTGTGACAGCCATCAAGTCCACTTCCGCCGTCTCCGGCGCGTTCACTGCAGTTGATACCTCGGGTACCGCTGCATTCAAGCTGAGCGTTGGTGGCGTCGATATCATTGACCGCGCCGCAGGCACCGCTGTTAGCGCAACTGACATCCAGACCGCCATCAACGACAAGAGCGATGAGCTGAAGGCAGCCGGTATCTCGGTGTCCGGTACGGTCGCCGGCAACAACATTCAGTTCAGCAAGGCCGATGGCTCGAACTTCACCATTACCCAGACCGGCGGCCAGGCAGGCAGCGGCTTCGGTGGCGCCGGCTTTGCGGCAGCTGTGACCAATGGTACTCAGGCAGTAGCGGCAAGCTACAACAAGACCAGCTTCACCATCGCGGGCACCGTCAACGGTGCTGTGGGCCAGCCGGTGACGATCGAACTGGATGGCGCAAAGAATGCAGGTGACCGCGCCACCCAGATGGTCAATGCCGTCAACGCCAAGACCCACGAAACTGGTGTTACTGCCGCGTTGGTGGAGGGCAAGGTCCAGCTGACCGGCAAGGAAGGCAACTTCACCATCGGCGTGGTAGCCGGCGGAGACGATGCCGCTGCGGTCAAGGAGCAGACCGGCCTGACCGCCGCTGCAACCAACAACTACGCTGCAGGTGGCGCCAAGACCGGCTTCGCTGATCTGGACATCTCCTCGAAGGACGGTGCCGACAACGCCATCCTGGCGATGGACGCAGCCCTGAACTCGATCAACTCCGCCCGTGCCGACCTGGGTGCGATCCAGAACCGCTTCACCTCGGTGGTTGCGAACCTGAACACCTCGTCGGAAAACATGTCGGCTGCCCGCAGCCGCATCCGCGATGTGGACTACGCTTCGGAAACCGCCGAGCTGACCCGCAACCAGATCCTGCAGCAGGCCGGTACCGCCATGCTGGCCCAGGCCAACCAGTCCAGCCAGAACGTGCTGAGCCTGCTGCGCTGATCCAGCGGTAGTACAAGGCAACAACGGGAAGGGGGCGCAAGCCCCCTTCTTCGTGCCCGGTGGCGGATTGGCATGGGCCTTGCAGAAGGCTGGAGAGCGTTTCCACGCTCAAGCTCGCCCCTCCCAGGCCGATAGCAGGTGCAGGACACCCGCCCGGCCCGTCCAAGAAAAAGGATTCCCCTCATGGCCATCGGCACGATTGGTTCCGGCCTCGACATTCCCAGCCTGGTTGCACAGCTGACCGCCAAGGAACGCGAGCCCCGGGAAAAGCAGATCAACTCGGCGGGTGTTGCCGCCAGCGCCAAGCTTTCGGCGCTTGGCACCATCAAAAGCGGAATGACAGGTCTGCAGAGCGCGCTGAAGACCCTGGTCAAGGGTGTGGCCACCCCCGGCCTGAAAGTCAGCACGCCGACAGAGTCGAACTTCACTGCAACCCTGGACACCAGCACGACCGCCGGCAAGGCTGCTGCGGGCAGCCACCAGGTGGAAGTCAAATCCCTGGCACAGAACCAGAAGCTCAGCTCCAAGGCGTATACAAAGGACGCCGTGGTTGGCGACGGAACGCTGACGATCGCATACGGCGACAAGTCCATCAGCGTGAACATCGAACCCGGCGCGACGATGGAGAAGATCGCAGCCGAGATCAATTCCGCCGCCGAGAGCAAGGGCGTCACCGCGGCCGTGGTGACCGCCGACGATGGCATGCACCTGGTATTGACCGCCGTTGATTCCGGTAGCAAGGGCGCGTTGAAGGTCAGCGCCAGTGGCGGCAATGGCGGGCTCTCCGAGCTGGCCTATGACGGCACATCCGCATCGAAGATGACCGAGATGGTGCCCGCCAAGGATGCGGTGGTGGTGGTGGATGGTTTCACCCGCACCAGCAGCTCCAACACGATCACCGACCTGGTACCCGGTATCAGTCTCACCCTGACCAAGGCGAAGGAAGGCGAGACGCAGACGCTGACCGTCACTCCGGACAACAGCACGCTGAAGACCAATCTCACGGCCTTCATCACCGCCTACAACGGCATCCAGACCACGTTGAAGAATTCCAGCGCTTACAACGCTGAGACGCGCACGGCCTCGACCATGACCGGCGACGCCATGGTCCGTGGCCTGCAGCAGCAGCTGCGCGCCCAGCTGAGTGCCAACGTCAACGACCTCAAGGATCTGGGCATCACCATTGCCGCCGACGGCAGCATGAGCCTTGATGGCGCCAAGCTCGACACAGCGCTGGCGAAGAACCCGGAGGCCGCCACCAAGCTGTTCGGTGCAGAGGGCGCGCTGGGCAAGCCGATGACCGAACTGCTCAAGAGCAGCCTGGACGCGACCACCGGCACGATCACCCAGCGTACGGCGACCTTGAACAAGCAGATCAAGGCACTGGAAAAGCAGCTGGACGAGCTGGACAAGAACATGGAAAAGGTGGCCGACCGCTACACCAAGCAGTTCACCGCGATGGAAAAGATGGTCACGCAGATGCAATCGGCCGGCGGCTCGCTCATCCAGCAGCTCGGCAACTGATTTCCAGGCATTTTTCCGGCGCAGTCGGTACTCAAGTAGAGCCCCGGCTGCGCCGATAACCCGTTAGACCCGTGCCGAACCCCTCAACCCACGCGGATGGGCAGGCATTCCAGGAGACTTCCCCTATGTACGGTTCCAATCGGCAGTTCGCCGAGCAGTACCGAAAAGTCGGCGTGACCACCTCGGTCGTCGATGCCGATCCACACAAGTTGGTAGCGCTGCTGCTTGCCGGTGCCTGCGAGCGCATCCGCACCGCTGAAGCCTCTTTGCAGCAGAATGACCAGGCGCGCAAGGGCAAGGCCATCGGCGAAGCCTGCGCCATCGTCGGCCACCTCAACGGCTCGCTCGATCACGAAGCCGGCGGCGAGATTGCCGGCAATCTGTCGGCACTGTACGACTTCGTCATCATGCGCCTGACCGAGGGCAACCTGCACAACGATCCAACCGCACTGAAGGAAGCCCTGGGCTTGATGGTGGAGATCGATTCGGCCTGGAACGCGATTCCGGCAGACCAGCGCCAGGTCACCAAAGCGGTGGCGCCATGAACCTTCAAACTATGCACGACGCCCTTGATACGCTGGAAACCAGCCTCCAAGGCGAGGACCACGACACCAGCGAACGCCTGATGGCCGAACACCTGGAAGCCGTGGCTGCCCTGTCGTTGGTTGTCGAGCGCCCCAGTGATGCCGCCATCCTCGCGTTGCGTGACCACCAGCAACGCGTACTGGCGCGCATGATCTCCCTCCGCGATGAAGCCGCAGCTCACCTGAAGCACACCGGCCGCTCCCTTCGCGCGGCGCATGCCTACCTGCAGGCAGAATCACTCGCATGACCCAACTGCCGACCACGTCGCTGCACCACCCCGCCGAAAGCGAGCTGTTCGACGAAACGCTCAGCTGCGAGCTGGCCTTGCCGGCCGAGTTCCAGGCAGGCAGCGCCGCCGGTCGTACCAGCAGTGCCGAAGGCCTGCTGCGCAGCCTGGCCCTGGTCGAGGACAGTCGCGTTGACGAGCACGACGACCGCAATGAGTCCAGCCTGCAGTTGCAGCGGCTGGAAGCCAAGCTGGATCTGGCGATGGTGCTGCTCGGCCGCCTGGTACGCCAGCAGGGCCAGGAACTGACGCTGCGCCCCGTGCGCTGGTCACGCCGCGGCATCCGCCTGCAGCTGGGGCCGCGCAGCGGCGCCAGCCCCGGCCAGGCCGGCCTGGTGCGCCTGCAGCCCAGCGACTGGCTGCCTGACCATATCGACCTGCCCGTGGAAGTGATCGCCGAAGCGGCGGACGGTGGCGGTGGTCACTACCTGTGGCTGCGTTTCCAGCGTCTTGGCGATGGCCTGGAGATGGCAATGGAGCGGCATCTGTTCCGCCTGCATCGCCGCCAGGTGGCCGAAGCACGCCGCGCCCGCTGAAACCTGCCACCATGACGCCGGATGGACAGCCCTTGGCGCGCCCGTTCAGCTAAGTTAAGGTGGACTCCCCTCACGGACCTCCAACGTGCCTGTGCGAGTTCTCATCGTCGACGATCACACCCTGGTCCGCGCCGGCCTGGCGCGGCTGCTGCAGGGGTTTGCCGACGTGCAGCTCGTCGCCGAGGCCAGCAATGCCGAGCAGGCACTGCAGCTGGCCCTGCAGCACGCCCCGGACGTGATCCTGATGGACCTGTCACTGCCCGGCCGCACCGGCCTGGAAGCCCTCAGCGACATCCGCCTGCGCGCCCCCGGCACGCGGGTGGTGATGATGACCATGCACGACGACGCCGCACACGTGCGCGATGCACTCGATCGCGGTGCGGTCGGGTTCCTGGTCAAGGATGCCGCACCGCAGGAGCTTGAACTGGCGCTGCGTGCCGCGCACGCCGGCCAGGTGTTCCTGAGCCCGCAGATCTCCGCCAAGATGCTGGCACCGATGCTCGGTCGCGAGAAACCCACCGGCATCGCCGCACTGTCGCCGCGTCAGCGCGAGATCCTGCGCCGCATCGGCAAGGGCGAAAGCAACAAGGAAATCGCCGCCGACCTCGGCATCAGCGTCAAGACAGTGGAAACCCACCGCGCACGCATGATGGAGTCGCTGGGCTGTCGCCGCGCCAACGATCTGCTGCTGCTGGCCGCGCGCCACCAGCACGAGCTGGAGTGATCCTCTGCGAAGGAGGCCAGATCCGCACTGACGACGAATTCCCGTCACCCCGACACGCCCTGACAGGAATCCGTACACGGCGCAGCCCGATCAATCCGGGACCCAAACCGGAAATCAGCAACTTAGCGGCGATCATCGTCAACATTCCGCGACAATGTAGGGAATACCCCTACACCCTGTCAGGACATTCACGAAGCCCCTCAGGAACCCCCTGATTCCGCCCCCGCCGGATCAAAAGCAAGATGCGTTCCACAAGGCGCCGGGGAGCGGTGCCGGGGAACCACGATGAAGGCTGCACTCTCGGCCCAGCTGGGCCAACAACTTCACCTCACCCCGCAGTTGCTGCAGTCGATCCGGCTGCTGCAGCTCGATGGCCTGCACCTGGAACAGGAAATCCAGCGCCTGCTGGACTCCAACCCGCTGCTGGAGATCGAAGAGGCTGAAGCACCCACCGCCGAAGCCACCGAAGCGAGTGCCACCACGATGGACACCGCCGCCTTCGACGAGCTGCCCGAGTCGTCGATGTGGGACGTGGCCGGCGCCAGCTGGCAGGACGGCGACGACGACCGCATGGCGCGCATCGCCGCCGGCGAATCGAGCGACCCGCAGCTGCGCGTGCTGCAGCGCCTGTCGCTGGACATGGATGACCGCGAGCTGGCCGTGGCCGCCTTCTGGCTGGACCATTGCGATGAGGCAGGCTACCTGCAGGCACCGCTGGACCAGCTGCAGCTGCTGGCCAGCGCCCAGTTCGACATCGCCGCCGACGGCGTGGAAGCCATCCGTCAGCAGCTGCTGCATGGCGAGCCGGCCGGCATGGCCGCTCAGGACCTGCGCGAAGGCCTGCAGGCACAGCTGCGCAGCCTGCACGGCGTAGTCCCCGCCCGCCACCTGGCGGCACGCATTCTCGATGGCGCGCTCGACGCGCTGGCCGCGCACGACTACCCCGCCCTCGCTCGCCTGCACGACGCCGAGATCGACGACGTGCGCGAGGCGGTGCGCCTGATCCTCTCGCTGCAGCCGCGCCCGGGTGACAGCCTGCTGCCCGAACGCAATGCCGTGGTAGTGCCGGACGTGGTCGCCTGGCACGCCGACGACCAGTGGAAGGTGGCGCTGAATCCGGCGACCAGCCGCCGCGTCTCGATCAACAGCCAGTACGAACAGGCCCTGGCCGAGACCAGCGAGGCCGCACCGGCACTGCGCGAAATGCTGCAGGAAGCGCGCTGGTTCAGCCGCGGCCTGTCGATGCGCTACGACACCCTGCTGCGCACCGCGCGGGTGATCGTCGAGCGCCAAGCCGCGTTCCTGGTGCGTGGCGAGGAGGCCATGGCGCCGCTGACGTTGAAGGAAGTGGCCGAAGAGATCGGCATGCACGAGTCCACCGTCTCGCGCATCACCACCGGCAAGTTCCTGCAGACCCCGCGCGGCACCTTCGAATTGAAGCACTTCTTCGCCGTGCGCCTGGAAGGCGCCAGCGTCTCCGGCCAGGCCGTGAAGGCCATGGTCCGCCGCCTGATCGACGCCGAACCGGCCGGCCGCCCGCTGGCCGACGAGGCCATCGCCGGCCTGCTGTCGCGCCAGGGGGTGAACATTGCCCGCCGAACCGTCGCAAAATACCGAGAACAACTGGACATCGCCCCGGCCCGTGAACGGCGCCGGCTTGGCGCCAGGCAACCGCAGCTGGCCCGGGTGGGCTGAAAAGGATGTTGGACATGAACAAGCTCACGGTCCTGCTGGTCGATGACCACGAGGGCTTCATCAACGCGGCGATGCGCCATTTCCGCAAGATCGATTGGCTGCAGATCGTCGGCAGCGCCGGCAACGGCCTGGAAGCGATCGAGCGCTCGGAAACGCTGCGCCCGCAGGTGGTGCTGATGGACCTGGCCATGCCGGAAATGGGCGGCCTGCAGGCCACCCGCCTGATCAAGTCGCAGGACGATGCACCGTACATCGTGATCGCCAGCCACTTCGACGACGCCGAGCACCGCGAACACGCGCTGCGCGCTGGCGCCGACAATTTTGTCAGCAAGCTGTCCTACATCCAGGAAGTCATGCCGATCCTGGAAGGCCTCAGGGAGGATCGATCGTGAGCGAATCGCGCATCCTGGTGCTGGACAACGACGCCGTGCGCGCGGAGCGCACCGTTGCCCTGCTGGAATTCATGGATTTCAACCCGCGCTGGGTTTCCGACGCGGCCGACTTCGACCTGGGCCGTCAGCGCCAGAACGACTGGATGGCCGTGATCGTCGGCAGCCTGGACGACACCACTGCCAGCACCGCACTGTACAACTGGCTGGGCGGCAGCAGCCTGCCGCCGCCGGTACTGCTGGCCGACGGTGATGCCGCAGCCTTTGCCCACCAGCACGGCCTGCACGAAGCCAACATCTGGCCGCTGGAAACACCGCTGCGCCATGCGCAGATGGAAGCCCTGCTGCGCCGCGCCAGCCTCAAGCGCCTGGACGCCGAGCACCAGGCCGGCGCCGCGCAGGACCAGGGCCCGACCGGCAACGGTCCGGCGGTGACTGCGTTGCGCACGATGATCGAACAGGTGGCCGCATTCGACACCACCGTGCTCGTGCTGGGCGAATCCGGTACCGGCAAGGAAGTGGTGTCGCGCGCCATCCATCAGCGCTCGCCGCGCCGCGACGGCCCGTTCGTGGCGATCAACTGCGGCGCCATTCCGGCCGACCTGCTGGAAAGCGAACTGTTCGGCCACGAAAAGGGTGCCTTCACCGGCGCACTGACCGCGCGCAAGGGCCGTTTCGAAATGGCCGAAGGCGGTACCCTGCTGCTCGACGAAATCGGCGACATGAGCCTGCCGATGCAGGTGAAGCTGCTGCGCGTGCTGCAGGAGCGCAGCTTCGAACGCGTGGGTGGCAACCAGACCATCCGCTGCAACGTACGCGTTGTGGCCGCAACCCACCGCAACCTGGAAACCCGTATTGCCGAAGGCAAGTTCCGCGAGGATCTGTTCTATCGCCTCAACGTGTTCCCGATCGACGTGCCCGCCCTGCGCGAGCGTCGCGAAGACCTGCCGGCGCTGGTGGAAACCATCGCCGCACAGCTGGCGCGGACCGGCCGTGGCGAAGTGCGCTTCACCCCGGAAGCCCTGCAGGCCCTGGCCGGCTACGAGTGGCCGGGCAATGTGCGCGAACTGACCAACCTGGTCGAGCGCCTGGCGGTGCTGCATCCGGGCGGATCGGTGCGCGTGCAGGACCTGCCGGCCCGCTACCGTGGCGACGCTGCACTGGCAGCGGTGGCCGCACCGGCACCGGTACAGCCGACGGCCAGCGAAGAACGCCTCGACCTGCGCAGCTTCTCGTTCCACACCCCGGGCGGAGGCAACCAACCGGCGCTGGAGCACGGCATTGCCGTCAATCGCGCCGCAGCACCGGCGGCGCTGCCCGATGAAGGCATGGACCTGCGCAACCACATGGCCAACATCGAACTGGGCCTGATCAACGAAGCACTGGAACGCACCCAGGGCGTCGTCGCCCACGCCGCCCAGCTGCTCGGCCTGCGCCGCACCACCCTGGTGGAAAAGCTGCGCAAGTACGGCATCGAACGCGAGCAGGCCGAACTGGCCGGCTGAACCTCGCGACCAGCATGAAGGGGGCACGAACGCCTGGGCTTGCCCGGGCGTTGGTGTTTGTGGCGCCGCTGCACGACGTCAGCAGATCCACGCCATGCGTGGATAGAGACCGTGACCGCGCGCTGACAACGCCGCGCATCTGCACGAATTCCTACAGACAACGTTGCCGCGTTCCGGAGGATGGAGTGGGACCTCTCAACGAGGCTCCACCATGCATCGCCTTACCCTGCTCGCCGCCCTGCTCTGCCCCGGCATTGCCACCGCCACCGGCTGCACCCTGCCCGCCACGCTCGACCAGCGCCAGAATTCCGGCCGATGGACCCTGCAGCCCCAGGCCAGAATTCCGGCCGATGGACCCTGCAGCCCCAA